>NZ_JBBCVW010000012.1:0-114730 GCF_037146215.1 Microbacterium sp. MMO-56
TTGAACTGACCAAAGAGATACTCATTGCTGACTATCCGAATGCCGACACCCAAAGATGCCGGACTTTGATCCAAAGGAATCTCACCCAACCAAAAAGGTCGAGTCGAGGTTATTTGGCATATGACAAGTGCACGCTGTTGAGTTCTCAAGGATCGGACGCTCCCACACACCAGCCTCACAGCCAGCACACAGGGCAACTTCACCAGGCGGCTTGCGCCGCCGGTTCCGTCGCGATTCGTCGAAGACGATGTCACGAACGGATGACCCCTCACGAATCATCTCGCCGAGAAAGACTCGGGTTCTGATCGGTGTGGGGGTGGTTCTCCGCTTGAGGGGGCGAGGCCTTCCGGCTCTCCGCTCTTCCCTGTGGGGCGAACAAGTAATAACTTACGCGGGTCCCGGGGATCCGGCAAATCATGCTCGCATCCCGGGCGTGTCGCGCACCGCCGTCGTCGCGAATCCCCCGATCGGCCTGGGATTACGCGACCCCGCGGCGTACGGTTCCTCCATGAGCGCTCCCCTGGGGCTTCCCGCCCGCACCGATGTCGTCGGCCTCGCCGGGCGGTCGGTCGGCGCCGCGGCGGATGCCGCCGCGAGCCTCGCCGGGGTGGCGAGCCCGCTCGCTCCCGATCCCGTGCGCGTGAGCGTCGCCTACTCGAGCGAGCGCTGGTTCCGCGTGGACGGCGAACCCGTGCGCGCCTTCGCGCCGCTGTCCGGCTTCTTCCGCACCCGCGACGGGTGGGTGCGCACGCATGGGAACTATCCGCACCATCGGGCCGCGCTGCTGCGCGGCCTGGGGCTCTCGCCCCGCGACGGCGATCCCGCCGGCGAGCGCGACGCCGTCGCCGAGGCTCTCGCTCGGCGGGAGACCGCATCCGTCGTGACCGCCGTCGCCGCGGAGCACGGTCTGTGCGTGGCCGTGCGACCCGAGGACCCTCGCGCGGACGCCGCGCTCCGGTCCACCCCCGTCGTGGCGGTCCGCCCTCTCGGCGACGCCGCGCCGGTCCCCCTCCCGCAGGAGGATCCGGCGGCGCCCCTGCGGGGCGTCCGCGTGCTGGACCTCACACGGGTCATCGCCGGTCCCGTCGCGACCCGGACCCTCGCACTGCTCGGGGCGCAGGTCCTGCGCCTGGACCCTCCCCGCCTGCCGGAGCTGCCGAACCAGCACCTCGACACGGGGCACGGCAAGCGCTCCGCCCTGCTGGATGTCGCCACGCCCGCCGGAGCGGCGCGGTTCGACGAGCTCCTGGCGGCGGCCGACGTCGTCGCCCTCGGCTATCGTCCCGCGGCTCTCGACCGACTCGGGCTCTCCCCCGAGGCTCTCGCCGCCCGCCACCCCGGGACCATCGTGCTGCGCCTGTCGGCCTGGGGCGAGCCCGACCGACGCGGCTTCGACAGCCTCGTGCAGGCGGCGTGCGGCGTCGCGCTGATCGAGTCCGCCGCCGGTGAGCCGGGCGCCTTGCCCGCACAGGCGCTCGATCACAGCGCGGGGTACCTCCTTGCGGCGGCGGCGATGCGGCTGCTGCACCGCCGCGCCCGGAACGGCGGCTCGTGGCTCGCCGAGACGTCGCTGCGGCGCGTGGCGGCGGAGCTGCTCGGGATGCCGCGCACGGACGCCCCCGAGCCGCCTCCGCGGATCGGTGATCCCGCCGATCACACGCAGACGTTTGACGTGTTGGGCACCCGGATCACCACCGCGGCGCCCGCTGTGCGCTACCCGGGCGGCCCCGTGGAGTTCGCGCCGCCCCGCCCGTGGGGCGGGGACGAGCCCGCCTGGTGGTGATGCCCTCGTCATGCACGGCCGACGGCCCCCGCTCCGCAGAGCGAGGGCCGTCGGTGTGTGTGCTGCGTTCGCGCCGGTGCGGGTCAGCCCGCGGCCTTCACGATCTCGAGGAGCTTCGGGTTGTTGGCGTAGGCCTCGGCCGCGTTCTCCTTCGTGACGATGACGGGCTTCAGCAGGTACGCCGGGACGACCTTCACGCCGTTGTCGTACTGCGTCGTGTCGTTGACCTCGGGCTCCTGACCCTTCTGCAGCGCCTCGATCATGGTGATCGTCTGCTTCACGAGGAGGGAGGTGTCCTTGTTGATCGTCGAGTACTGCTCACCGGCCATGATCGACTTGACCGACTCGACCTCGGAGTCCTGACCCGTGACGGTGAACTTCGCGATGTCGGTGCCCGCCTGCTTCACCGAGGTGATGATCGCGCGCGCGAGGGTGTCGTTGGGCGAGAGGACGCCGTCGATCGGGGTGGAGCCGTAGTTGGCCACCATGAGCGAGTCCATGCGGCTCTGCGCGTTCTCGGCCTTCCAGCCCTGGGTCGCCGTCTGCGCGATCTCGGTCTGGCCCGACTTCACGACGAGGGTCCCGTCGTCGATCTTCGGCTGGAGCACCTTCATCGCTCCGTTGAAGAACACGGCCGAGTTCGCGTCGTCCGGCGAGCCCGAGAAGAGCTCGACGTTCCACGGTGCACCGTGGCCCGAGCGCTGCGCCAGTCCGTCGAGCAGGGCCTGGCCCTGCAGCTCGCCGACCTTGAAGTTGTCGAACGCGACGTAGAAGTTGACGTTCGGGGTGTTCTCGATCAGACGGTCGTACGCGATGACCGTGACGCCGGCATCGGCAGCCTGCTGGAGCTGCGTGCCGAGCTGCTTGCCGTCCTTCGCGCCGATGACGATGACCTTCGCGCCGTTGGTGATCATGGCGGAGATCTGGTTCTGCTGCTCGGCGACCGTGTTGGACGCGGGTGCGTACTGCACGTCGGGCTTGAAGCCTGCGTCCTTGAGGCCCTGCGTGAACAGGTCTCCCGCGAGCACCCAGTTCTCGGAGGTCTTGTCCGGCAGGGCGATCCCGATGGTCGCGTCGGCTGCGAAGCCCGCCGCCGCGCTCTCGGTGGCGGCGCCGCCGCCGCGCCCGGAGCCCGAGCAGCCGGTCAGCGCGAGTGCCGTGACGGCGGCCACAGCGGCTGCCGCAAGAGCGATTCTCTTCATTGATTCATCACTTTCTCTGGTGAGGGTGAGGCGAGTCGTTCCCGGACCTACACCTTGGGGAGGTCGGCCGGCTGGCTCGACTCGTTCGTGCCCGACGTCGGGACGACGGCGGGGACGGTTGTGATCACATCGGCGGTCTTCTCACGCCGACGCATGATCAGGCCGATGATGGAGGGGCCGCCGCGACGCTTGCTGATGACGTCGACGGCGACGGCGAGCAGCAGCACGAGGCCCTTGACGATCGAGACGGTGTCGGCTCCGGCGCCGATCAGCTGCAGACCGTTGTTGAGGAAGGCCATGACGAGCCCGCCGATGATCGAGCCGATGACGGTTCCGATGCCGCCCGAGACGGCGGCTCCGCCGATGAAGACGGCGGCGATGGCATCCAGCTCCCAGCCGTTGCCGTCCTGCGGTCCCGAGGCGGTGGCGCGTCCGACGTAGATCATGCCCGCGACCGCGGCGAGGACCGACATGTTCATCATGACCAGGAAGTCGACGCGGCGGTCCTTGACGCCCGACAGCGCGGCGGCGAGGCGGTTGCCGCCGACGGCGTAGATGTGCCGGCCGAACACGGTGTTGTTCGTGAGGAAGGAGTACACGACGACGAGCACCAGGAGGATCACGCCGGAGATCGGGAAGCTCGTGCCGGGGCGACCGGTCGCGAAGAGCCACGCGGCCCACAGGATCGCCGCGGACAGCAGCACGACCTTCACCGCGGACACCCACACCGGAGCCGAATCCGCGCCGATCGTGCGCTGCTGGCGACGCAGGCGGATCTCGTTGTAGACGATCCAGCCGACGCCCACGAGTCCGAGCAGCATCGTCAGGACGTTGAAGTCGAGCGCGATGGGCAGCTCGGGCAGGTAGCCCGACCCGATGAAGCTGAACTCGGGCGGCACGGGCGTCGTGGTCGACTGCCCGATCGCCTGGTTGGCGCCGCGGAAGATCAGCATGCCGGCCAGCGTCACGATGAACGCCGGGACGCCGACGTAGGCGACCCAGAAACCCTGCCACGCACCGACGAGCACACCCACGACGAGACCGACCGCGATCGCGAAGGGCCACGGCACGTTCCACTCGCTCATCGACTTGGCGACCACGATGCCGACGAAGGCGGCGACGGAGCCGACTGAGAGGTCGATGTGGCCCATGATGATCACCATCACCATGCCGATGGCGAGGATGAGGATGTAGGACTGCTGGCTGACCACGTTGATCAGGTTCTGCGAGGACAGCGTCGTGCCGCCCGTCCACACCTGGAAGACGAGGATGATCGCGATGAGGGAGGCGAGGATGCCGAACTGGCGCAGGGACGACGTCCCCGCTCCGAACATCTTCTTCAGGTCGGAGAGTCCGCCGCTGGACTTCGTGGAAACCGTCTCGGTGGTCATCGGTGTGCTTTCTGTCGTACGGAGGTCATGCTGCGCATGAGGGTCTCGGGGGTCGCTTCGGCCACGGGCAGATCGTCGGTGATCTGCCCCTCGAAGATCGTGTAGATGCGATCCGAGATGCCGAGCAGCTCCGGCAGCTCGCTGGAGATGAGGATCACGCCCTTGCCCTGCGCGGCGAGCTGCTGGATGATCGCGTAGATCTCGTACTTCGCGCCGACGTCGATGCCGCGCGTCGGCTCGTCGAGGATCAGCAGATCGGGGTCGGTGAACATCCACTTCGCCAGGACGACCTTCTGCTGGTTCCCGCCGGAGAGCTTGGAGACCCCGACGTCGACGTTCGGCGTCTTGATGCGCAGTCGCTTGCGGTAGTCCTCCGCGACGTCGCTCTCCGCATAGGGGTCGATGACCCCGCGCCGGGCGATCTTGCGCAGCTTCGCCGAGACGACGGAGCGCTTGATCGTGTCGAGCAGGTTGAGGCCGAGCACCTTGCGGTCCTCGCTGACGTAGGCCAGGCCGTGGTCGATCGCGGCTTCGACGTCCTTGAGGACGACCTCCTCGCCGTCGATGAAGATCTGGCCCGACTCCCACACGCCGTAGGAGCGCCCGAAGATGCTCATCGCGAGCTCGGTGCGCCCCGCGCCCATCAGCCCGGCGATGCCGACGATCTCACCGCGCCGGACGTACAGGTTCGAGTGCTTCGCGACGAGGCGCTCGGGGATCTGCGGGTGGCGCACCGTCCAGTCGCGCACCTCGAAGAACACCTCGCCGATGTGCGGCGTGCGGTCGGGGAAGCGGCTCTCCAGCGAGCGGCCGACCATCCCCCGGATGATCCGGTCCTCGTCGACGCCGCCGCCGCGCAGATCGAGCGTCTCGATCGTGCGGCCGTCGCGGATGATCGTGATCGAGTCGGCGATCTGCTCGATCTCGTTGAGCTTGTGGCTGATGATGATCGACGTGATCCCCTTGCCCTTCAGCGACAGGATCAGATCGAGCAGGTGCTGGGAGTCGTCCTCGTTCAGGGCCGCGGTCGGCTCGTCGAGGATGAGGAGCTTCACGTCCTTGGCGAGCGCCTTCGCGATCTCGACGAGCTGCTGCTTTCCGACGCCCAGGTGCTTGATCTGCGTGTCCGGGTCGTCGCGCAGGCCGACGCGCGCGAGCAGGTCGACCGCGCGCAGTCGCGCCCGGCCCCAGTCGATCACGCCACCGCGCTCGATCTCGTTGCCGAGGAAGATGTTCTCGGTGATCGACAGCTCGGGGATGAGTGCGAGCTCCTGATGGATGATCGCGATGCCGGCCTGCTCGCTGGCGCGGATGTCCTTGAACTGCACGACGCCGCCCCGGAACCAGATCTCACCGCTGTAGGTGCCGTGCGGGTACACCCCGGAGAGCACCTTCATGAGGGTCGACTTGCCGGCCCCGTTCTCGCCGCAGATCGCGTGCACCTCGCCCGCCTCGACCGTGATCGACACGTTGCTGAGCGCCTTGACGCCGGGGAACTCCTTCGTGATGGAGCGCATCTCGAGGATCGGAACTGCATCCGTCATTGTGCGCGACCTCCTCGTCGTCTCATGGTGGTCAGTCGTTGACTCGCAATGTGACCGTTCACATCGCTTGATCATCGTGCACCCTCGACGCGCCCGTGTCAATCGCGTCGTCGGGCCGTTATCGCCCTGTTATCGAGACGTCATCGACCGTGTGCGGCGGGCGGTGCGGAGGACTCGCGGGCGATGAGTCGGGGCTCCACATCGAGCTGCGTCGGCGCCGCGACCTCCGTCGCATCGGCCGAGCCGGGCTCCGCGCCGATCGCGCGCAGCAGCGCCTCGACGGCCCGTTCCCCGAGCCCGGCGAAGTTCTGATGCACCGTCGACAGGGGGGGCCACGCGTGGCGCGCGATGGGGATGTCGTCGAAGCCCACGACGCTCAGCTGGCGCGGGAGGTCGAGTCCGACGTCGCGGAATCCGTGCAGGAGACCCAGCGCCATGGCGTCGTTGGCCGCGAACACCGCCGTGAAGTCGAGCCGGCGGGACAGCTCCATAGCCGCGTGGTAGCCGAAGTCGGCCGTCCAGTCGCCGAGGATCGGCGGGCGCGTCGGGAGGTCGGCGTCCGACAGCGCGTGCAGATAGCCGCGCATGCGGCTCTCCGCCTCGATCCAGTCCTGGGGACCGGCGAGGTGGAGGATCTCGACGTGCCCGAGGGCGATGAGGTGCTCGGTCGCCAGCCGCGCGCCGCGCATCTGGTCGTCGGCGATCTCGGCGATCCCGCGCGCCGCCGAGTGCAGGCCGAGGTAGGGAACGTCGACGTCGAGGTCGGCGAGGACGTCGAACACGCGCACCTGAGGGGCGTGCACGATGATCCCCTCGACCGCCTGGCGGCGCAGGTGCTCCACCGCGGCGCGGATCGTCTCGGGACGCGTGTCGCCCAGGTACGCCGAGTTGACCCAGTACCCGCGCGCCCGGGCGGCGTCTTCGAGCGCGGCGACACTGGAGGACGGGCCGTACTCCCCCCTCGACCCGAGGATCACGCCGAGGGTGCGCGAGCGGCTGGTGACGAGGGCGCGTGCCGCCTGGTTGGGCCGGTACCGCAGCTCCGCCATCGCGTCCAGGACGCGCTGCTTGGTCTCGGGCCGGATGGACGGATGCCCGTTCAGCACGCGCGAGACCGTCTGGTACGACACGTCGGCGACGCGTGCGACATCGCGGATGCTCGCGGTGCGCGTGCGTTCCTCGCCTGTCGACACCATGCCCTCGCCTTCGATGCGCACGTTCACATTACCCTGCGACCAGGTGTTCGGCTATTCGCGTCCCGCGCGGCCGAGCTGCCGGCGGCGGAAGACGATCACCGCGCACAGCGCGACGGTGAGAGCGCCCCACACCGCACAGGCGGGGGGCAGCACCCGGTAGGCGAGATGCCGGACGGTCCACTCCGGCGTGAGCGGCCCGTAGACCGCGAGCCCGATGCCGACGGCCAGGACGAGCAGCAGCGGGAGGGCGGCGACCCAGGCGACGCGGACCCCGCGCGGCAGGACCCGGGGCGTCGGCGGGACGGTCGGACGGCGCGACAGCCACAGCGCGCCGAACACGGCGAGGACGACGAGTCCGAGCGCGCTCGACGCGTGCTGCACCCACGTGTAGCCCGCGAGGGGCCCCCAGGTGTCGGCGAGCGCCGGGAACAGGCGCGTCCCCCAGCGCCCCTCGTGCGTGAAGGCATCCCACGCGATGTGCGAGGCGACGCCCAGGAGCGCGGAGACGATCAGGAGGGCGATCCACGCCGCGGGCCCGCGCCACACGGCGGAGCGGGCCCCGGGACGGGAGGCCCGCACCGCGCGCCACGCGGCGACGCCCGTGGCATCCCACTCCTCCGGCAGCCGCCGCGCGATCGGCTCGGGAGCCAGTTCGCGCACGGCGGGCCGCAGCAGCAGCCACCAGACGAGGCACAGGGCGAGCGCGAGGCCCGCCGACAGCGCGAGGTTCGTGTGCGTCGTCTGGTAGCTGAACGGCGCGATCCGCACGAACAGCGGGAGGTCGGGTGCCATCGCACCGATGGCGATGGCCGCCGGGACCAACGGCGTGCGCGCGAACGGCAGCGCGACCACCGCGTGCGAGGGCGTGAACGGCATGGCGTCCGCGCGCTCAGCGCCCGGCGACGAACAGGCCCGCGAGCGTCTTCTTGCCGCGGCGCAGGACCGAGACCCCGCCCGGCAGTCGCCCCTCGACGCTCGCCCCCTCGTCCTCCACCCGGACGCCGTCGATCGAGACCCCGCCCTGCGCGATCGCCCGTCGGCCCTCCGAGAGGCTTGCGACCAGCCCCGTGTCCACCAGCGCCTGGAGCACCGAGGACCCCGGAGCGACCTCGGCGTGCGGCAGCTCCTCGAGCGCACTGCGCAGGGTCGACGCGTCCAGCGTCGCAAGATCGCCCTGCCCGAAGAGCGCCTCGGAGGCCGCGATCACGGCGGCCGCGGCCTCCGCGCCGTGCACGAACGTCGTCACCTCGAGCGCGAGCCGCTTCTGCGCCGCACGCCGGAAGGGCTCCTCCGCGACGAGGCGTCCGTACTCCTCGATCTCCGCGCGCGTCAGGAACGTGAAGATCCGCAGTCGCTCGAGGACGTCGGCGTCGTCCGTGTTCAGCCAGAACTGGTACATCCGGTAGGGACTGCACATGGCGGGATCGAGCCAGACGGCGTTCCCCTCGCTCTTGCCGAACTTCGTGCCGTCGCTGTTGGTGATCAGCGGCGTGCCGATCGCGTGGACCGACGTCCCCTCGACCCGGTGGATGAGGTCCGTGCCGCTCGTGAGGTTCCCCCACTGGTCCGAGCCGCCGGTCTGGAGCACGCAGCCGTACTGCCGGTACAGCTCGAGGTAGTCCATGCCCTGCAGGATCTGGTAGCTGAACTCCGTGTAGCTGATCCCGGCCTCGGAGTTCAGGCGCGCGCTGACGGCGTCCTTCTTGAGCATCGTCCCGACGCGGTAGTGCTTGCCCACCTCGCGGAGGAAGTCGATCGCGGACAGCGGAGCCGTCCAGTCGAGGTTGTTGACCATGCGTGCGGCGTTGTCACCCTCGAAGCTCAGGAAGCGCTCGACCTGCGAGCGCAGGTAGCCGACCCACTCGGCGACGGTGTCCTTGGTGTTGAGGGTGCGCTCGGCCGTCGGACGCGGATCACCGATGAGCCCCGTCGACCCGCCGACGAGCCCGAGGGGCTTGTGGCCGGCGAGCTGCAGACGGCGCATGGTCAGCAGCTGCACGAGGTTTCCCAGGTGCAGGCTCGGGGCGGTCGGATCGAACCCGCAGTAGAACGTGATCGGATCGCCCGCGAGCAGCTCGCGCAGCGACTCCTGGTCGGTCGAGACGTGCACGAGTCCGCGCCACACGATCTCGTCCCAGACGTTGTCGAAGGCCGGGTCGTTGGCGGGCGTCAGCGCGCGCGCGGGCGCATCGCCGGTCGGGGTCGCGACGTGTTCAGGCACGCGTCCCAGGCTATCAGCGCCTCTGCGGCGCTCCCGGGCGCCGATGTCCGCCGCCCGTGCCAGACTGGCCCGCGTGAGCGCGCCCGGCCTGGACCAGATCGCCCCGATCGTCGTGGCGGTCTTCGTGTTCCTCGCACTGTGCGGCGCGCTCGTGCTCGTGACGGTGTCCGTGCGGCGGCCGCGGACGGTGCCGCTGCTGGTGGCGGGAGGGCTGGTCGCCCTGTGCCTCGTCGTCGTCGCCGTCCTGCCCTGGCGCCTCTCGCCCGTCGTCGGCGCGGTGATCGCGCTGCTCGCTGTCGCCCTCGCCACGTTCGGCGGCGACCCCTTCGTGCGCTGGGTGCTGAGCATCGCGGACGGCGGCAAGACGGCCGAGGGCGATCGCGGCGGCATCCTCGTCGAGCTCATGGCGGACCGAGGCACGACCGGCGGCGCCCCGCGCCAGGAGGAGATCCTGCGCGGGGGGACGACGATCGGCTACCTCGAGCGTGTGGCCGCCGCGCTCAGCATCGTGGCGGGCTTTCCGGCGGCGATCGCGGTCCTCGTCGCCCTCAAGGGCATCGGCCGCTTCAGCGAGTTGGCCACCCCGGCCGCGCGCGAGCGCTTCATCGTGGGAACCCTCGCGAGCCTGCTGTGGGCGTGCGCGGTGGCCGGGATCGTGCCGCTCGCGCTCGTATGATCGCTCACGCCGCGCCCGCGGCGACCAGCTCCTCGTAGGCGGCGACGATCGCGGCGGCCCCGGCGGAGGAGAGGCTCTGCGACACCGCGGACTGGCTGACGCCCTCCGCCTCGGCGAGCTCCCGCTGCGTGGCGCCGCCGATACGGCCGGCGACGAGGCGACGTGCCCGGTCGTTCCACTGGCCGATGACGCGGTCACGCGCGAGCAGCCCCGCGTTGGCGATCCGGACGAGGTCGGCGGTGCGGGGCTCGTCCGTCGAGGCCCGCACCCACGTGCGCGCGGACGGCACGTCGCGTCGTGCGAGCTCCTCAGCGTGCTCGACGGCGGCGCGGGCGGCCCACCATGCCGGCCCCTCGGAGAGCTCTCCGACGGCGGAGGGCACCTGTTCGATCTCGCCGAGACCGATGCCGAACCGCAGGTCGATCCCGCTCGGGAGCAGGAGCCGCTGGAGCAGGGTCGCGGCCAGGGCGCTGCGCAGATCGGCGAACGTGCCCTGCAGCTCGTCGCCCACCACCGCACGAAGGGGGTGGATCCGGGTGACGGTGGGCGGGAGCATCTCCTCCGCTCGGGCCAGGGCCTCCTCGAGGGCGGCCTGGGCGGCGGCTCGGTCGGCGATCCCGCGCGATCCGACGATGTCGGCGATGACGGCAGCGATCATCTCATCAGTATATTACTGATACTTCCACAAAAAGAAGCCCCGGACTTATTTGATGGCGATGATCAGGCGAGCAGCGATGCCGCACTCGACTGCGCTCTCGCGATGAGCGCGGCGCGCTGCTCCGCCACCCGCACTCCCGCCGTCCCGCCGACGCCGGTGCGGCTGGCCACCGACCCGTCGATCGAGAGGACATCGCGCACCGCGGGCGTCAGCAGGGGCGACACCGCCGAAAGGAGGGCGTCGTCGGCATCCTCCAGGCCCATCCCCCGCTCCTCGCACGCCCGCACCAGCTCGCCGGAGATCTCGTGCGCGTCGCGGAAGGGGACGCCCTGCTTCACCAGCCACTCCGCGACATCCGTCGCGAGCGAGAACCCCGCCGGTGCGAGCGCGGCCATCCGATCGGTGTCGAAGCGCGCCGTAGCGACCATGCCCGCGAACGCGGGCAGCACGACCTCGAGCGTGGCGACCGAGTCGAAGACCGGCTCCTTGTCCTCCTGCAGGTCGCGGTTGTATGCCAGCGGCAGTGCCTTCAGCGTCGCGAGCAGCCCCGAGAGATTGCCGATGAGCCGCCCCGCCTTCCCCCGGGCGAGCTCCGCGATATCCGGGTTCTTCTTCTGCGGCATGATGCTCGAGCCGGTCGAGTAGCCGTCATCGAGCGTGAGGAAGCCGAACTCCCGCGTGTTCCAGATGATGATGTCCTCCGCGAAGCGCGAGAGGTCGACGCCGATCATGGCGGCGATGAACGCGAACTCGGCGACCACGTCGCGCGCCGCCGTGCCGTCGATGGAGTTCTCCGCGGGGCGGGCGAGACCGAGACGTTCCGCCACGAGCTGGGGATCGAGGCCCAGGGTCGCGCCGGCGAGCGCCCCGCCGCCGTACGGCGACACGGATGCACGCACGGACCAGTCGCGCAGACGCTCCAGGTCCCGCACCAGCGGCCACGCGTGGGCCTGCAGATGATGCGCCAGGAGAATGGGCTGCGCGTGCTGGAGGTGGGTGCGCCCGGGCATGATGGCATCCGGATGCGCCTCGGCCTGTGCCACGACGGCGTCGATGACGCGTAGCAGATCGCGCGCGATGATCCGGGCGTGGTCGAGCAGGTACAGCCGCACGAGCGTCGCGATCTGATCGTTCCGGCTGCGTCCCGCGCGGAGCTTGCCGCCCAGCTCGCTCCCGACCTCGGCGATCAGCGCCGCCTCCAGGGCGCCGTGGACGTCCTCGTCGCCCTCCGCCGCGACGAGCCTGCCGTCCGACCAGGCGGAGAGCAGGGCGTCCAGCCCCGCGTGCATCCGCTCCTCCTCGTCCGCCGTCAGATATCCGGCGGCAGCGAGCGCCGCCGCGTGGGCGTGCGATCCGGCCAGGTCGTACGGCGCGAGCACCCAGTCGAAGTGCGTGGAACGGCTCAGCGCCGCGAGCTCGGGCGACGGGCCGGAGGCGAAGCGGGCGCCCCACAGTGCGCCCTCGTTGGTGCCGTGCGCGGAGGTATCAGTCACCGGCCCAGCCTACAGAGCCCCGATCCCCCGCTTCGATCCCGTGCCCTCGGGCGGGACGACCCATCGGACCGCGCGCGCCACGAGACGCTCGAGCGGTCCACGGCCCCACCGCATCGCCCACAGCGTGCAGAACGACACCGTCCCTATCGCGAACGCCCAGAACAGCCCCAGACGCCGCATGCCGCCCAGATCCCCCACGTCGCCGAGCACGGCGGCGGCGACGACGGCCCACACCAGGATCTGGCCCGTGTATGCGGTCAGCGGCATCGAGCCGACCGCGCGCAGCGGGAAGGAGACCGCGGCCGCGGCGTCGAGGCGGCACACGAGCAGGCACAGACCGACCACTGCGAGCGCGAAGCCGCCCGAGCCGGCGACCTCCAGCAGCCCGCCGGAATGGGGGCGGGCGCTCAGGACCGTCGCGAGGAAGGAGCCGTCACCCCGGCTGCCGATCCCGGTCACGGCATCGAGGGCGGCGGCGAGTGCCGCGACCCCGCCACCCGCGGCCAGGAGCGCGACCGGCGTCCGCGAGGCCGTGAGGTCGGAGCGCGCCGCGGCGAGGCCCGCCACGAGGAACGTCGCCCAGATCGGCGCGGGGTAATGCCATCCCACCACCAGCATGAGCACCGCGCCCGATTCGCCGTGCCAGAGCGGCAGCGCGTCGACGACCGGCTGCAGCCACGGCGTCACGAGGGCGAGCGCGCCCGCGAGCACCCACAGCGTCCGCGCGCGCAGCCGGAGGAGCGGTACCGCGAGGAGGAACAGCAGCGCATAGGCGGGGAGGATCACGAACACGGGCACGTGCGTGGCGATGAGGCCGAGACCGATCACCCACAGCAGCGCCGCACGCGCCGTCAGCGCCCGCCGGGCGCGTGCCGGAGCGGGCCCGGGGGGAAGCGGCCGCGAGCCGCCGGTCACGAGCCCGATCGAGACCCCGGCGAGGGTCGCGAACAGGATGGACGAGCGCCCGTTGACGATGTCCGTCCACGTCGCGGGGTCGCGCCAGTCCCACGTCGGCAGGGCCACGAGGTGCGCGGCGAGCATCCCGAGGACCGCGAGCCCGCGCGCCAGATCGATGCCCTGCAGGCGCGCAGGGCCGGAGATCGCGCGGGCTACTGCTGACGCAGCAGCCACACCAGCAGAGCCTTCTGGGCGTGCAGCCGGTTCTCCGCCTCGTCCCACACGACGCTCTGCGGGCCGTCGATGACGGCGGCGTCCACCTCGTATCCGCGGTCGGCGGGCAGGCAGTGGATGAAGATCGCGTCGGCCGCGGCGAGGGCCATCGTCTCGGCCGTCACCTTGTACGGACCGAGGTCGCGCAGGCGTGCGGCCTTCTCCTCCTCCTTGCCCATGGACACCCACGTGTCGGTGACGATGACGTCGGCGCCCGCGGCCGCTTCGTCGGGGTCGGTGTACAGCGTCACCGAGCCGCCGGTCGCCTGCGCGATGCGGTCGGCGTCGGCGACGACGTCGGGGCGAGGCGCGTAGGACTCGGGCGAGGCGACGCGGACGTGCATCCCGGCCGTGACACCGGCGAGCACGTACGAGTGACCCATGTTCGAGGTCCCGTCGCCGAAGAAGGTCAGAGTCAGGCCCGTCAGCTCGCCCTTGTGCTCTCGGATCGTCAGGAGGTCGGCGAGCAGCTGACAGGGGTGGAAGTCGTCGCTCAGCGCGTTGACGACGGGCACGGTCGTCCCGCGGGCCATCTCCTCCAGGCCCGCCTGCGCGTAGGTGCGCCACACGATGGCGGCGACCTGACGCTCCAGCACGCGCGCGGTGTCCGACGGGGTCTCCTTGCCGCCCAGCTGGCTGTTGGCCGTCGAGATGATCAGGGGCGAACCGCCGAGGTCGGCGATCCCCACGGCGAACGACACGCGCGTGCGCGTCGAGCTCTTGTCGAAGATGACCGCGACGGTCTGCGGGCCGGCGAGCGGCTTCAGCTTCCAGCGGTCCTGCTTGAGCGAGAGCGCGAGATCGAGGATCTCGGCCTGCTCGGCGGGGCTCAGGTCGTCGTCGCGCAGCAGGTGGCGGGTCATGCGGGAACCTCCGTGGGTGTCTCGTCGAGGAGCAGGGCGTCCTGCACGGTGTGCAGGGCGCGGGCGAACAGGTCGACGAACTCGTCGATCTCGACGTCGCCGATCGTCAGGGCCGGAGCGATGCGGATCGTCGACTCGTTCGCCGCGTTGACGATGAGTCCGTGCTGCTGGGCGGCGGCGACCACCGCCGTCGCGACCGGCGCGGTGAGGGCGATCCCCACGAGCAGACCGCGGCCGCGGCATTCCGCCACGAGCGACGAGTCGATCCCGGCGATGGCGGCGCGCAGCTGCTCGCCGCGCACCCGCGCGTTCTCGACGAGCCCGGCGCGATCGATCTCGCCGAGGACGGCGAGCGCCGTGGCCGTGGCGAGCGGGTTCCCGCCGAACGTCGAGCCGTGCGTGCCCGGGGAGAACAGGTCGCTCGCCGCGCCGAACGTGATGAGCGCACCGATGGGGAAGCCCCCGCCGATGCCCTTGGCGACGGTGATGGCGTCGGGGACGATACCCTCCCGCTGGAAGGCGAACCACACGCCCGTGCGGCCGGCGCCGGTCTGGATCTCGTCGATGATCAGGAGGGCGCCGTGGCGCGCCGTGATCTCGCGGGCGGCGGCGAGGAACCCCTCGGGCAGGTCGAGGACGCCGGCCTCGCCCTTGATGGGCTCGACGATCAGAGCCGCGACGCGGTCGTCCATCGCCGCCTCGAGCGCCTCCACCGTCGATTCGATGAACTCGACGCCGGGCACCATCGGCAGGAACGGCGCCCGCATCTGCGGCTTGCCGGTCAGGGCGAGCGTTCCCATCGTCCGACCGTGGAAGGCGTTCTCCAGCGCCAGGATGCGCGGCTTGGCGGGGATGCCCTCACGTGCGGCGCCGTGCAGCCGCGCGAGCTTGAACGCGGCCTCGTTGGCCTCGGCGCCGGAGTTCCCGAAGTAGACGCGACCCTGCGGGCCCGTCCCGGCCAGACGCTTCAGCTCCGCGGCCAGGGCGAGCTGGGGCGGCGTGGCGAAGTAGTTGGAGACGTGCGCGAGCGTCGCCGCCTGCGTGGCGACCGCCTCGACGAACACGGGATGGGCGTGACCGAGGGAGGTCACCGCGATCCCGCCGAGGAAGTCGAGGTAGCGGCGCCCGTCCTCGTCCCACAGCGACGAGCCCTCGCCGCGCACGAAGAGCGCCAGCCGGTCGCCGGAGTTGCGCACGAGGTCGCGGGCCGCGTCGTCCCGCCAGATCGTCGTGCCGGTCTGCTGTTCTTCTGGCGCGGTCACCTCGCCACCACCTCTGTTCCGATTCCGTGTTCCGTGAAGATCTCCACCAGCACCGAGTGGGGCTGGCGTCCGTCGATGATCGCCGCCGTGTCGACACCCTGGTCGACGGCGTCGAGGCACGCCTGCATCTTGGGAATCATCCCCGACTCCAGGCGCGGCAGCATCTCGCGCAGCTCGTCGGCCGTCAGGTGCGAGACGAGCGAGTCGCGGTTCGGCCAGTCGGCGTAGAGGCCGGGCACGTCGGTGAGCACGACGAGCTTCGACGCGCCGAGCGCGACGGCGAGGGCGGATGCCGCGGCATCCGCGTTGACGTTGAGCGAGCGTCCCGGGCTGTCGCCGTCGGGTGCGATCGAGGAGACCACGGGGATGCGCCCCGCGGCGAGCTGGTCGAGCACCGACTGCGGGTCGACGGCCACCACGTCGCCGACCGCGCCCAGGTCGTGCTCGGTGCCGTCGATGACGACGCCGCGACGGCGCCCCCGGAACAGGCCCGCGTCCTCGCCGGAGATGCCGACGGCGAAGGGGCCGAAGGCGTTGATCCGCGCGACGAGCTGGGGGTTCACCTGGCCGGTGAGGACCATCCGGACGACGCTGATCGCCTCCGTGGAGGTGACGCGATAGCCGCCCTTGAACTCGCTCGGGATCGCGAGGCGGTCGAGCATCTGCGAGATCTGCGGCCCGCCGCCGTGGACGACGACGGGCTTGACCCCGACGAAGCGGAGGTAGGCGATGTCCTGCGCGAAGGCGTCCTGCAGCTCTTCGGAGACCATGGCGTTGCCGCCGTACTTGACGACGACGATCTGGTCGCGGAAGCGCTGCAGCCACGGCAGCGACTCGATGAGGACGGCGGCCTTCTCGGCCGCCTCCTCGGGCGTCGTGTGCTGGACGTTGTCGGCGCCGGTCATGAGCTGTACGCGCTGTTCTCGTGGACGTAGTCGTGCGTCAGGTCGTTCGTGAGGATCGTCGCCGCGGCGTCGCCCGCCCGGAGGTCGATGAGCACGTCGGTGGCGCGCGGCGTCAGGTCGACCTCCTCGCGCGGGCGGTCGGGGGCCCCCGCGCTGCACAGGCGGACGCCGTTGAAGCTCACGTCGACGGCGTACGGGTCGAAGGACGCCCGGGTCGTGCCGATCGCGGCGAGCACCCGCCCCCAGTTGGGGTCGTTGCCGAAGATCGCGGCCTTGAAGAGGTTGTTGCGGGCGACCGAGCGGCCGACCTCGACGGCGTCGTCCTCGGAGGCGGCGCCGACGACGCGGATCGTGATGTCGTGACTCGCCCCCTCCGCATCCTCCTGGAGCTGACCGGCCAGGTCGAGGCACACGTCGTGGAGCGCGGTGCGGAACGCGTCGGGGTCGGGCGTCGCCCCGCTCGCGCCGCTGACCATCAGTGTCACCTGGTCGTTCGTCGACATGCAGCCGTCGGAATCCAGCCGGTCGAAGCTCACGCGCGTCGCCGAGCGCAGGTGCGCGTCGGCCTCCTCGGCGGTGAGGACGGCGTCCGTGGTGATGACGACGAGCATCGTCGCCAGGCCCGGGGCGAGCATGCCCGCGCCCTTCGCCATCGCGCCGATCGTCCAGCCGTCGCCGCGGAACGTGCTCGTCTTGGGTACCGTGTCGGTCGTCATGATGGCCCGCGCGGCGTCCTCGCCGCCCTCGGGGGTCGCCCCCGCGATCGCGAGCTCGGTGCCCTGGAGCACCTTCGCGCGGAAGACCTCGTCGCCGGTGCCGATGAGGCCCGTGGAACAGACGAGCACGTCGCCCGGGCTCACGCCGAGGAGCTCCGCCGCCTTCTCCGCGGTCTGGTGGGTGGTCTGGAAGCCGAACGCTCCGGTGAAGCAGTTCGCCCCACCCGAGTTCAGCACGATCGCCTCGACGAGGCCGTCCTGGATGACCTGCGTGGACCAGAGGATGGGGTTGGCCTTCGCACGGTTGCTCGTGAAGACGGCCGCGCCGACCTTGAGAGGGCCCTGATTGACGACGACGGCGACGTCGGGCTTGCCGGTCGACTTGAGACCGACCGCGACGCCGTCGGCGGTGAATCCTGCGGGGGCGGTGACGCTCACGGGGCCACTCCGTTCACGGTCAGGCCCGTGGCCTCGGGGAGGCCGAGGGCGATGTTCATCGACTGGATGGCGGCACCCGCGGTGCCCTTGACGAGGTTGTCGACGGCGGCGACCACGACCACGCGGTTCGCCGCGCGGTCGATCGCCAGGCCGAGCAGGGCGGTGTTCGCCCCGAGGACGTCGGCCGTCCGGGGGAACCGCCCCTCGGGGAGGAGCTGGACGAACGTCTCTCCCCCGTAGGCCGCCTCCCAGGCATCCCGGACCTGCGCATCGGTGACGCCCGGGGCGAGCGGAGCGGTCGAGGTGGCGAGGATGCCCCGCGCCATCGGCACGAGGACCGGCGTGAACGAGATCCGCACGTCGCCGGCGGCGCCGGCCGCGACGAGCGACTGCCGGATCTCCGGGATGTGCCGGTGCGTGCCGCCGACGGCATACGGGTTGGCGGTGCCGAGGATCTCGGATGCCAGGAGGTTCGTCTTCAGGCTCTTGCCCGCGCCCGAGGGCCCGACCGCGAGGACCGTGACGATGTCGGACGCATCGATCACCCCCGCGGCGACGCCGGGGGCGAGACTGAGCGCGACCGTCGAGGCGTTGCACCCGGGGGCGGCGATCCGGGTCGCTCCGGCGAGCGCCTGCCGCTGCGTCCCACCGCCTGCGAGCGGCAGCTCGGGCACGCCGTACGCCCACGGCTCGCTGAACGCGCCGCCGTAGAACCGATCCCAGGCATCCGCCGACGTCAGCCGGTGATCGGCACCGGCGTCGATGACGAGGGGCACGTCGGCGAGGGCATCCGTGTACTGCGCGGACTGACCGTGCGGCAGGGCGAGGAACACGATGTCGTGGCCGGCGAGGACCTCGGGCGTCGTGTCCTGGAGGGTCAGGTGCGCGAGCGAGCGCAGATGCGGCTGGTGGTCGATGAGCGGCTGCCCGGCGTTCGCGTGCGCGGTGACGGTGCGGATGTCGATGTCGGGATGGGCGGCGAGCAGGCGCAGGATCTCGCCGCCGGCGTAGCCGGAAGCGCCGGAGACGGCGACCGAGTAGGTCATTGTTCAACCTTATTGTCTGGGTGGGTGCCGCCCCGCACGATGCGGGCGGCCGGGACCGGCGACGGCGACTCCCACGGCTCGACCCGGATGGCGGGGAGCGCGCGAGGTCGCCTAGAGTCGGCGGTCGCCCAGACGGGCGGGGCGTCGGCGCACGACGGACACCGTCGAGACGGTGGTCGCGGCCGAGAGCATGCCGTGACGATAGCGCCCCCGAACCCGCCGGGGCAAATCGAGGGGACTCACGGATGGCGACCGGTGAGCACCTCGAGCTCCTCGGCGCGGGTGAGCCCGGCCCGGCGCGGCCGGTCGAGACCGCGCCGGCGTTCGTCGGCGAGGGTGGCGTCGAGGGTGTCGCGCAGCGGGCGGAGCCGACCGCCGCACCGCAGGAACTCGGTGTGGGAGCGCGTCGCGAAGCCGGGCATGTCGGCGGGGAGCCACAACGGGAGCGAGCGCGGCCCCGCCCAGTGGCCGACGCCGAGGGCGAGGAGCTCGTCGGGCGCGACCGCGACGAGCCCGCCCGTGTGCCCGGCGGCGTCGCGCGCGGCGGCGATCATCTCCCCGAAGGGGACGACCTCGCCGACGGCGTTCACCGTCCGCGCGACGGCGTCGCGCCCGAGTCCGACGATGAACGCGGCGAGGTCGTCGACATCGATCACCTGCACGGGGGCATCCCGCGCGTCCGGGATCAGCACGGGTCCGTCGCCGGCCATCGCGAAGCGCGAGACCCAGTAGCCGAATCGATCGGTGGGATCGCCCGGGCCGACGATGAGTCCGGGCCGGACGACCGCCGCCCGGCGGGGGACGGCGGCGCGCACCGCGGCCTCGGCGGCCGACTTCTCGCGCGCATAGTCGGGCGGGTCGCCCGCCCGGGCGGGCGCGACCACCTCGGCGCCTTCGTCCGCGCCCCGCGTGGCCGAGTCGGCGTACACCGAGACGCTCGAGACGTAGGTCAGGTGCCGGGCGGAGCCCGCCAGCGCCGCGGCGGCCGCACGCACCTGCTCCGCCGACGAGGAGACGTCGACGACCTCGTCCCACTCCCCCTCGCGCACCGCGTCGTAGGCGTCGGACGCGTCGCGGTCGGCGACGATCAGGCGCGCTCCGTCGGGCGCCGGTCGTCCCCCGCGCGCGAGACAGGTCACGGAGGCACCGGAGGCCAGCCACGACGCCGCGATCCGGCCGCCGAGCCATCCGGTGCCGCCGAGGAGGAGAACGCTCGTCATCCGCCCACCCCATCACAGCGGGTCGTGGCGCGCACCCGTCGTCGCCGCGCGTTCTCTCTCGGCGCATCGGACGCCTCGCCTCGGCGCCGTGCGCGATCAGGCCACGGGGAACGCCTTGATCCGCTGGAGCAGGTCGGGTCCGGTGCGCTCCAGCGTGCGTCCGCCGACCGCGACGCCCACCGCGACCGCGACCGCGCCGACAGCGATTCCGACCCCGAGGGCGAGCCAGCCGAAGAGGCCCTGCCCGGTGCCCACCGCGATGCCGGTGAGGATGAGGGCGGGGGCGGCGAGCACGGCGCAGGCGGCCAGGACGACGAACACGAGCAGGCCGCTCACGAACGTCTGGCCCGGCACGGACTTGAACGGGTTGTCGCCGGGCGCCGCCACCGGGGTGACGAGGAGCGCGGAGGACACCGCGCTCACGGCGTATCCCGCGAGCAGGAGCCCCAGCGCGCCGCCGAGGATCGCGGGGAGGAGGCCGACGTGCCCGCCGATCACGGCCGTGACCACCGCCGTCAGCAGCGTGAGGGGAACCCCCACGCAGGCGGCGCCCAGGATCCGGCCCCAGCGATCCTGGCGCCCGCGGATTCCGCTGGAGAGCACCGACGCGAACGCGGTGCCGTCGTACGACACGTCGCTGTAGCCCGTGATGCACAGCACGAAGGCGACGAAGATGGGCGACGCGGCGAACATCGGCCCCTCCACCCCGCTGGTGAACGC
Source organism: Microbacterium sp. MMO-56 (assembly GCF_037146215.1). Lineage (NCBI taxonomy): Bacteria > Bacillati > Actinomycetota > Actinomycetes > Micrococcales > Microbacteriaceae > Microbacterium > Microbacterium sp. MMO-56. The sequence goes on from NZ_JBBCVW010000012.1 coordinate 20,505, forward strand.
GAAGAGGATCGGGAACACGGGGGCCGCGATCAGCTGGCGGAGGTACCGCGGATCGCGCAGCCACCCGGTGAGGGACCGGGCCCACGTCGCCCCCACTCCCCCGGTCGGCATGACGCCGAACAGGCCCAGCGCACCGGGCTTGACCGTGCGGGTCGCCGCCCGCGGGGGCGAGACGAGGGCCTGCTCCAGCGCCCACCGCCAGCACAGCCAGAGAGCGGCCGCGCTCGCGAGGGCGATGACCAGCTTCAGCGCCGCGATCAGCGGCGCTCCCGCCGCGATCTCGGCGGGCACCGACCACACCGCACCGAGGGGCGTCCAGGCGAGCACGCCGGCGGCCTGGCCGAGCTGGACCGCGATGTCGCGGGTGTCCGACACGACCGCGAGGATGCCGGAGAGAAGCGGGCCGGCGAAGATCACCAGGATGAGCACGATCGTGCCGACGATCTCCCGTCCGCGCCGCCCGCTGCCGAGCCCGCCCGCGAGGGACGCGGCGAGACGTGTCGCGAGGACGCACGTGAGGACGGCGAGGAGGGCGCAAGGGACGGCGACGATCGCCGCGACCGGCCAGGCGAGCCACAGGACCGCGCTGGCGAGCGCCGCGACGGTCGTCACGATGCCCGGGATGCCCGTCAGACCCGTCGCCGTCAGGATCGTCATCACCTGGCGCGTGCTCAGCGGGAACGGCGCGAGCTTGCCGGCGTCGACCGTCGCGTCGATGCCGGCGACCACGAGCGGGCCGAGCACCCACCCGATGAGCAGCGCCGAGCCGCCCAGCACCGCGATCGCCCGCGACACGGCGAGATCGTGCGCGGCCCCCGCGACCACGAGACCCGCGATCGCCGTGACGAGGATCGACAGCCCCCACAGGACGCCGAAGCAGAAGCCGACGAGCTGCCAGGGCCGACGCAGAAGCGTGTTGCCGAGGACGCGGTACCGCAGCCTCAGGACTGTCGCAACCACTGCGGCCCCTCCGAGGTGTGGCGCCCGCCCACGAGCGAGACGAACCGATCCTGCAGCGTCTGGCCCGCCCGCACCTCGTCGATCGTGCCGGCGGCGAGCACCCGGCCCTCCGCGATCACGGCGACGTGATCGCACATCCGCTGGACGAGGTCCATCGAGTGGCTCGAGACGATGACCGAGCCGCCGGACGCCGTGTACGACCGCAGCACGTCCTCGATGTTGGCCGCGGAGACGGGGTCGACCGATTCGAACGGCTCGTCGAGCACGAGGAGTCGCGGTGCGTGGACGAGCGCACAGGCCAGGGCGACCTTCTTGGTCATGCCGGCGGAGTAGTCCGCCACGACGGTGCCGGCGGCGCCGGTGAGATCCATGAGCTCGAGCAGATCGTGCACGCGCGGGGCGATGTCCTCGCGCCGCAGCGAGAACATCATCGCCGTGTAGGTGATGAGCTGCTCCCCCGTCAGCCGATCGAACAGACGCACGCCGTCGGCGAGGTTTCCGATCATCGCCTTGGCGGCGACGGGGTCGGACCAGACGTCCACGCCGTGCACCCACGCGGTGCCCGCGTCGGGTCGGAGAAGACCGGTGGCCATCGACAGCGTCGTGGTCTTGCCTGCGCCGTTCGGTCCGACGAGGCCGTAGAACGACCCGGACGGCACGACGAGGTCTATGCCTGCGACCGCGACCTTCCGATCGAAGTGCTTGACGAGGCCGGCGAGCTGGAGGGCGGGGGGATTCGGTGTCTCGCTCATCCCTGCCGAGCCTACTGGGTGCACGGCGGCGCACCCGGGGCGGCGCCGCTACTCCCGGATGGTCGCGCCGTAGCGCGCCGCGGCGACCCCCACGCCCGCGAGCTTCGCATCGGTGGCCTCCGCCGCCGTGAGGGTGCGATCGGGAGCGCGGAAGCGCAGCGCGAACGTCAGGCTCTTCGTCCCGTCGGGAACGCCCGCGCCGCGGTATTCGTCGACGAGCCGGAGCGACTCGAGCAGCTCGCCGGCCCCCTCGGCGAGCGCGTCCGCGACGTCGCCGGCGACGACATCGGACCCCACGACGAGGGAGACGTCCTGCGTCGCCGCGGGGAAGGCCGACAGCGACGCGGCCACCTCGGGCGCCGCGGCGAGCGCCAGCACACCGTCGAGGTCGAGCTCGACGACGTACACCCGACCGGGCAGGTCGGCCTGCGCCGACACCGCCGGGAGGACCTCGCCGAGGTAGCCGACCTCGACGCCGCGGACCGACAGGACGCCGGTACGACCCGGATGCAGCGCCGCGCGCCGGCCCTGGGCGATGTCGATCGCGACTCCCGCAGACACCGCGATCACGCGCACCGCCTCCACCGCGTCCGCGAGGTCGACGGGCACGGCGGGGCGTCCGGCCCGCTTGGCGACCACGTTCCCCGTGAGGAGCACCGCGACGTGACGCGGCTGCGGAGGGATCGACGCGTCGAGCTCGGCCAGCGTCGCATCGTCCGGACGCGCTCCCAGCGGCGGCACCGACGGCGTCCCGTAGGCGACACCCTCCTCCGGCGCGAACACGAGACCCGTCTCGAACAGGGCGAGATCGGTGAAGCCGCGGGACAGGTTGCGGTGCGCGACCTGCAGCAGGCCCGGCACGAGGGAGCGGCGCAGGCAGGGCGCCTGACCGTCGAGCGGATTGGCGAGGCGGATCGAGGCGACCGGCTCGCCCGATGCGGACCCGTGCAGCGCGTTCGCCTCGGCGCTCGTGAAGGGGAACGACGGGGTCTCGACGAACCCGGCGGCGGCGAGCGCGTTCGCGACGCGGCGGCGGCCCTTCTGCAGTGCGGTCAGCCCGCGGCCTCCGGGCGGGGTCGGCAGGATCGAGGGGATCCGGTCCAGCCCGTGGATCCGCGCCACCTCTTCGGCGAGCGTCCACCGGTCGGTGAGGTCGGGGCGCCACGAGGGCGGGATGACCTCCCACCCGTCGTCCGTCACGGACACCTCGCAGCCGATCGTCTCGAGGGCGCCCGTGATCTCGGCATCCGTGTAGTCGACGCCGATCAGCTGCGGGACGAACGCGCGGGGCAGCTCGATCGAGGCGAGGAACACCTCGCCGTAGAGCGCGCCGCCCAGCTCCTCGTCGAGGGTGCCGCCGGCGAGGTCGACCATCAGCTCGGCGACCCGGCGCGCGGCGACGAACGGCAGGAGCGGATCGACGCCGCGCTCGAACCGGCGCGACGCCTCGGAGGGCAGCTTGTGACGCCGCGCGGTGCGGGCGATCGTCACGGGGTCGAAGGTGGCGGCCTCGATGAGCACGGTGCGCGTCGCGTCCGTCATCTCGGTCGTGCCGCCGCCCATGACCCCGGCGAGGCCGATCGGACCGGAGTCGTCGGTGATCAGCAGGTCCTCGGGGCTGAGCGAGCGCTCCTTGCCGTCGAGGGTCGTCAGCTTCTCGCCGGGAGCGGCGCGGCGGACGGTGATGCCGCCCTGCAGCAGGTCGAGGTCGTAGCCGTGGACCGGGTTGCCGAGCTCGATCATCACGTAGTTGGTGATGTCGATCAGGATGCCCAGCGAGCGGACCCCGGCGAGGGTGAGACGCGAGATCATCCACGGGGGCGTCGGACGGGTCGGGTCGACCCCGCGGACGACGCGGACGACGAACTCGCTCGCGCCCACCCGGCCCCGGATGGGGGCTGCGTCGTCGACGACGACCGGGAAGCCGGCGCCGGGGCGGACGTCCTCCCACTCGTGCGCGGCGGGGTCGCGGAAGGCGGCGCCCGTCGCGTGGGCGTACTCGCGCGCGATGCCGCGCATCGACAGCGCGTAGCCGCGGTCGGGAGTCACGTTCACGTCCACGGCCACGTCGTCGAGGCCGAGCAGCGCGATCGCGTCGACGCCGACCTCGGGGTCGAGGCCGAGCTCCGCGAGCCGCAGGATGCCGTTGTGCTCGTCGCCGAGACCGAGCTCGCGCGCCGAGGCGATCATGCCGTCGGAGACGTGGCCGTAGGTCTTGCGCGCCGAGATCGGGAAGGGGCCGGGCAGCACCGCGCCGGGCAGCGAGACGACGACCTTGTCGCCGGGGGCGAAGTTCGACGCACCGCAGACGATGCCGCGCACTCCCCCGTTCGCCTCGCCGACGTCGACGCGGCACCACCGGATGGTCTTGCCGTTGGACTGCGGCTCGGACTCGAACGAGAGCACCTGACCGACCACGACCGGGCCGGTGAGCCCGAAGCCGATCGCCTCCTCCTCCTCGAAGCCGACCGAGACGAGCGCCGCGAAGACGTCGTCGGTCGTGGCATCCTCGGGAAGCTCGACGTACTCACGGAGCCACGACAGAGGGACGCGCATCAGACCACCATTCCGAACTGCTCGCTGAAGCGGACATCACCCTCGGCCATGTCGCGCATGTCCTGCACGTCGGAGCGGAACATCAGCGCCCGCTCGACGCCCATCCCGAAGGCGAAGCCCGAGTACACCTCGGGATCGATCCCCGCCGCGCGCAGCACGTTCGGGTTGACCATGCCGCAGCCGCCCCACTCGATCCAGCGTGCGCCGCCCCGGAAGGTCGGGTGCCACAGGTCGAGCTCGGCCGACGGCTCGGTGAAGGGGAAGAAGTTGGTGCGGAACCGCGTCTTGGCCTCCGGACCGAACAGCTGACGCGCGACATGGTCGAGCGTGCCCTTCAGGTTCGCCATCGAGATGCCCTTGTCGACGACGAGGCCCTCGAACTGCACGAAGGCGGGCAGGTGCGTCGCGTCGAACTCGTCGGTGCGGTACACCCGGCCCGGGCACAGCACGTAGATCGGCACCTCGCGCTCGAGCATCGAGCGCACCTGCACGGGGCTCGTGTGGGTGCGCAGCACGAGGTGGCGGTCGACGGGATCCACGAAGAACGTGTCCTGCATCTGGCGTGCGGGGTGATCGACGTCGAAGTTCAGCGCGTCGAAGTTGAACCACTCGTGCTCGAGCTCGGGGCCTTCGGCGATCTCCCACCCCATGCCGACGAAGAGGTCGGCGATCTCCTCCTGCAGGAGCGAGACCGGATGCCGCGCTCCTACGCGGCCGCGGGGGGCGATCGCGGTGATGTCGACCCGCTCGGCCTCGAGCCGCGCGGCGTCCTCGGCGGCGGCGAGCTCCTCCTCACGGGCCGCGAGCGCCTGCGTCACGCGGCCGCGCGCCTGGCCCACGAGCTTCCCGAATGCGGCCTTCTGATCGTTCGGGACGTGCCGCAGCAGCGCGTTCAGCTGCGCCAGCGGCGAGCCGTCGGCGGAGTGCGCGGCGCGTGCCGCCTTCAGGTCGGCCGTGGAGGCGGCCGCATCGATCGCCGCGAGGGCATCGGAGACGGCGGCATCCACTCGTTCGGGAGAGATCTCGGGTGCGTCGGACACGAGAACCGAGTCTACCGGCGGGGCCGCACCCGCTTCCCCCGTACGCCGGAGCGGGGTCAGCGGCGGCGACGCGGCAGGCGCGACATCCCGCCGCCCTCGTTGCCGGTCGCCGCGTCGGTGGCGGCCTGCAGACCGATCAGCTGCGTGTCGGTGGTCTCGGCGACGGGGTGGTGCGGCTGGCCGCCCTCCGCCTCCTGCTGCCGCTGGCGCCGCTTCGTCCGCTGCTCGATCCGGTAGGCGACGTAGCTGAGCGCGAGACACATCGCGACATAGATCGCTCCGCCCACCAGCGCCGTCTGGATGAGCGGCGAGTGGTACACGGCGTTCGAGCCGAGGAGCTTGATGACGTAGAGCAGCTCCTGGTAGGTGATGATGAACCCGAGCGCCGTGTCCTTCAGGGTCACCACGAGCTGGGCGACGATGACGGGCATCATCGCGCGGATCGCCTGCGGGAGGAGGATGAGCCGGAGGACCCCCGCCTTGCGCAGTCCGATCGCGTAGCCCGCCTCCCCCTGCCCGCGGGGCAGGGACTCGACACCCGCGCGGATGACCTCGGCCAGCACCGAGCCGTTGTACGCGACGAGGGCGATCACCACGGCCCAGTACGGCTCCATCTTGATGCCGACGACGGGCAGGCCGTAGTACAGCAGCATCATGAAGATGAGCACGGGGATGGCGCGGAGCACCTCGGTGATCGCGCCGACGGGCACCCGGATCCACGCGTGATCCGACAGACGCCCGATCGCGAGCACGAAACCGAGCACCAGGGCGCCGACCGCGGCGGCGGCGAAGGCCGAGAGCGTGGCGATGGCGCCGTCGAGCAGCCGCGCCCAGATCGCGCCGTAGGTGAAGATCTCCCACTTGTCGGCGCTGAACTGGCCGGTGTCGGCGAACCGCCAGATCACCCAGCCGATGATCGCGAGGATCAGCAGGATCGTCACGACGCCGAGGACGCGGTTGCGGGCGACGGCCTTCGGGCCGGGGACGTCGTACAGCACGGATGTCATCGCGCGACCTTCCACTTCCGCTCGACCGCGCGCTGCAGCCACGCGAGCAGCAGCACCAGGACGATGAAGATGACCATCACCCACAGCAGCACGGCGAGCTGGTTCTCCCCGCGCTCGCTGAGGTTGCTGCGGATCGATCCGAGGTTGAGGACCGAGAAGCCGGCGGCGACCGTCGTGTTCTTCAGCAGGGCGATGAACACGCTCATCATCGGCGGGATGACCGAGCGGCCGGCCTGCGGGAGCACGACGAGCGTCATGACCTGGCCGAACGTGAGCCCGAGCGCGCGCGCGGCCTCCGCCTGCCCGACGGGCACGGTGTTGATGCCCGAGCGGATGGTCTCGGCGACGTAGGTGGCGGTGTAGATGCCGAGGGCGAGCGTTGCGAGCGTGAGCGCGTCGATGCGCCCCCGCAGCAGGATCGGCAGGCAGAACGCGAAGAAGAACATCACGAGGGTCAGCGGGGTGTTGCGGATCCAGTTGACGTAGACCGCGCCGACCGAACGCGCGATGGGGACGGGCGAGACCCTCATCGCGCCCACGATGAGGCCCAGGACGAGCGCGATCGCGCCGCCGCCCACGAAGAGCACGAGCGTGCCCCTCAGCGCCTCTCCCCACAGGTCGAGGTTGTCGGTGATGACCCCCACGGGTCCGCCCTTCGTTCGCGTCTTGTCGTCTGTCAGGTGGTGCCGGCGGCGGCGCGGGAGAGCGCCGCCGCCGCACCGGGTCAGCCGACCGGGTCGACCTCGGGCTGGGTGGCCTTCACGCCCGAGGCGCCGAGGTTCTTCTCGAAGATCGCCGTCCAGACCGAGCCGCCGTCGGTGAACATCGTGTTGATGAACTCCTGGAAGGCCGTGTCGCCCTTGGCGATGCCGACGCCGTAGCGCTCCTCGCTGAACGGCTCGCCCACGACCTTCAGCTGGTCGGGCGCCTGGGCCGCGTAGCCGATGAGGATGGCCTCGTCGGTCGTGACGGCGTCGACCTGACCGTTCTTCAGGTCCTCGACGCACGCGGAGTACGTGTCGTACTCCTTCGTCTTGGCCGGGGTGGTGTCCTTGATCCGCTGGATCGAGGTCGATCCGGTCGCCGAGCACACGACGTCGTCCGCCGTGAGGGAGTCCTTGCCGGTGATCTTGTCGTTGTCCGCCGCCACGAGCAGGCCCTGCCCCGTGATGAAGTACGGACCGGCGAAGGAGATCTGCTCCTTGCGCTTGTCGGTGATCGAGTACGTGCCGACGTAGTAGTCGATGTCGCCGTTCACGATCGCCTGCTCGCGGTTGGCGGACGGGATGGCCTGGAACTCGATCTTGTCCTCGTCGAAGCCGAGCGAGGCGGCGATCCACCGCGCGATGTCGACGTCGAAGCCGCTGCGGGTGTTCGTCACGGGGTCGAGGTAGCCGAGACCGGGCTGGTCCTCCTTGACGCCGATCTTCACGACGCCGGCGCTCTTGATGTTGTCGAACGTCGGGCTGCCTTCGATCGTGACGTCGGTCGCGACGGTCCAGGGGTTGCCCGCGGGGGCGTCGCCCGTGGCGTCGCCGGACCCCTCCGGCGCGGCGCCGGGCGTGCCGCTGTTGCACGCCGTCAGCGCGAGAGCTGCGATCGCGATGCCGGCGAACGCGCCGGCGATTCGTGTCTTCCGCATGTGTTCCTCGTTTCGTATCTCTTTCGGGGTGCCGCGCCGGTGCAGGGGCGCGGACGTCTCGGGTGCGCTCAGTGGGTGATCAGCTTGGAGAGGAAGTCCTTCGCACGGTCGCTCCTGGGCGCGGTGAAGAAGTCGCCCGGCGCCGCCTCCTCGACGATCTCGCCGTCGGCCATGAACACGACACGGTCGGCCGCCTTGCGGGCGAACCCCATCTCGTGGGTGACGACGATCATCGTCATGCCGTCCTGGGCGAGGCCCACCATCACGTCGAGGACCTCGTTGATCATCTCCGGGTCCAGCGCACTGGTCGGCTCGTCGAAGAGCATTACCTTCGGCTTCATCGCCAGCGCGCGCGCGATGGCGACGCGCTGCTGCTGACCTCCGGAGAGCTGGGCGGGGAGCTTGGACGCCTGGTGGCCCACCCCGACCCGGTCCAGGAGCACCTTGGCCTCGGCCTCCGCCTCGGCCTTCTTCATGCCCTTGACCTTGATGGGGCCCAGCGTCACGTTCTCGAGGATCGTGAGGTGGGAGAAGAGGTTGAAGGACTGGAAGACCATCCCCACGTCGGCCCGGAGGGCGGCGAGCGCCTTGCCCTCCTTCGGCAGCTCCTTGCCGTCGATCGTGATCGACCCGCTCGTGATGGTCTCGAGCCGGTTGATCGTGCGGCACAGGGTCGACTTGCCGGACCCCGACGGACCGATCACCACGACGACCTCGCCGCGGTTGACGGTCAGATCGATGTTCTTCAACGCATGGAAATCGCCGTAGTGCTTCTCGACGTCCGTGACGACGACGAGGGGGTCGCCGCGACGGACGGTGATGTTCGACGTCGCGGGTGCGGGGTCTGGATTCGCCATTCCCTCACCCTAGACAGGCCCGTTCGCTTCTCTCAGGCTGTGCACAGGATCTTGACCGCATCGTGACCCGGCCGAAACATCCCGTGGCGGAGCCGTCCGACGGATGCTCAGCCGTCGGCGCGTTGCGCGAAGGCCGTCTCGTAGAGGCAGACGCTGGCGGCCGTCGCGAGGTTCAGCGACTCGGCCCGCCCGTAGATCGGCAGGCGCAGGGCGAGGTCGGCGAGTCCGCGCGCGGACTCCTCCAGCCCACGGGCCTCGTTGCCGAAGAGCCACGCGGTCGGCTCCGCCAGAAGCGCGCGGCCGGACAGGAAGTCCTCCCCGCCGACATCCGCGGCGATGACCCGCATCCCCGCGGCGTGGGCGCGCTCGACGACGGCGGCGAGGTCCGCCCCGACGGCGACGGGCAGGTGGAAGAGGGACCCCGTCGTGGCGCGGACGACCTTGGGGTTGTACGGGTCGACCGTGCGGCCGGTGAGGACGACCGCGTCCGCGCCCGCCGCGTCGGCGGCGCGGATGATCGTGCCGAGATTGCCCGGGTCGCGCACCTCTTCGCAGATCGCGATGAGACGCGGCGCATCGGCGAACACGTCCTTGAGCGCGGTGGGCGACTGACGGGCGACCGCGACGATGCCCTGCGGGGTCACGGTGTCGGCCATGGCGTCCACGACGCCCTCGCTCGCGAACACGACCTCGAGCCCCGCCTCGCGAGCCGCGTCGCGCACGTCCTGATGCCGCTCCATCGCGGTCGGTGTGGCGAACAGCTCCACGAGCGTGTCCGGCCGATACGCCAGGGCCTCCCGGGCCGCCTGGGGACCTTCGAGCAGGAAGAGCCCCGTCTCCTGGCGCGCGCTGCGCTTGGTCAGTTTGGCGACGGCGCGCACACGCGGGGACCGGGGGTTCTCGAGCACGATCTCATCCTACGAACAAAGGGTGTCCCCCCACGGGAGGACACCCTTCGTCGTGCTGTGCGACGTGCTGTGCGTGTGATTACGCCTTGGCCGCGTTCACGTCGGCCGGGAGCGCCTTCTTCGCCGTCTCGACGAGCGAGGCGAAGGTCGCGGGCTCGTTGACCGCGAGCTCGGCCAGGATGCGGCGGTCGACCTGGACGCCGGCCAGGCCGAGGCCCTGGATGAAGCGGTTGTACGTGAGGCCGTTCTGGCGGCTCGCGGCGTTGATGCGCTGGATCCACAGGCGGCGGAAGTCGCCCTTGCGCTTGCGGCGGTCGCGGTACGCGTAGACGAGCGAGTGGGTGACCTGCTCCTTCGCCTTCCGGTACAGGCGCGAACGCTGTCCGCGGTATCCGGAGGCGCGCTCGAGGATGACGCGACGCTTCTTGTGGGCGTTGACGGCCCGCTTGACTCTAGCCATTTCTTCTACTTCCTAATTCTTCGGTGACACTCGGGCGCGCGGCGCTCAGATGCCGAGGAGCTTCTTGGCGACCTTCGCGTCGCCGGGAGCCAGGATCTTGTCGGCCGACAGGCGGCGCGTGCGCTTGGTGGGCTTGCCCTCGAAGTTGTGGCGGAGGTTCGCCTGCTGCTTCTTGATCTTCCCGCTACCGGTGACCTTGAAGCGCTTCTTGGCACCCGAGTGGGTCTTCTGCTTCGGCATGTCTCTATCCTTCGTTGTGTGTCCCGACGAGCGGGAGTCTGTGGGGCCGCGCGGCCCGCCGCGTCACTCCGCGGCGGCCGGGGCCGGGGTGTCCGTCGCGGCCGGGGCCTCGCCGGTGGCGGTGCGCGCCTGGCGCGCCGCCTCCTTGTTCGCAGCGCGCTGGGCGTTCTGCTCGGTCTTGACCTCGGACTTGTTCTTGTGCGGTGCGATCACCATGACCATGTTGCGACCGTCGATCGTGGGGTTGGACTCCACGGTGCCGAACTCGGCGACGTCCTCCGCGAACTTGCGGAGCAGGCGCACACCCTGCTCGGGTCGCGACTGCTCGCGACCACGGAAGAGGATCATGGCCTTGACCTTGTCGCCGGCCTGCAGGAAGCCCTCGGCGCGCTTGAGCTTCGTGGTGTAGTCGTGGGCCTCGATCTTCAGGCGGAAACGGACCTCCTTGAGGACCGTGTTGGCCTGATTGCGTCGCGCTTCCTTGGCCTTCTGCGCCGTCTCGTACTTGAACTTGCCGAAGTCCATGATCTTGACCACGGGCGGCTTCGAGTTCGGGGCGACCTCGACGAGGTCGAGATCCGCCTCCTGTGCGAGGCGGAGCGCCACCTCGATGCGGACGACGCCGACCTGCTCACCCGCGGGGCCGACGAGGCGGACCTCGGGGACGCGGATGCGGTCATTGGTGCGGGGATCGCTGATGCGGAACTCCTCTGTCGTGCGGGTGGGTGCCACCGGACACGGGAGTGTCGCGGGCGGAAGAGTCGCACATCCCCCGCGCCCACCCCGGCGACGCGGACGTCGTCGGAGAGTTCTGCACCCTGGACCACGTGCCGTGGCTACCCCGTGTCAGCGGGGCGGAGTGCGGGACCCGGTAGCCTGGAGCGGCAAGCGCGGGTGGGATGTGATCCACTTTCGATCCGGAGCAGAACACTCCGGTGCGCGCCGAGTCTATCAGAAAGCGAACCGTGGACACGACTTCTCCCTCCCCCGACCATCTCCCCGGTGCTCTCCCCGATGCCGAGGACGACCGGATCGCCCGCTGGGAGGCGCAGGAGCGGGCGGCGGCCGCCGCGAGCCGCGACATCGCCGACGTCCCCGCGGTGGAGGTCATCACCACCGCGGCGGTCCACCTCATGAGCGCCGCGGCGGTCAAGGTCGGACTCGCCGACGACCCGGCGACCCAGACCGACCTCGACGAGGCCCGCAAGCTCATCAACGCCCTCGCCGGGCTCATCACCGCCGGCGCCCCCGAGATCAGCGACATGCACGCACGGTCCCTGCGCGACGGTCTGCGCTCCGTGCAGCTCGCCTTCCGCGAGGCATCCGTCATCCCGGACCCGATCGGCCAGGGCCCCGGCGAGAAGTGGACCGGCCCCGTCACCTGACCCCCACTCGCGAGGCGGTGCGGCGTCAGGCGCGCAGGAGCTTGACCGTGAGGGAGTCGACCAGGACGGCGATGCGGTCGTCCGCCGCCCACCGGGAGGCGAGGCGCTGCAGGATCGCATCCAGCGCCGCCTGCTCCAGCCCGTCGACGAGGTGCAGCCGCACGACGAGCTCCGGGCCGCGCAGCCGCGCCTGCGGATCGCCGTCGGCCACCGACAGATCCACGACCCCCAGCTCCGCCCCGATGCTCTCCTGCAGGCCGGCGACGACCTCCGGAGACAGGTGCGCCGGCTCCCACGGCTGCCCCTGCCCGATCGCCCACACGGCGGGGCGGCGCAGGACGAACTCCGTCGGCGAGCCCGGGTCGATCACGATGAGGTCGGTGTCGTCCGCGGCCGCGGACAGCGCGGTGCGCACGCCGTCGACGGGTACCGGCCGCGCGGACGCATCCCACGCGGCGAGGGTCTGCACGGAGGTGAACACCGGCAGCACGCGCCGCCCGTCGGGTGCTGCGACGGTGACGATCGACAGCTCCTGGGTCTTGTCGACGACGTGACCCGACGGTGCGACGCCGACGTCGCCCGCCTCGGCGACCAGCGGGATCAGCAGCCGCGCCGCACGGTACGCGTCCACGACGGCGGCACTCCCGCCGTGGCCGTCGCGGAACGCCGTCAGGGCGGCGAGCAGCGCGGGGTCCGCGGATCCGTCGTCGCCCGCGTGCGGGTTCGACTCGAAACGGCGCCCCTCCCAGGGCACGCCGGCCGAGTCCGCCGGCGCGCAGGCGTGCGGCGCGCCGCCGGACGGATCGTCAGCCTGCGGCGACATCCAGCGCCTCGGCGAGCGTGAACGCCCCCGCGTACAGGGCCTTGCCGACGATCGCGCCCTCGACGCCGAGCGGCACGAGCTCGCGCAGCGCGGCGATGTCGTCGAGGCTCGAGATGCCGCCGGAGGCGACCACCGGGCGGGTCGTACGGGTCGTCACCTCGCGCAGCAGTTCGATGTTCGGGCCCTTGAGCGTGCCGTCCTTGGTCACGTCGGTGACGACGTAGCGGCTGCAGCCGGCGTCCTCGAGCCGGTCGAGCACCTGCCACAGGTCGCCGCCGTCACGGGTCCAGCCCCGGGCGGCCAGGGTCGTGCCGCGCACGTCGAGCCCGACGGCGATGGCCTCGCCGTAGCGCCCGATGACGTCGGCCGCCCACTCGGGGTTCTCCAGCGCCGCCGTGCCCAGGTTGATGCGGGACGCGCCGGACTCGAGCGCGGCCTCGAGCGTCGCGTCGTCGCGGATGCCGCCCGAAAGCTCGATCTGCACGCCGCGCAGCTGCTTGATCACCTTGCGGATGACCCCCGCGTTGCTGCCTCGCCCGAAGGCGGCGTCGAGGTCCACGAGATGGATCCACTGCGCACCGTCGCGGGCCCACGCGAGCGCGGCCTCGACCGGGTCGCCGTAGCTCGTCTCGGTGCCCGCCTCACCCTGCGTGAGACGGACGGCCTTGCCGTCGGCGACATCGACGGCGGGCAGGAGGATCAGTTCGGGTGTCGATGCGAAGTCGTTCATGGCTCCAGGGTGGGTGGGGCGCTGCCCGTCGAGGGCTCGCGCGGAGAGTCCGGGCGCCGGAGGGCGCTAGGAGAGACTATCGGGCGGGCGGCAGCGACGTGATCCAGTTCGCGAGCAACCGGATGCCCGCCTCCCCACTCTTCTCCGGGTGGAACTGGGTCGCCGACAGCGGACCGTTCTCGACCGCCGCGAGGAACGGCGTGCCGTAGTCGCACCACGTGAGCGTCGGCTCACGGAACGGCCTCACGACGTCGAGGGTCCAGTGCTGCGCACCGTAGGAGTGGACGAAGTAGAACCGCTCGTCCTCGATCCCCTCGAACAGCGTCGATCCGGAGCCCACGCGCACGGTGTTCCACCCCATGTGCGGGAGCACGGGGGCATCCAGCTCGGTCACGGCGCCGGGCCACTCGCCGAGGCCCTCCGTGTCGATGCCGCGTTCGACGCCGTGTTCGAACATGACCTGCATGCCCACGCAGATGCCGAGCACCGGCAGGCCGCCGGACAGGCGCCGCTCGATCAGCTCGTCGCCGCGGCTCGCGCGGAGCGCCTGCATCACGGCGCTGAACGCGCCGACGCCGGGCACGACGAGTCCCGCCGCATCCTGGATCAGTCCGCGGTCGGCGGTGAGGCGTGCGTCCGCCCCCGCGGCGACGAGCGCCTTGACGGCGGAGTGGACGTTCCCCGAGCCGTAGTCGAGGACGGCGACCAGCGGCGCCGTCACAGAGCGCCCTTCGTGCTCGGGATGCCGCGCACGAGCGGGTCGAGCGCCTTGGCCTGGCGGAACGCGCGCGCGAACGCCTTGTACTCGGCCTCGGCGATGTGGTGCGGATCGCGACCCGCGAGCACCCTCACGTGCACGGTGAGGCCCGCCTGGAACGCGATCGCCTCGAACGTGTGGCGCACCAGGGACCCGGTGAAGTGGCCGCCGATGAGGTGGAACTCGTAGCCGGCGGGCTCGCCCTCGTGCAGGAGGTAGGGGCGGCCGCTGATGTCCACGACCGCCTGCGCGAGCGCCTCGTCGAGCGGGACGAGGGCGTCGCCGTACCTCGAGATCCCCGACTTGTCGCCCAGTGCCTCGCGGATCGCCTGCCCGAGGACGATGGCGACGTCCTCCACCGTGTGGTGGGCGTCGATGTGGGTGTCGCCGGAGGCGCGGACCGTCAGGTCGGTCAGCGAGTGCTTCGCGAAGGCGGTCAGGAGGTGGTCGAAGAAGGGCACCGAGGTGTCGATGTGGCTCTGGCCGGTGCCGTCGAGGTCGAGCTCCAGCTCGACGGTCGACTCACTCGTCGCGCGGCGGATCGAGGCCGTGCGGGGGGCGGTGTCGCTCATGGCACGAGTCTAGCGAGGCGGGCGGATGCCCCACCGCGGACTAGGCGTGCGCGCCCCCGGGCCCGAGCGACGCGAGCGCATCGAGGAACGCCGTCGACTCGGACTCGGTGCCCGCGGTGACGCGCAGGCTCCGCGGCAGACCCACGTCGCGGATCAGCACGCCCCGGTCGTAGAGGCCCTGCCACGTCGCGGAGGGTTCGTCGACACCACCGAACAGCACGAAGTTCGTCCAGCTCTCGAACGGCTCGTATCCGAGGGCATCGAGGGTCGCCGAGATGCGGTCGCGCTGCGCGATGATGTCGTCGACCGTCGCGAGCATGACGGGGGCGTGCCGCAGGGCGGCGACGGCCGCGGCCTGGGTGAGGGCGCTGAGGTGGTAGGGCAGTCGCACCAGGCGCAGGGCGTCGATGACGGCCGGATCGGCGGCGAGGTATCCGACGCGAGCACCGGCGAACGCGAATGCCTTGCTCATCGTGCGGGAGACGACGAGCCGCTCGCGCCCCGGCAGAAGGGTCAGGGCGGACCGCGCGTCGCGCGGTGCGAACTCCTGATACGCCTCGTCCACGATGACGATGCCGTCGGTCGCGTCGTACACGGCCTCCACCACGTCGAGGGAGAGCGGCGTCCCGGTCGGATTGTTCGGCGAGCACAGGAACACGATGTCGGGCGCCGCATCCTCGATCTGGCGACGCGCATCGTCGACGTCGAGCGTGTAGTCGACGCCTCGGGTGCCCGCGACGTAGGTCGCGCCCGTGGCCCGCGTCAGCAGCGGGTACATCGAGTAGGTCGGAGCGAAGCCGAAGGCCGTGCGGCCCGGCCCGCCGAACGCCTGCAGCAGGTGCTGCAGCACCTCGTTGGACCCGTTGGCCGCCCAGATCTGGTCGGGGGTCAGTCCGTGGCCGAGGTAGTCCGCGAAGCCCTCGCGCAGCAGCGTGAACTCCCGGTCCGGATAGCGGTTGACCTCACGCACCGCCCGCGCGATCGCGTCGACGATGTCGTCCGCGACCTCGTCGGGTACGGGATGGGTGTTCTCGTTGACGTTGAGCGCCACCGGCAGAGGCGCCTGCGGTGCGCCGTAGGGCGTCAGGCCGCGCAGATCCGGTCGTAGGGGCAGGTCATCCACACTCGCACTCACAGCCCCATCGTAGAGCGGCCCGCGCGGGGACGCCCTGCTCGTCACCGGATCAGTCGGCGGACGAGTACTGCAGCGGAAGGGCGAGGCGCTCCCCCGCGGCCACGGCGCCGGACGGCAGCGCGTTCAGCCGGATGATCTCATCGACCACGTCCCGGGGATCGGCGTCCGGCGCGATGTCGCCGGCGATGGACCAGAGCGTGTCGCCGGGCATCACCGTGATGTGCGAGAACGTGCCCGCGGGCGCCCCGCCTTCGCCGGATGCCAGGGCTCCCCCGCTGGACACGATCGCGATGCTGAGCGCGATCACGGCGGGGAGGGACGCGAGGGCCGCGATCACGCGACGTCCACGGGCGGTGAGGCGCAGTCGCGTCGCGGGGATGCGCGCGCTCACGACCGGGGTGCCGGAGATGTCGATGGTGGTCATGGTCCCTCCTCAGGGCGAGGCCTCGGATGTCGGGATCTTCGCATCCGGCCCTCGGGCCGGAGGGCCGGGTGCGAAGTTCTCTTCCGAAGCTATCTTCGATAATGTGTGCTGTCAACCGGCATCCGTGTCGGAGAAGAATCGAACGCGACACGCGGATGCCTGCCGGTCGAATCGGCCGAGGCCGGATACGGTTTCGATACAGAGACCCCATCACCGACCTCCGACATTCGAAGAAGAGCGCTGGTCGCCGGGTGGATCGGGACGGACAGGACGATCAGAAGGAGTGCGCCATGGAACGACCGCAGACGCGTCGGCGGAAGAACCTCAGCGAGAAGCAGCTGGCGATCCTCGACATCATCCAGCAGTCGATCGCGCGCCACGGGTACCCGCCGAGCATGCGTGAGATCGGCGACGCCGTGGGCCTGAAGTCGCTCTCGAGCGTCACGCATCAGCTCAATCAGCTCGAGCTGAGCGGGTACCTGCGCCGCGACGCCGGGAAGACGCGCGCGATGGAGGTGCTGATCGACCTCCCCGGAGCGTCCACGGAGAACCCCGCCGACCTCGCCCCCGCCGTCGGCGACGCAGCCCTCGTCCCCCTGGTGGGCAGGATCGCGGCCGGCGTGCCGATCACGGCCGACCAGCAGGTCGAGGAGATCTTCCCGCTGCCGCGCCAGCTCGTCGGCAAGGGCGACCTGTTCATGCTCAAGGTGAGCGGCGAATCGATGATCGACGCCGCGATCTGCGACGGCGACTGGGTGGTCGTACGCTCGCAGCCCACGGCCGACAACGGGGACATCGTCGCGGCGATGCTCGAGGGCGAGGCGACGGTGAAGACCTTCCGCCAGCGCGACGGGCACACGTGGCTCCTGCCGCGCAACTCCGCCTTCGAGCCCATCCTCGGAGACGACGCCGTCGTGCTCGGCAAGGTCGTCGCCGTTCTGCGGGCGGTCTGACGCCGGGTCCGTCCCCGCATCGCCCCGCATCCGCCACAATGACGGGGTGAGCGCACATATCTCCACCGACGGCCGCGCGTGGCGTGCGTGGCTCTCCGCGACCTGCATCGTCGTGGCGGCGATCCTCGTGCCCGTCGCGATCGTCGCCGCGTGGGCGCGGGTGCAGCTCGTGGACGAGGACGCGTTCGTCGCGACGCTCTCGCCCCTCGCCGGCGACGCGGACGTGCAGGCGATGGTGGTCGACGAGACGATGGATGCCCTCACGGCGCAGGTGGACTTCGGCGCGATGGCCTCGAGCGTCGTCGACGGCGTCGCCGCGCTGGGGCTGCCCGCGAGAGCGGTCGCGGCGCTGCGACTGCTCGAGGAGCCCGCCGCCGAGGGGCTGAGGAGTGCCGCCGAGCGCGCGGTCACGCGGGCCGTCGGCTCGGAGGCGTTCACGGACGTCTGGGCGACGGCCACGCGCGCCGCGCACCGGGGTCTGGTCACCGCGGCCACCTCCGACGGGCGCGGACTCGTCGTGCGGACGGACGACGGCGTCGGCATCCAGCTGGGCGCCGTCGTGGCGCAGATCAGGCAGAGCCTCGCGGCCCGGGATGCCGCCGTCGCAGACCTCATCCCCGCCGTGGACCGCGTCGTGATCCTCGGCGACGGCGAGACTCTCGCGCTCCTGCGCGGCGGGTACGCCCTCGCCGTGTCGGTCGGCCTGTGGCTTCCGGTGCTCGCCGCGGCTCTCCTCGCGGCGGGCGTCCTCATCGCGCGGCGGCGCACGACCGCGCTGCTCGGCTCGGGCGTCGCACTGCTGGTCGGCGCCGGGGCGGTGTGCGTCGGCGTCGCCGTGGGCGGCTCGCTGGTGGGATCGGTCGCGGCCGACGCCGGCGTGTCCGCGCCCGGCCTCGACGCCGTCTACGTCCAGCTCACGGACGCGATGGTGCGGACAGCCGTCGTGACGGCCGCCCTCGGCGCCGTGCTCGCACCGGTGGTGTGGTCCCGCAGCCGGTGGCGCGTCCCCGCGGTGCTGCGCGCGCGACGCCCTGCGTCCGCGGCGGATAGCGTGGGGTGATGGTCTCCGCGCTCCCCTTCGGTTCCTGGCCCTCCCCCCTCACGGCGCAGTGGGCCTCGGCCGCTGCGCCGCGGTACGAGGGGGCCGCGTTCGTCGGCGACGAGGTCTGGTGGGGCGAGTCGCTCCCGGAGGAGGGCGGGCGCACGGCGGTGCGCCGACGCGATGCGGCGGGCACGGTCGAGACACTCCTTCCCGCGCCGTGGAGCGCGCGCTCCCGTGTGCACGAGTACGGCGGGGGCGCCTGGACGGTCACCGGCACCGGCACCCTGCTGTTCGTCGAGAAGACCGACCAGCGCGTCTGGGCACTCGATCCGGGTGAGGCGCCGCGCGCGCTGACGCCCGTCGATCCCGCGGCACGCTACGGCGGCCTGCGATGGCAGCACGGCACGCTCCTCGCGGTCCTGGAACGCGAGACCGGCGCGGTTCCGCACCGCGCGATCGTGCGCGTCTCGCTCGACGAGACCGATCCGTCGGTGACCGAGCTCGTCTCGGGAAGCGACTTCGTCGCACAGCCGGAGCTGTCCCCCGACGGGTCTCGCCTCGCGTGGGTCGCCTGGGATCACCCGCACATGCCGTGGGACCGCACCGAGGTGCGCGTCGGACGCATCGAGTCCGGTCGTGTCGCGTCGTGGCGCGCCGTGACCTCGGGCGAGACCGCGGCGCTCCAGCCGGCGTGGCGCACCGACGACGAGCTCGTCTGCATCGACGAGCCCACCGGCCGCTGGAACCTGTGGGCCGTCGACCTCGCGACCACCCGCACCGACACCGACACCGACACCGACGATGCCCCGCGGGATGTCGCGCGGCGTCCTCTGGCGCCCGCCGACGCCGACACGGGCGGAGGCCTCTGGGTGCTGGGCCTGCGCTGGTACGCGCTGCTCTCGGAGGGGCGGATCGGCGCGATCCGCACCGACGGGGCGGACCGCCTCGTGATCGTGCAGCCAGACGGGACGTCCCGGGACGTCGAGATCCCCGCGACGGCGCGCCTCGGGGTCGAGGATGCCCGCTCCGACGGATTCCTCGTCTCGGGCTCCGGTCGCACGGGGACGGGGATCTGGCTGGTCTCCGCGGACGGCGGGGTGACACGCGTCGCCGGCGAGGACACGGCGGAGGCGGCGTGGATGCCCGTGGGCGTGCCGGCGACCTTCGCGGGCCCGCATGGCGAGGTGCACGCGTTCGACTTCGCCCCGACGAACCCGGACGCCCGGGGCCCCGAGGGAGAGCACCCGCCGTACGTCGTGTTCGTACACGGCGGGCCGACCTC
This sequence comes from Microbacterium sp. MMO-56, assembly GCF_037146215.1. Lineage (NCBI taxonomy): Bacteria > Bacillati > Actinomycetota > Actinomycetes > Micrococcales > Microbacteriaceae > Microbacterium > Microbacterium sp. MMO-56. The sequence goes on from NZ_JBBCVW010000012.1 coordinate 40,030, forward strand.
TCACGTCGGCGGGGTCGCCGACGCCAAGACCGCGTTCTTCACGAGTCGCGGCATCGGCGTGCTGGACGTGAACTACGGCGGGTCCACCGGCTACGGCCGCGCCTACCGCGAGCGCCTGGCCGGACAGTGGGGCATCGTCGACGTCGACGACGTCGCGGCCGCGGCATCCGGCCTGGCCGCCTCCGGGGGCGCCGACGCCGCGCGCCTCGCGATCGAGGGGGGCTCGGCGGGCGGCTGGACCGTCCTCGGCGCCCTCGTGCGCACGGAGGTCTTCGGAGCGGGCATCTCCCGCTACGGCGTCGGCGACGCCCGCGCGCTCGCGGAGGACACGCACGATTTCGAGGCCCGCTATCTCGACGGGCTCATCGGCCCCCTCCCCGAGGCCGAGGCCGTCTACGTCGAGCGCTCACCGCTCAGCCACCCCGACCGGCTGCGCGCGCCGATGCTGATCCTGCAGGGCGGCGACGACGCCGTCGTGCCGCCCGCACAGGCGGAGGCCATCCGCGACGCGCTCGCGGCGCGGCAGGTGCCGCACGCGTACGTGCTCTACGAGGGCGAGGGCCACGGCTTCCGCCGAGCGGAGACGATCGTGCACGCCCTCGAGAGCGAGCTCGCGTTCCTCGGCGCCGTGTTCGGGTTCGACACCCCGGGCATCCCGCCGATCCATCTGGACTGAACGCGACGCGCGCGGCGCGGATCAGGCGAGCTCGTCCCGGACGATGCGCGCCCCCGCACTCAGCGCGCTCAGCTTCTGCAGGGCGACGCCCCGCGGGAACGGCGCCATCCCGCAGTTGGTGCTCGGGATGAGCTTGTCGGCGTCGACGAACGAGAGCGCCCGGCGCAGCGTGTCGGCGACCTGCTCCGGCGTCTCGACGGTCTCGTTCGCCACGTCGATGGCTCCGAGCATGACCTTCTTGCCGCGGACGAGCTCGACGAGGTCCATCGGGACGTGCGAGTTCTGGCACTCCAGCGACACGATGTCGATGGAGGAGCGCTGCAGCAGCGGGAACGACTCCTCGTACTGGCGCCACTGCGGCCCGAGGGTCGCCTTCCAGTCGGTGTTCGCCGTGATGCCGTAGCCGTAGCAGATGTGCACGGCGGTCTCGGCCCGCAGTCCTTCCGCCGCCCGCTCGAGAGCAGCCACGCCCCAGTCCTTCACCTCGTCGAAGAACACGTTGAACGACGGCTCGTCGAACTGGATGACATCCACTCCCGCCGCCTCGAGGGCCTTCGCCTCCTCGTTCAGGATGGTCGCGAACTCCCACGCGAGCTTCTCGCGGCTCTTGTAGTGCGCGTCGTAGAGCGTGTCGACCATGGTCATGGGCCCCGGGAGGGCCCACTTGATCGGGCGGTCGGTCGTCGAGCGCAGGAAGATCGCGTCATCGACGAACACGGGGCGATCCCGCCGCACCTCCCCGACGACGGTCGGCACGCTCGCGTCGTACCGGTCACGGATGCGCACGGTCTCGCGCCTGTCGAAGTCGACCCCGCTCAGGTGCTCGATGAACGTCGTGACGAAATGCTGCCGCGTCTGCTCGCCGTCGCTGACGATGTCGATCCCGCGGTACGTCTGCTCGTGCACCGCGATGCGGAGGGCGTCCTGCTTCCCCTCGGCCAGGGCATCGCCGTCCAGGCTCCACGGCGACCAGAGCACTTCCGGCTGGGCCAGCCAGGACGGCTTGGGCAGGCTGCCGACGATCGTGGTCGGCAGGAGCGCGGGGACGGAGGACGATCCGGCCGCGGTCATGCGACCGGCGCCGCGACGTCGAGGATCCACCGCTCCAGCACATCGCGGTGCGGATCGATGAAGTGCTCCTTCGTGTACCTGCCCTGCGTGAGCGCGAGCCTGCTGCGCTCGCCGCGGTCGTAGTCGATCTGCGTGCGCGAGAAGTCCTGCGCATCCAGGCGCGGCCGGTACACGGCGGGCGCGGCCGAGTTGGCGTTGTAGATCTCGGGGCGGTAGATCTTCTGGAAGGTCTCCATCACGGCGATCGTGCCGGCGAGCTGCAGGTCGGTGTAGTCGGTGAGGAGGTCGCCGGAGAAGTAGAAGGCGAGCGGCGCGACGCTCCCCCGCGGCATGAAGTAGCGCACCTGCAGGCCCATCCTGCCGAAGTACTCGTCGGTCAGCGACGAGGCCTCTTGACGGTACTCGACACCGAGGATCGGATGACGGTTGTCGGTGCGCCGATACGTCTTGCTCGTCGAGACGCTGATGCAGATCACCGGGGGCTGGCCGAACCGCTCGCGATACGCCGCCGATTCGAGGAAGCGGCGGAAGAGCCTGCCGTGCAGCTCGCCGAAGTCCTCGGGGACGACCGGGCCGTCGCCCGTCTCGTTCGCCCGTTCCGCGGCCGCCGGCAGCAGCACGCTGAAGTCGTAGTCGCGCACGTAGGACGAGAAGTTGTTCCCCACGATCCCGTGGGTGCGCACGCCGGTCTGCCGATCGAGGATGCCGATGTCGAGGACCTCGAGCAGGGGGAACCGCCGGTCTGCACCGTCGGCGTCGAAGTCGAGCTGCGCCGAGACGATCTCGAGCTCGAGGGTGTAGCGGTCCCCGACGGGGTTGTCCCACTCCGCGAGGTCGTTGAATCTGCGGTCGATCATCGTCAGGGCGTTGCGGAGGTTCTGCCTGCGGTGCTCGCCCCGCGCGAGATTGGCGAAGTTGGTCGTGATGCGCGAGCTCTCCGCGGGGGTGTAGTCCTCGTCGAAGCGGGTCGTGGTGATGCTGAACGAGAAGTCGTCCGTCATGAGCGGCCAATCCTGGGGGTGTGCGGCCGTGCTCGGCCTGGGGCGGTGACGTCCTCCCCATGGTGCAGGCGAGCCGTGGATATCGGGTAACTCGCCGTGACTATGGGCGCATATAGTCTCTCCCTATGGCACAGGGAACCAGCGGTCTCACCCTCCAGCACCTGCGGTACTTCATCGACGTCGCGGCGGAGGGCTCGATCTCGGCCGCCGCCGACCTGCTCTACGTCGCGCAGCCCACGATGTCGGCGGCGATGAAGGACCTCGAGTCACGCGTGGGCCGCACCCTGCTCACCCGCTCCGCCCGGGGCGTCGCCCTCACGCCGGACGGCGCGGAGTTCCTCGGGTACGCCCGGCAGGTGGTCGAGCAGGTGGAGCTGCTGGAACAGCGCTACCTGGGCCGCGCGCCGTCACGGCGCCTGCTCGGGATCTCCACGCAGCACTACTCGTTCGCCGTGGACGCATTCGTCCGCATGGTGAAGGCCAGCGGCGCCGCGCAGTACGAGTTCGCCCTGCGGGAGACGCGCACCTGGGACATCATCGACGACGTCCGCACGCTCCGCAGCGAGCTCGGCATCCTCTACCGCAACGACTTCAACCGCAAGGTCATCGACCGGCTGCTCCGCGACAACGGGCTCGCCTTCCATCCGATCTTCGTCGCCGACCCGCACATCTTCATCTCGCGACGCAATCCGCTCGCCGCCCAGGAACGCGTGACCCTGGCGGACCTGGAGGGGCTGCCGCGCCTCAGCTTCGATCAGGGGGCGAACAACGCGTTCTACTTCGCCGAGGAGATCCTCTCGACGTCCTCGAGCGCCCAGGAGATCCGGGTGTCGGACCGCGCGACGATCTTCAACCTCATGATCGGGCTCGACGGATACACGATCTCCACCGGCATCATCAGCGACCAGCTCGACCCCGAGATCGTCGCGATCCCGCTCGAGGTCGACGAGCGCATCGAGATCGGATGGATCGGCCACGCGGCGATCCCCCTCACCGAGCAGGCGCAGCGCTACCTCGCCGAGGTGCGCGCCGTGGTCGCGGGCTTCGGCGTCGCTCTGCAGGACTGACCCCGCCCGATCCCGGCCGCCGGCGGGTCAGACGGCGTACGGCGCGAGCCGCCCACCCAGGATCGCGGGCACGTGCGCGTGGAGCAGGGTGCCCTCGGCACCGTGCTCCTGGCTGAGGATGATGCCGTGCTCGTGCACCGCGGACATGAGGTCGCCGCGGTCGTAGGGCACCACGGCGCGGATCTCCATCGCCGGGAGCGGAAGCGTCCGTTCGATCGTCTCGCGGAGCTCGTCGACGCCCTCGCCCGTGCGCGAGGAGACGAACAGCGCCTGCGGCGCGAGCCCGCGCAGCACGAGCCGCGCGTCGTCGTCCACGAGGTCGGCCTTGTTGAAGACCACGATCTCGGGGAGATCGCGGGCACCCACGTCCCCGATGACGTCGCGGACCGTCGCCAGCTGCGCCGCCGGATCGGGATGCGACCCGTCCACGACGTGCACGATGACGTCCGCCTCGCCGACCTCCTCGAGGGTCGAGCGGAACGCCTCGACCAGCTGATGCGGCAGGTTGCGCACGAAGCCGACCGTGTCGGTCAGCGTGTAGACGCGCCCGTCAGAGGTCTCGGAACGGCGGACGGAGGTGTCGAGCGTGGCGAAGAGCGCGTTCTCGACCAGGACGCCCGCGCGCGTCAGACGGTTCAGCAGGCTCGACTTGCCCGCGTTGGTGTAGCCGGCGATCGCGACGGCGGGGATCGTGTTGCGGCGGCGCTCGGCGCGCTTGGCCTCACGGGCCGGCGCGAAGTCGCGCAGCTGTCGGCGCAGCTGCGCCATCTTGGTGCGGATGCGGCGCCGGTCGAGTTCGATCTTGGTCTCGCCGGGGCCGCGCGAGCCCATGCCGGCCCCGCCCGCGCCGACCTGGCCACCCGCCTGACGGCTCATCGACTCGCCCCAGCCGCGCAGGCGCGGCAGCAGGTACTCGAGCTGGGCGAGCTCGACCTGCGCCTTGCCCTCGCGGCTCTTGGCATGCTGGCTGAAGATGTCGAGGATCACGGTCGTCCGGTCGATGACCTTGACCTTGACGACGTCCTCCAGCGCACGGCGCTGGCTGGGCGCGAGCTCGGTGTCGGCGATCACGGTGTCGGCGCCGACGGCGGCGACGAGGTCGCGCAGCTCGGCGGCCTTGCCGCGGCCGATGTAGGTCGCCGGATCGGGGTGCGGGCGGCGCTGCAGCACGCCGTCGAGGACGACCGCGCCGGCCGTCTCGGCGAGCGCGGCGAGCTCGCGCAGCGAGTTCTCGCCGTTCTCGTGCGAGCCCTGCGGGTAGACCCCGACGAGGACCACGTTCTCCAGTCGCAGCTGGCGGTACTCGACCTCGGTGACGTCCTCGAGCTCGGTCGACAGGCCGGGCACGCGGCGGAGGGCGGCGCGCTCCTCGCGGTCCCACTGATCGCCGTCGGTGTCGCCGTAGGACACGGTGTCCGCGTCCTGAAGCGCCTGGGCCGCGCCGAAGACGCGCGCTCCCGTCCGGGACTGGGCGTGCGAAAGGACCCGGTCGACGGGGTCGATCGGGTCGGACGCGACCTCCGCTCCCTCGGGGACGGCGGTGTCCGGGGCGGCGATGTCGTCGCTGGTGTGAGTCATTCGATCCTTCTGGTTCTGAGCCTCGTAGTTTAGCCTCCCCGTGCGACGCACGGCTCCGGTACGCTCGCAGGGTGGCGAGCGACCATTACTTCAGCGCGTCGCCGTCGAGCGAGGAGCACCTGCGCCGCATCCGCGTCACTCTCGCGGGCCGCGCCGGAGAGGTGACGACCGCGGGCGGTGTCTTCAGTCCCGACCATGTCGACGGCGGGACGGCGGTGCTCCTGGCGAACACGCCTCCCCCGCCCTCGGGCGGCCACCTCCTCGACCTCGGCTGCGGCTGGGGTCCCATCGCGCTCAGTCTCGCGGTCGCGTCGCCGCACGCCACGGTGTGGGCCGTCGACGTCAACGAGCGCGCCCTCGACCTCGTGCGACGAAACGCCGCTGCGTGGGGGCTCGACAACGTCAACGCCGTGACCCCCGACGATGTTCCGGACGACGTCACGTTCCGCTCCATCCGCTCGAACCCGCCGATCCGCGTGGGCAAGAACGAGCTGCACGGGCTCCTGGAGCGGTGGGTCCCGAGGCTCGACGAGCGCGCCGACGGGTGGTTCGTCGTGCAGCGCAACCTCGGCTCGGACTCCCTCCAGCGATGGCTCGCCGCGACGTTCCATCCGGGGTACACGGTCACGCGGGCGGCGACGGGGCGCGGATTCCGCGTCCTCAAGGTGCGACGGCACGGCAGCCCGCCCACCGCTCCCGTGGACGTCGTCCATGAGTGAGGACACCGGGTCCGCCCAGCGCCGCGTCCCGATCGAGCCGCAACGCGTCGATGCGCCGCTCACCTCGTCCGCGGTGCTCTTGACCCTCGAGGTGACGGATGCCGCCGACGCGGTGGCCACCGTCCGCGACGTGCTCGCGAGCGTCGAGGACATCACGAAGAACGTGGCCTTCCGCGATCTGTCGGCGGCGCTCGCCTGCACGGTCGGCATCGGGAGCGCGGTGTGGGACGCCGTCACCGGTGCGGCTCGACCGGCGGAGCTGCATCCGTTCCGCGAGGTGCGCGGCGCCGTGCACACGGCGCCCGCGACGCCGGGCGACCTCCAGTTCCACATCCGCGCGAACAGGCGCGACCTGTGCTTCGAGCTCGAGCGCCAGCTGCTCGATCGGTTCGGCGACAGCGTGCGCGTCGCCGACGAGACGGTCGGCTTCCGGTACTTCGACGCGCGCGACCTCCTCGGCTTCGTCGACGGGACGGCCAATCCGGTCGGCGCCGCCCTCCCGGAGGCGACCGTCGTGGGCGACGAGGACCCGGCGGGCGCGGGCGGCAGCTACCTCGTCGTGCAGAAGTACGTCCACCGGATGGCCGCGTGGAATGCCCTCACCGCGGAGCAGCAGGAGGCCGTGATCGGCCGCACGAAGAGCGACAACATCGAGCTGCCCGACGCGGGCGCGGCCGAGCAGAAATCGCACAAGACCCTGTCGACCATCGTGGACGACGCGGGCGTCGAGCACGACATCCTGCGCGACAACATGCCCTTCGGCGCGCCCGGGCACGGCGAGTTCGGCACCTACTTCATCGGCTACACGCGACGCCTGTGGGTGATCGAGCGCATGCTCGAGCGGATGTTCGTGGGCGACCCGCCGGGAAAGCACGACCGCCTCCTCGACGCGTCGGAGGCGCTCACCGGGGGCGTCTTCTTCGTGCCTCCCGCCGGCGTGCTGGCCTCCCTCGGCGACTGAACGCCGAGTCGCGTCAGGCGAGCGCGACCTCGCCCGAGAAGACGAGCGTCGCCGGCCCCGACAGCAGCACGTGGGCGCCCTCCTCGCCCGCGACGACGCGGACCCCCAGGGTGCCGCCGGGCACCTCGACCGTCCAGGTATCCGGCGCGGCGGGCCCCGCCCAGTGCCGCACGGCGAGGGCCGCCGCGGCCACACCCGTGCCGCAGGACAGCGTCTCGCCCACCCCGCGCTCGAAGACGCGCATCCGGATTGATCCGACGCCGCCGCGCACGAGCGGGTCGGCCGGCACCACGAACTCGATGTTGGCCCCGTGCGGCGGCGCTGGGTTCAGGATCGGCTGCGTGGTGAGGTCGAGTGCCTCGAGCTCGGCGACGGAGCCGAGGGCGACCACGACGTGCGGATTGCCGACGTCGATCCCGACCCCGGGGCGGGCGATGTCGAGACCGCGCGCACGGACGAGGACGTCCGCCTCGTCGACCGAGAACCGGCCGAGGTCGACCTCGAAGCCCAGGGGGCTGCGGGTCAGGGTCTTCACGCCCGCGCGCGTGCCGATGCGCAGCGGCGCGTCGTCGATGGCGGCGAGCCCCGCCTCCACCAGGTAGGCGGCGAACACCCGCGTGCCGTTGCCGCACATCTCGGCGATGGAGCCGTCGGCGTTGCGGTAGTCCATGAACCACTCGGCCTCCGGGGTCGCGTCTCCCGCCGGGAGCGCGCGCGAGCGGACGACCCGCAGGATGCCGTCCGCTCCGATGCCGAACCGGCGGTCGCACAACGCCGCGACCTGGGCCTGGCCGAGGTCGAGCGCGCCGTCGGGGTCGGGCACGATCACGAAGTCGTTGCCCGTGCCGTGTCCCTTGGTGAACGCGATCGCCTGTGCCACGCGGAAAGTCTACGGCGGGTCAGTCGGAGATCAGGCGCTTGCCGGTGGTCCAGGTGTCGAACGGCTCGTAGCCCAGACGGGCGTAGAAGTCGTGGACGCCGCCGTTCTCGGGCCGGACCATCAGCTGCACCTTCGGGCATCCGAGCGCGAGGAGTCGCTCCTCCGCCGCCTCGACGAGTCGCCGGCCGATGCCCTCTCCCCTCCGCGCGGGCGTCGCGGCGAGGTAGTAGAGCCAGCCGCGGTGACCGTCGTAGCCGGCCATCACCGATCCGACCACGTCGTCCGCATCGACCGCGACGAGGAAGAGCTCGGGCTGGACCTCGAGCTTGCGGCTGATGTCCTGGTAGGGGTTGTTCCAGGGGCGCGTCAGCCCCGTCGCCTGCCACAGGGAGACGACGCCCTCGGTGTCGGCGGGGGTGAAGGGGCGGATGTCGACGCTGCTCATCCGACCGAGTCTGCCAGAGCTCCCGCGTCCTGTCCGGGGGGCACCCAGCGGATGCCGTCGTACCGGCGGAACCACGAGACCTGCCGTCGCGCGTACCTCCGCGTGAGCGCCTGCGTCCGGGCGATCGCCTCGTCCTCGTCGATGCGGCCGGCGAGCTGGTCGAGGGCCTGCGCGTATCCGATGGCGCGGCTCGCCGTCGCTCCCCGCTCGAGCCCGCGGGCCCGCAGCTGCGACACCTCGCCGAGGAGCCCCGAACGCCACATCTGCTCGACCCGCCGGTCGAGGCGCGCCACCAGCTCGGCGCGATCGAGCGCGACCCCGATGACCGTCGTGGGCTCGTGCCACAGCGCCGGAGCCTCCGGCAGGCTCGCGCCGTGGCCGCCGCCGCCCTGCAGGGCCACCTCGAGCGCACGGACGAGCCGGCGACCGTTGCGCACGTCGACGCGATCGGCACTCGCCGGGTCGAGCTCCCGCAGCCGCGCGAACAGTGCCGCCGCGCCCTCGCGCGCGAGCTCGCCCTCCAGACGGGCGCGCAGCTCGTCGTCCCTCGGGGGGAAGCGGAAGTCGTGGATGACGCTCGAGACGTACAGCCCCGAGCCGCCCACGAGGATCGCGTCGGCACCGCGGGCGAAGATCCCGTCGATCGCCGCGCGCGCGTGGGCCTGGTAGGACGCGACCGCGGCCTCGTCGACGACGTCCAGAACGTCGAACAGATGGTGCGGGATGCCGCGCCGGTCGGGCTCGGCCAGCTTCGCGGTGCCGATGTCCATCCCGCGATACAGCTGCATCGCGTCGGCGTTGACGATCTCCGCGGAGCGGCCCCGCGCCGCGAGCGCCTCGGCGAGGCGGAGCGAGAGGTCGGTCTTGCCTGTTCCCGTGGCACCGACGACGGCCCACAGCCGCAACGTCGGGACTGCGGCGGCAGCGGTCACGTGAGCCGGAGCGTCGGGATGCCCAGGCCCACGCTGCGGGGGGCGCCCGACGAGCCGACGGGGGCGGGCACGCCGCAGGACTCCGCCTGCGTGCGATCCCACGCGTCACCGGCCCGCGTGCGGCGGATGCGCAGCGGTGCGCCGTCGAGGCTGTCGGCGAGCAGATGGAACGGCGCCGCATGCGTCACGCCGACCGTCACGACGTCTCCCGGGCGAGGGGTCTCGCTCCCGGCGGGGAGCTCGAAGTGCACGAGCCGGTTGTCCTCGGCGCGACCGGTGAGACGGTGGGTCTCGGCGTCCTTCTTGCCCTCGCCCGTCGACACGAGCACCTGGAGCTCCCGGCCCACCTGTGCCCGGTTCTCGTCCAGGCTGATGCGGTCCTGCAGGGCGACGAGACGCTCGTAGCGCTCCTGCACGACGGCCTTGGGCACCTGATCGGGCATCGTCGCCGCGGGGGTGCCCTCGCGGATCGAGTACTGGAAGGTGAAGGCGCTCGCGAAGCGGGCCTGCTCCACGACGCGGAGCGTGTCCTCGAAGTCCTCGTCGGTCTCGCCGGGGAAGCCGACGATGATGTCGGTGGAGATCGCGGCGTGCGGGATGCGGTCGCGCACCCGGTCGAGGATGCCGAGGAAACGGTCGCTGCGATACGACCGGCGCATCGCCTTGAGGATGCGATCCGAGCCCGACTGCAGCGGCATGTGCAGCTGGGGCATGACCTGGGGCGTCTCCGCCATGGCGTCGATGACGTCGTCGGTGAAAGCGGCGGGGTGCGGGCTCGTGAAGCGGATGCGCTCGAGCCCCGGGATCTCGCCCGCCGCGCGCAACAGCTTGCCGAACGCCCCGCGGTCGCCGAACTCGACGCCGTAGCTGTTGACGTTCTGTCCGAGGAGGGTCACCTCGATCGCCCCGTCGTCGACGAGCAGACGGATCTCGTTCAGGATGTCGCCCGGGCGGCGGTCCTTCTCCTTGCCGCGCAGGTGCGGGACGATGCAGAACGTGCAGGTGTTGTTGCAGCCGACAGAGATAGAGACCCAGCCGCTGTAGACCGAGTCGCGCTTGGTCGGGAGGGTGGAGGGGAAGACCTCCAGCGACTCCAGGATCTCCAGCTCGGCGTCGCCGTTGTGACGGGCCCGTTCGAGCATGCCGGGAAGGGAGCCCATGTTGTGCGTGCCGAAGACGACGTCGACCCACGGGGCCTTCTCGAGCACGGCGTCCTTGTCCATCTGCGCGAGGCATCCGCCGACGGCGATCTGCATCCCCTCGTGCTTGTCCTTGCGGCTCTTGAGGTGCCCGAGCGTGCCGTACAGCTTGCCGGCGGCGTTGTCTCGCACCGCGCACGTGTTGATGACGACGACGTCGGCCTCGGTCCCGGCGTCGGCGCGCACGTAGCCGGCCGACTCGAGCGAGCCGGACAGACGCTCCGAGTCGTGGACGTTCATCTGGCATCCGAACGTGCGGACCTCGTAGGTGCGCACGCGGCCGTCCGCGGCGACGGCGGCGTCGGAGGGCGCGATGACGGTGGGGGCGGCGGACGGTGACGACATGATGAGTGCCATTCTACGATCCGTCTCCGTCGGCGGGCCCGGATGCAAGTGCCGCCGGGCCCAGCCCACTACTCGAAGCGGACGACGCCGCGCGGCGGGCGCGCCGCCTCCTCGAGCGCGGTGCGCGCCGCGTCGAGGGCGTACGCGCCGTATCCGCGTCGCGCGAGCTGTCCGGACAGCCGCCGCAGCGCGACATCGCGCTCGAGCGTGCGCATCGCCGGAGCCTTGGTGCGGGCGAAGGCGAGCGCGCGTTCGCGTTCGTCGTCGGGGAGCTCGTCGATCGCCGCGTCCGCGACCTCACGAGGGATGCCGCGCTGCGACAGCGCCCGCGAGACGGCCATCCGACCCTGCCCCTTGCGATCGACCGCGGTGTGGATCAGCTGCTCCGCGAGCTTCGCGTCGTCGAGGTAGCCGTGGTCGACGAAGCGTGCGATCACCGCGTCGGCCGATGTCTCGTCGATCTCCTGCCCGATCAGAACCGACCGCGCCTCGCGCACCGAGAGCGAGCGCGTGCGGAGCTTGCGCAGCAGCGCGGCCTCGGCGGCATCGACACGCTCCGCCACGTCGGCATCCGCGGGTGTCTCGACGGCGGGGGCGGGCGAGCCCGTCCAGGTGGTGTGCCAGGACGGGCCGCCCGCCTCGTCGATCCGCGCATCGTGATCGCCGTCGACGGGAACTGCCCCTGCGAACAGCGGGATCACGGGCGCGATCGCGCCGTCTTCTCCGCTCACGCCGGGCGGCGCTCGGCCAGATCGGCGACGGGCGCCGCACCCTCGGCGTTCTTCGGCTGCCCGATCCCGAGCTTCTGCAGGATCTTCTGCTCGATGTCGGCGGCGATGTCGACGTTCTTGAGCAGGAAGTTGCGCGCGTTCTCCTTGCCCTGGCCCAGCTGCTCGCCGTCGTAGGTGTACCAGGCACCCGACTTCTTGACGATCGCGTGCTCCACGCCGAAGTCGATCAGCGAGCCCTCGCGCGAGATGCCGACGCCGTAGAGGATGTCGAACTCGGCCTGCTTGAACGGCGGCGCCATCTTGTTCTTGACGACCTTCACGCGCGTACGGTTGCCGACCGCCTCCGTACCGTCCTTCAGGGTCTCGATGCGACGGATGTCGAGACGCACCGACGCGTAGAACTTCAGCGCCTTGCCGCCGGCGGTGGTCTCGGGCGACCCGAAGAACACGCCGATCTTCTCGCGGAGCTGGTTGATGAAGATCATCGTGGTGCCCGTCTGGTTGAGGCCACCCGTCAGCTTGCGGAGGGCCTGCGACATCAGGCGCGCCTGAAGGCCGACGTGCGAGTCGCCCATCTCGCCCTCGATCTCCGCCTTGGGGACGAGGGCGGCGACGGAGTCGATCACGACCAGGTCGATGGCACCGGAGCGCACGAGCATGTCGGCGATCTCCAGCGCCTGTTCCCCCGTGTCGGGCTGCGACACGAGGAGCTGGTCGATGTCGACGCCGAGCTTCTGCGCGTAGTCGGGGTCGAGCGCGTGCTCGGCATCCACGAACGCGGCGATGCCGCCGGCGCGCTGGACGTTGGCGATCGCGTGGAGGGTCAGCGTCGTCTTACCCGACGACTCCGGTCCGTAGATCTCGACGATGCGACCGCGCGGGAGGCCGCCCACGCCGAGGGCGACGTCGAGGGCGATGGAGCCCGTGGGGATGACGGCCACGGGCGCGCGCTCGTCGCTGCCGAGACGCATCACCGAGCCCTTTCCGAACTGCCGGTCGATCTGGGCGAGGGCCGATTCGAGGGCCTTCTCGCGGTCGGCGGGTGATGGCATGACGTGCTCCTTCGTGTCGCGTGTCCGTCGCCTGTAGGCTGTCGCGCCCCTCCCGACGGGAGGCGGTCTGCGACAAGGCGGAGGTGTCGTGATGACGTCCCCCACGTTACGAAGGGCCTCCGACATCGGCCGGACGATCCTGCGGAACGGGGGAAGACCTCTCGGCGATCCCTCGTGTGCAGGAGCCTAGAGCGCTGTCGAACAAAAATACGACGACACGCCGGAGGGCGTTCCGAACACGCTGACGATTCAGCGGCGCGGGTCGAGCAGGCCCACGCCGTGCCGGCGCTCCTCCGGGACGTCCGCCTCGACGCACAGCGCCAGCCAGATCTCGCGCGGGTCGACGCCGTCCGCGAGGGCCTGCGCCGCCGTGCGGTAGCCCACCCCGCCCAGACTCAGATCGGAGACGACCGACGTGGCGCGCGCGCCGAACTCGTCGTCGACGGCACGCAGGAACTCGCTGCGGCGCACGTCAGCGCAACGAGAGCTGGGGCTCGATGTCCCGATCCAGGGCGACCAGGTCGTCCGGGACGACGTCGGGGAAGACCTGCAGGCCCTCGAGCACCGAGATGCGGTCGCCGACCTCGCGCATGATCGTGGAGATGGGGACGTCCAACGCCTCGGCGACCGATGCGAGGATCTCGCTCGACGCCTCCTTCTGACCACGCTCGACCTCGCTCAGGTAGCCGAGGGCGACGCTCGCGCGCCCCGCGACCTGGCGGAGGGTGCGCCCCTTCTGCAGGCGGAAGTCGCGCAGGACTTCGCCGATCTCCTGACGTACCAGGATCATGTCGGGCCCCCTCCTCTGACGTTGAAACCGCGTCCCGGGTGGACAACAGTACAGGACTCGATGGTCACCCTAGCCCCGCGGTGCTGGGGAATGGGTGGGAATCATCGATACGTAACAGGGACGTCACATCCGCTATTCCCCGGCGTCCGGCTGAAGCGTCAGAGCGCGTCGAGGGCGACCCGGATCGCCAGGGCCGCCGCCTCTTCGCGGATCTCGGCGCGACCGCCGCTTAGCTCCACCGACTCGACGCGCGATCCGAGGGGTGTGGAGACGGCCACGTGCACCGTGCCGACGGGCTGGCCGTCGGGCGACACGGGCCCGGCGATGCCCGTCGTCGAGATGCCCACGTCCGCCGCGACGCCGTCGTGGGCGAGCGTGCGGCGGATGCCCTCCGCCATCTGCCGGGCGACGCGCGGATGGACCGGCCCGTGCGCCTCGAGCAGGGTCTCCTCGACACCGAGCAGCGAGGCCTTCACGTCCGTCGCGTAGGCGACCACGGCGCCCCGCAGCACGCTCGAGGCTCCCGCCACCGAGACGATCGTGGCCGCGACCAGCCCGCCGGTGAGGGACTCGGCGACGCCGAGGGTCCAGCCTAGCTCCCGGAGCCTCGCCACGAGACGCTCCGCATCGGTGGGACGGCCCGTCGACACCTGGGTGCTCTCGAGCTCCTCGGGAAGATCGGGGACGGGATCGAACCGGGTCATGGCCGGGCGCCCGCCGCGTCCCGACGGGATCCGCGCACTTCCGCGACGACATAGTCGATGCCGCTCGCGATCGTGAGGGTCACGGCGATCCACATCGTGATCGCGTTGACGACGTGGATCCACTCCCCCACGATCGTCCACAGCGGCAGGAGGGCGAGGGACAGAGCCACCGCCTGGGCGACCGTCTTCAGCTTGCCCATCCACGCGGCGGCGACGACGTGGCTGGACGCCACGACCAGCCGGTGCACGGTGATGCCCACCTCGCGCACCAGGACGACGATCGTGACCCACCAGGGCAGCTCGGCGAGGATCGAGAGCCCCACGAACGCACAGCCCGTGAGCGCCTTGTCGGCGATCGGATCCAGCAGCTTGCCGAGGTCGGTGACGATCTCGTAGCGACGGGCGAGGTATCCGTCGATGCCGTCGGTCGCGATCGCGACGATGAACAGCACGGCCGCCCCCCATCGCAGCGGGCCGTCCGCCCCCGCGTCCGCCAGCAGCATCCACAGGAACACCGGCGCGCACAGGATGCGCACGATCGTGATCGCGTTCGGGAGCTGCCTCGGAATGGTCACGTGCCGAGCCTATCCGGCCGGTGGATCAGTCGCGGCCGGTGAGCCCCCAGGCGTCTTCGGAGCCCTCGTCGGACTCCACGACCTCGTAACCTGCGAACTGGTCCGCGACGGCGTCCGTCCCGTAGGAGTCGCCCTCCGCCCCGCCGGCCGGGGAGGGCGGATCCTCACCGCGCAGACGTGCGAGCACCTCCGGTAGCTGCTCGGGCGTCACCAGGACGTCGCGCGCCTTCGACCCCTCGGAGGGGCCGACGATCTCGCGCGACTCGAGCAGGTCCATGAGGCGACCGGCCTTCGCGAAGCCGACCCGGAGCTTCCGCTGCAGCATGGAGGTCGACCCGAACTGGGTGGAGATGATCTGTTCGGCGGCGGCGAGCAGCAGATCGAGGTCGTCACCGATGTCGGCGTCGATCTCCTTCTTCTCCGCGACCGCCTCGACGTCCTTGCGGTACTCGGGCCGCGCCTGGTTCTTGACGTGGTGGACGACCTTCTCGATCTCGCTCTCGGCGACCCAGGCGCCCTGCACGCGCAGCGCCTTGGAGGCGCCCATCGGGAGGAACAGGCCGTCGCCCTGACCGATCAGACGGTCCGCGCCGGGCTGATCGAGGATGACGCGCGAATCCGTCACGCTCGTCACGGCGAACGCGAGGCGGGACGGCACGTTCGCCTTGATGAGGCCCGTCACGACGTCGACGGAGGGACGCTGGGTGGCCAGCACGAGGTGGATGCCGCTCGCGCGGGCGAGCTGCGTGATCCGCACGATCGAGTCCTCGACGTCGCGCGGCGCGACCATCATGAGGTCGGCGAGCTCGTCGACGACGACGAGGAGGTAGGGGTACGGCTTGAGCACGCGCTCGCTGCCGACGGGGAGGTTGATCTCGCCCGCGACGACGGCCCGGTTGAAGTCGTCGATGTGGCGGAAGCCGAACGACGCGAGGTCGTCGTACCGCATGTCCATCTCCTTCACGACCCACTGCAGCGCCTCGGCGGCCTTCTTCGGGTTCGTGATGATGGGGGTGATCAGGTGCGGGACCCCCGCGTAGCTCGTGAGCTCCACGCGCTTCGGGTCGATCAGCACCATACGAACCTCGGAGGGCTTCGCACGCATGAGCAGGCTCGTGATCATCGAGTTCACGAAGCTCGACTTGCCCGAGCCGGTGGAGCCGGCCACGAGCAGGTGGGGCATCTTGGCGAGGTTGGCGACGACGTAGCCGCCGCCGACGTCCTTGCCGACGCCGATCGTCATGGGATGGGTCTGGCTCGTCGCCGCCTGCGAGCGCAGCACGTCGCCGAGGGTCACGATCTCGCGGTCGGTGTTGGGGATCTCCACGCCGATCGCGCTCTTGCCGGGGATCGGCGCGAGGATGCGCACCTCGTTGGAGGCCACCGCGTAGGCGATGTTGTTCGTCAGCGCCGTGATGCGCTCGACCTTCACGCCGGGGCCGAGGGCGATCTCGTACTGCGTGACCGTCGGGCCGCGCGAGAAGCCCGTGACCCGGGCATCCACGTTGAACTGCTCGAACACGCCCATGATCGCGGCCACGACGCGGTCGTTCGCCTCGGAGCGCGCCTTGGGCGGGTCGCCCTGCGCGAGCGAGGCGACGGCCGGCAGCCGGTACGGGGCCTGCGGCGGGCGGCCGTCGTGGTCGTCGCCGAGCCCGGAGATCCCGGGCAGGATGCCGTCGTCGAGGACGATCTCGCCGCTGTCCTCGCGGATGCCGGTGTCGACCCGCCCCGCGCGGCTCGCCGCCTTCTTGGCGCTCGCGATGACGGCGGGGTCGATGACCTCGGTCGCGGCGTCCGGAAGGGGAGGCAGCGGCGGCACCGGCGTCGCGATCGCCTGCTCGAATCCGCCCTCGGGTGTCGGGGCGAGGAGCGCGGTGAGGTCGTCGGAGCCGAGGCTGCCGTCGACGTCCTCCTCGCGACCGGTCTTGTTGCGCCGCCACCAGGGCGTGCCGGAGTCCTTGGGGTCGACGTCGTCCTGGTCGAACGCGACGGTCGGACCGGTCGGGGAGCCGGCGGCCGGGACGGGCTCGACGGCCTCCGGGCGCTCGGCACCGAACATCCAGGCGTAGAGGTCGCCGAGACGGCGGCCGATGCGGTTGGGCGGCGTCTTGGTGAGGATCAGGACGCTGAGGAGCGTGAGGATGCCGAGGACGAGGTAGGCGCCCACGGGCGTGAGGAAGGTGAGCGGTTCGCCGACCATCCATCCGAACAGACCGCCCGCGGGGCTGAGGCCCGGGGCGCCGTCCTTCGGCTGCGGGCGGCTGCCCGCGACATGGCAGAACCCCGCGACCGAGAGGACGAACAGGCCGAACCCGATGCCGATCCGGCCGTTGTCGTGGACCGACGACGGATGCCGGAACAGCCACCCGGCCAGCAGGAGGAGCAGGACCGGCATGATGAAGGCGACGCGGCCGATCAGCAGGCCCACGGTGTAGGCGCTGATCGCGGTGCCGGCCTCGGTGCCGATGAGGAACCATTCCACGACGGCGCCGGCGACGGCCAGCAGCACGAGCAGGAACGGGAAGCCGTCGCGGCGCTGATCCTTCTCGAGGGTCTCCGGGCCGAAGGCGCGGAACATGCCGCCGGTGGCATGCGCGAGCCCGAGCCACATCCGCACGATCGCGGGCGGCCGGTCGACGTCGTCCGCGTAGCGCTGCGGGGCCGGCGCGGGCTTACGGGCGCGCGACGAGGAGCCCTTCGCGGACGCGCGGGCGTTCGTGGGCGTACTCGTGGATCGTGCCATTACTCCACGGTAGGCCGAGCGCCCGCCGAATCCCCGGATTGACGCGGCCGTCTCCCCCGCGATGAGCAGGTCAGCGCAGCAGCTTGACCATCGTGTCGCGGCCGTGCCCGGCCTGGGTCACCGCGAAGCCCTCGCTGCGATAGAGGGTCTGGGCGAAGTTGCCCTTCTCGACGGAGAGGCTGATGCGCGCGAACCCCTGCGAGCGGGCGTGATCGCACAGCCGCTGGAGGAGCATCCGTCCCACGCCGTGCGCCCGCCAGATCGGACGGACCCCCACGATGAGCTCCGGCACGCCCGTTCCCACGTACCCGAATCCGGGGTCGGTGCGCGGCAGCATCCGGTACCAGGCAGCGCCGATCGGCTGCTCCTGACCGTCGACCGCGACGACGCCTGCGTCGCCCGGGCGCATCCAGCCCGAGATGTAGCGGTGATACTCCGGATGCTCGATCACCTCGTGCCGAGGACGCTGGCCGCCCTGCCGCCAGTTGGCGGCCTCCACGACCATGTCGCCGAGGAAGACGCCGTCGGCCTGAACGGCGGGACGGACACGGAAGGCGGCAGGCATGGACCGATCGTAGCGATCCGGTGTTACGCCTCGATCACGAGCGGCACGATCATCGGGCGGCGACGCAGTCGCTGGTTGACCCAGCGCCCGATGGTGCGGCGCACGACCTGCGAGAGCGCGTGCGTGTCACGGACGCCGGACTGGGCGGCCTCCGTCAGCGCGGCGGCGATCTTGGGCTTCACGTCGTCGAAGACGCTGTCGTCCTCGGCGAACCCGCGGGCGTGGATCTCGGGGCCCGTGATGATCCGTCCGGTCGCGGAATCGACGACGACGATCACCGAGATGAAGCCTTCCTCGCCGAGGATCCGGCGATCCTTCAGGTCGGCGTCGGTGATCTCGCCGACCGTCGACCCGTCGACGTAGACGAAGCCGAGGTCGAGCTGGCCGACCACCTTCGCCACGCCGTCCCGGAGGTCGACGACGGTGCCGTTCTCGGCGATGATCGTGTTCTCCTCGGGGATCCCCGTCGACTGCGCGAGCTTGGCGTTCGCGATGAGGTGCCGGTACTCCCCGTGCACGGGCATGACGTTGCGCGGCTGCAGGATGTTGTAGCAGTAGAGCAGCTCGCCCGCGGCGGCGTGCCCCGACACGTGCACCTTGGCGTTGCCCTTGTGCACAACGTTCGCGCCGAGTTTGGTGAGCCCGTCGATCACGCGGTAGACCGCGTTCTCGTTGCCCGGGATGAGGCTCGAGGCCAGGATCACCGTGTCGCCGGGGCCCGGCTCGATCGCGTGGTCGAGGTTCGCCATCCGCGACAGGACGGCCATCGGCTCGCCCTGCGACCCCGTCGACATGTAGACGATCTTGTCGTCGGGCAGGTCCTGGGCCTTCTTGTAGTCGATGAGGACGCCGTCAGGCACGTTCAGGTAGCCCAGGTCCTCCGCGATGGTCATGTTGCGCACCATCGAGCGGCCGAGGAACGCCAGCCGTCGCCCGTTCGCGGCCGCCGCGTCGATGACCTGCTGCACGCGGTGGACGTGGCTCGAGAAGCTCGCCACGATGACGCGGCGCGGGGCCTTGGCGATCACCTGGTCGAGCACGGGGCCGATCTCGCGCTCCAGCGGCGTGAACCCGGGCACGTCGGCGTTGGTCGAGTCCACGAGGAACAGGTCGACCCCGTCCTCCCCCAGACTCGCGAAGGCGCGCAGATCCGTGAGGCGGCCGTCGAGCGGCAGCTGGTCCATCTTGAAGTCGCCCGTGGCGAGGACCGTCCCGGCATCCGTGTGGATCGCCACGGCGAGCGCGTCGGGGATCGAGTGGTTCACCGCGACGAACTCGAGGTCGAAGGGACCGACCTGCTCCTCCTGTCCCTCCTCGACAGTGAGGGTGTAGGCCTTAATCCGGTGTTCCTTGAGCTTCGCCTCGACGAGGGCGAGGGTCAGCTGGGAGCCGATGAGCGGGATGTCGCTCTTCAGCCGCAGCAGGTAGGGCACCGCGCCGATGTGGTCCTCGTGCCCGTGGGTGAGCACGACCCCGACGACGTCGTCGAGCCGGTTCTTGATCGGCTCGAAATCGGGCAGGATCAGGTCGACGCCGGGCTGGTGCTCTTCCGGGAACAGCACGCCGCAGTCGACGACGAGGAGTTTGCCCTCGTACTCGAAGATCGTCATGTTGCGGCCGATCTCGGCGAGTCCGCCGAGCGGGATCACACGCAGGGTGCCCGGTTCGAGAGCGGGCGGTGCGTAGACGTTCGTGGGCATCGGATGCCTCCTTCGGATGCCTCGGGCATCCGCGTTCGAATTTCGTGCGGTGTCAGCGGGTCGTGCCGTGCACCTTGGGGAGCGCTCCGCCGGCGGCCGCGTTGCGGTCCGGACGGAAGTTGGAGAAGTCGGCGCCCTCGACGCCGTGCACGAGTGCGAGCTCGTCCTCGATGAGGGCGGCCTCCCACTCCTCCGGCCCGACGAGGGGCAGGCGCACGCGCGGGCTCGAGATGCGGCCGAGGCCGTGCAGGATGTACTTCGCGCTGACGGTCCCCGGGACGTGCGTCATCACGGCACGCACGAGCGGCTCGAGGCTCTTGTGCGCGGCGGTGGCGCTCGCGAGGTCGCCGCGGTTCACGGCATCCACCATCACGCGATAGGGCGCCGCCGCGACGTTGGCGGTGACGCCGATGAGACCGGCCGCACCGATCGCCATGTGCGGGAGGGCGTTCGCGTCGTCGCCCGAGAAGTACAGCAGGTCGGTCTGGTTCAGCACCCGGCTGACCTCGCTGAAGTCGCCCTTGGCGTCCTTCACGGCGAGGATGTTGGGGTGTTTGGCGAGGCGCAGGATCGTCTCGTACTTGATCGGCACGCCGGTGCGGCCGGGGATGTCGTACAGGATGACCGGGAGGTCCGTGGCATCCGCGACCAGGCGGAAGTGCGTGAGGATGCCCGCCTGCGTCGGCTTGTTGTAGTACGGCGTGACGATCATGATGCCGTCGGCGCCGGCCTTCTCGCTCGCGCGGTAGAGCTCGATCGCGTGGGCGGTCTCGTTCGAGCCCCCGCCCGTGATGATCTTCGCGCGACCCGCGGAGACGGACTTGCCGACCTCGACGAGCTTCAGCTTCTCGGGGTCGGTGAGCGTGCTCGTCTCCCCGGTGGTGCCGGTGACGACGATGCCGTCCGCACCCGCCGTGATCACGTCGTCCATGTGCTTCTCGACGGCCGGCCAGTCCACCTCGCCGTCGGCGGTCATCGGGGTGACCAGCGCGACGAGGACCTGTCCGAAGGGATTGCCCGAGTGCGTCATGCCTCCCAGGCTAGTGGCTCGGACGTCGGGGCACGTATCGCCGGGGCCCGAAACCCGAGGTGCGGTCCGGTCGTCGGATCGGTGGGGCTGGTGCCGTCTCACCGAGGTCACGGGGCGACAGGAGCCCCACCGGTCCGACGACCGGCACGACGAATCCGAGCCAGGCGAGCGAGCACGGCGTCACGGACGAGCGGCCAGTCGTGCAGGATCAGGGCGTAGTCGAAGCGGAGCGTCTCGAATCCGAGCGCGGCGGCCCGGGCGTCGCGCACGAGGTCCTTGTGCCGTTCCGCCTCCCGCGCGTGTCCGGCCCGCCCGTCCGCCTCGAGGATGAGGACGCCGTCGATGACGACGTCCACGCACCCCACGGTCGGGATCCGGACCTGCCGCGTGACGGTGATCCCCAGGCGGAGCAGTCGCAGGCGCAGGATCGACTCGAGCCCGCTGTCGGCGTCGCCGCGCGCGATGTCGACCAGCCACCGCTGTCGGGGCCGGAGGCTCGCGCGCACCTCCGCCCGCTCGGTCGCCCCCAGCAGCCCAAGCCGCCACGCCGACTCGAAGGCGGCGAAGAAGGCCTCGTCGCCGAGGCACGACGCCACCTGCACGAGGGCGCGGGTGACGCCGACCTCGCCGAAGGCCGCGACGCCGTCGTCGCGGTGGGTGACGCACCGGCATCCGTCGTGGTCGAACGTGCGCCCGTGCGGGCCGACCCAGACGTGGAGGTCCGCGTCGTCGAGCACCCAGACCCCCCGCCTCCGCAGTGCAGACACGCAGGCCAGCTCACCGCCGTGGGCGGCCGCGGCATGGACGAGGGGATGCGTGCGCGGGGTGGCGTAGACGCCCTCGCGCACCCTCACGACCGCGTCGGAGGCGACCGCCCTCCGCAGGTCGCCTCGTGTGGCGCCCGCCAGTCGGAGCGTCCGCGTGCGCACGACGCCGCCGCGGGAGTCGATCAGCTCGGAGATGCCGTAGGGAGTCATCCGCCCACAGTGGTCACCGGAAGGGTCCGGCGTGCGCCGGATCGGCCCGTCTGGGGATACTCACCCACATCCACCACTGGGGAGGAGACGAAGCCTTCCCCGTACCGGGCCCGGATCCCGGGGCCGGTCGTCGGATCGGTGGGGCTCGTGAGCCGTCACCGGGGCCGCGAGGCCACAGCACCACCACCGGTCCGACGACCGGCACGGAGCTACCCGCGGATGCCCCGGGGCCGGGTCACGGACGGATGAGCGTCAGGAAGCGGTAGGGGACGCCCGTGCGCGACACGGACCACCCGTCCGCCGGCTCGACCTCGGCCACGTCCCACCCTGTGCGCGACGGGGCGAAGGTGTCGCCGGAGACCTCGAGGTCGAGCTCCGTCACCTCCAGCAGATCCGCGCGCTCGATCGCCTCGGCGAACAGCCGCGCCCCGCCGATCACCCAGACGGATGCGCTGTCGGCGAGGGCGAGGGCCTCGTCGAGCGAGCCGGCGCGCTCGGCCCCGTCGGCGCTCCAGCCGGGCGTGCGGGTCACGACGATGTTCCGCCGGTCCGGCAGCGGGCGGAAGCGCGCGGGGAACGACTCCCACGTGCGGCGCCCCATGATGACGGGATGCCCGGTCGTCACGGCGCGGAAGTGCGCGAGATCCTCGGGGACGCTCCAGGGCATCCCGCCGTCGGCGCCGATGACGCCGCCCCGTGCCTCGGCCCAGACGAGCCCGATCCGGGTATGCGTCGTGGAATCGGACACGCTCACACCGCCACGGCCGCGCGGATCGCCGGATGATGCCGATAGTCCTCGACGACGACGTCGTCGTACGTGTAGTCGAAGATCGAGTCGGGCGTGCGGGCGAACCGCACGGTCGGGTACGGATACGGGTCGCGCGACAACTGCTCGCGCACCTGCTCGAGGTGGTTGTCGTAGACGTGGCAGTCGCCGCCCGTCCACACGAAGTCGCCCGGCTGAAGGCCCGTCTGCTGCGCGATCATCATCGTGAGCAGGGCGTAGGAGGCGATGTTGAACGGCACGCCCAGGAACATGTCCGCACTGCGCTGGTAGAGCTGGCACGAGAGCCTGCCGTCGGCGACGTAGAACTGGAAGAGCGCGTGGCACGGCGCCAGCGCCATGCGCGGGATGTCCGCCGGGTTCCACGCCGAGACGATCAGCCGGCGCGAGTCGGGATTCGTGCGGATCTGCTCGATCACGTCGGAGATCTGGTCGATCTGCTCGCCCGAGGGGGTCGGCCACGACCGCCACTGCACGCCGTAGACGGGACCGAGGTCGCCCGACGCGTCGGCCCACTCGTCCCAGATCGTGACGCCGTTGTCCTGGAGCCACTGCACATTGGACTCGCCGCGGAGGAACCACAGCAGCTCGTACACGATGGACTTGAGGTGCACGCGCTTCGTCGTGACGAGCGGAAAGCCCTGGGACAGGTCGAAACGGATCTGCCGCCCGAAGACGCTCGTGGTCCCGGTGCCGGTGCGGTCGTCTTTGTGCACGCCGTCCGCCAGCACCTCGCGGAGGAGGTCTTCGTACGGGGTGGGGACGGATGCCGGCGCGCTCACGCTGCCAGACTACCGGCGGCCGTCACGACGAGGGCCGCGCGATCCCGCTTAGAATGGTCGGCTGTGAACGTGACCGACGCCATCGTGCTGCTCGCCGTGCTCCTCGCGGCGACGATCGGCCTCGGCGTCGTCCTGCGGTGGCGGGACGGACGCGTCCGCCTCGTCGATCCTGCCGAGGCCGTCGACCCGCTCCGTCTGGGCGCCGATGCGCTCGGCGACCGCGCCACGCTGCTGCAGTTCAGCACCGAGATGTGCAGCCGGTGTCCCGGCGCGCACCGGACGCTGAGCGCGATCGCGGGTGCCCATGAGGGTGTGCGCCACCTCGACGTCGACCTCACGCATCGTCCCGACATCGCCAAGCACTTCCACGTCCTGCAGACGCCGACGACCCTCGTGCTCGATCGCGACGGGGTCGTGCACAGCCGTTTCGGCGGCACGCCCAGCCGGCACGCCGTCGAGCTGGAGCTTGCCCGCGTGACGACGGAGGCCCGTGTCTGACCCGCGCGAGGGGATCGACCCGCGCGCTCCGCGCGTGGCCGCCGGCATCACCATGCTCCTGTCGGCGGCGGCGACCGTGCTCGCGCTCGTCGGGAACTCGACCGCCCGTGCGAGCTTCGGCTGGTTCGCGTATCAGCCGCTCGCCGACGAGGTCTTCCCCCCGTCATCCGCCTTCGCCCTGCCGGTGCTCACCGTCGGCGAGCGCGCCGCCGACCCGGGGTTCCTCCTGCTTCTGGTCATCGCGCTGCTGTTCGTCTGGGCGGTCGTCTCTCCTCGGACGTCGCCGTGGAGCGCGCTGTACCGACTCGCCGTCGAGCCGCGACTCGCGCCCCCGCGCGAGCGGGAGGACCCCCGTCCGCCCCGCTTCGCGCAGGGCGTCGGGCTCGTGCTGAGCGCCGCGGGACTCGTGCTGCACCTGTTCGGTGTGCCGTGGGCGCTTCCCGTCGCCGCCGCCCTGGTGTTCGCGGCCTCCTTCCTCAACGCGGTGTTCGGGCTGTGCCTCGGCTGCCGGCTCTACCTCCTGCTGCAGCGCGCCGGGGTCGTCGGGCGCGCACGCACCGCCTGATCGGACGGGGGCCTCCCGCGCGTCGGCGCGCGCGTCTAGGCTCGTTGCGGGCGCACCCGGCGCCCGGCGGGCTCCCGGCCCCGACCATCAGAAGGAGACACCCATGAGCGTCACGAGCGAAGCGTCCACCAGCTGGAAGGGCACTCTCTTCGAGGGATCCGGCGAGGTCGCCCTCGAAAGCTCGAACCAGGGGCCGTTCGCCGTCGACTGGAAGGCGCGCAGCGAAGGGTCGACGTCGGTCACGACGCCCGAGGAGCTCATCGCGGCGGCTCACTCGTCGTGCTTCAGCATGGCCCTCTCGCACGCGCTCACCGAGAACGGCACTCCGCCGGAGACCGTCGAGACGACGGCATCGGTCACGTTCATCCCGGGCACCGGGATCACCGGATCGCACCTGAACGTCAACGCCGTCGTCCCGGGCCTGTCCGCCGCGGACTTCGCGCGCATCGCCGACGAGGCGAAGGCCGGATGCCCGGTCTCGGCCGCGCTCGCGGGCATCGAGATCACCCTCGAGGCGACGCTTGGCTGATCCCGCCGGTCGGGTCGTCGTCGCCGGGTCGTCCGGCCTCATCGGCCGGGCGCTCGTCGCGGCGCTGCGAGCGGACGGCATCCCGGTCGTCCGCCTCGTCCGCCGTCCGGTGGCCTCGCCGGACGAGGTCTCCTGGGACCCCCAGCGCGCCCGGCTCGATCCGGCAGTGCTCGACGGGGCACGCGCCGTCGTCGGTCTCAACGGCGCCAGCATCGGCCGGTTCCCGTGGACGCGGCGATACCGGCACGAACTCGTCTGGTCGCGGATCGCGCCGACGCAGGCGCTCGCGGCCGCGGTGCGCGCCCTCGGAGGGGATGCGCCGATGTTCGCATCCGGCTCCGCCGTCGGCTTCTACCCGTCACGGCCCGGTGTGCAGTTCACCGAGGACGCCCCGCGCGGCGACACGTTCCTCGCCGATCTGTGCGGCGAGTGGGAGAACGCGGCGCGCTCGGCCGGGCCGGCTGCACGCGTCGCGCTGCTGCGCACGGCGCCCGTGGTCCATCCCGACGGCGTGCTCAAGCCGCTGATGCTTCTCACGCGGCTCGGGCTCTCCGGCCCGATCGGCCGGGGGACGCAGGTCTGGCCGTGGATCTCGCTCGAGGACGAGGTGCGCGCCATCCGGCACGTCATCGACGGCGACCTGGACGGCCCGGTGAACCTCACGGGACCGTCGCGCGCCACCGCCAACGACCTGGGCTTCGCCCTGGCCCGGCGTATGAACCGTCCCTACCTCGTACGGGCGCCCGAGTGGGGGCTGAAGCTCGTGCTGGGCACGGATGCCACCGAGGCGCTCCTCACGAACGACACCGACGTCGTGCCGGAGCGCCTGCTCGCGTCCGGATTCTGGTTCAGCCACCAGAGCGTCGACGACGCGATCGCGGCCGCGGTCCCGCCCGGGTAGCCGCCCCGGGCCGAGGGTCTCAGCGGGCGGCGCGCTCGAGCCGGAGCGCCGTGCGCATCGCCTGGCGCGCCCGCGCCCGGTCGCCGGCGCCGTCGTAGGCGAGGCCGAGTCGGAACCACGCGCGCCAGTCGTCCGGATGCGCCTCGACCTCGGCGCGGTATGCGGGGAACAGCTCGTCCGCCTGGGCACGGTCGGGACGACCGCTGGGACGCACCGTCAGCTCTTCGGCGGGGAGGGCGCCCTCGTCCTCCAGCCGTCGGCCGAGGCGCTGCGTGCCGAACCCGAACGCGAGCTCACGCCACAGCGCCCAGGCCGCGATGACGGGGAGGATGACCAGAGCGACCCCCATCGCGACGCCGACCGGCTCACCGGAGGCCAGCAGCAGCCACGCCCGCTGAGCGACGAGCACGATGTACACCGCGAGCAGCACCGCCATGACGGCGACACCGACCCGAGCGCTCATGCCCCCGTGGCGCGGGCGACCTGCCCCGGCACGCCGCCTTCGTCGATCGGGTCAGCGGCGGGTGCGGGGCGCCGGACGCGGAGGCCGAGGTCGATGAGCGAATCGAGGCCGGTGATCACTCCGCGGGCGTCGCGGGCCGCGGCCACCGCGATGCGGATGCCGGGCGCGTAGGCGAGGGCGGGATCGATGGTGTCGTGGACGATCGTGAGCGACTCTCCGGCGCCGGAGAAGATCGTCTCCTGCCGGGCGACGACGCCCGGCCGACGCAGGGAGTGGATCGGAACGCTGGCGACCTGCTGCCCTCGCGCGCGCTGATCGACGTGCGGGGACTCGACGGGCCCGGCCTCCGCGCGTGCCGCCAGGATCAGCTCCGCCGTGCGGACGGCGGTGCCGCTCGGGGAGTCGACCTTCGTCTCGCGGTGGGCCTCGACGATCTCGATGGACGGGAAGTGGGGCGCGGCCGCAGCCGCCAGCGCGGACCCGATCACCGAGCCGAGCGAGAAGTTCGGGATGAAGACGGCGCCGGTACCCGCCGCCTCGACGAGGGGGCGGACGAGCGCGATCCGCTCGGCCGACCACCCGGAGGTGCCGACGAGCACGTTGAGGCCTCGCTCGATCGCCGCACGCACGACATCGATCGAGACGCCGGGCGTGGAGGCGTCGACCACGAGGTCGGCGCCGTCGATCTCGGCGAGGTCGCTGCTCGACCCCAGCACGGCGACGACCTCGAAGTCGGGCTCCGCCTCGAGGACGGCGGCGATGATCGCACCGAGTTTGCCGGTGCCGCCCACGAGGGCCACTCTCGTCGTCATGCGTCCAGCCTAGGGCGTGTCACCGACACGATTACGCTCGAGGCATGGTCCGACTCGAGTCCCTCGCCGCGGACGATCCGCGCTCCCACGCCCTCCTCGTCGAGTACTTCCACTCGCGCGCGGAGTCGTTCCCGGGCGGTCCGCAGGCCTACCGGCCGGTGTTCCCCGCGGCATCGGTGTTCACGCCCCCGGCCGGGGTGTTCCTCGTGGTCGTCGACGAGGACGGACGCGACGCGGGCTGCGGCGGGATCCGCCGGATCGACGACGGTCCGTCGGGCGCACGCTACGAGGTGAAGCACCTGTTCCTCCAGCCGCGCACGCGTGGCCGCGGATGGGGTCGCGTGCTGCTCGATGCGCTGGAGGAGCGGGCCCGCGGCTTCGACGCGGCCGAGCTCGTGCTGGACACGCACCACACCCTCGAGGCGGCCGGGGCGCTGTACACCCGCTCCGGCTTCTCCCCCATCGCGCCCTACAACGACAACCCGAACGCGACGGTGTGGCTAGGGAAGAGCCTCTGACGCCGTCGCCGGGCTCGCGGCCCCCACCGGGCCGGACGCCCGCCGCGCGGCACGGACGGTGAGCGGACCGGCGACCAGGACGGCGAGGACGGCCGACGCTGCTCCGACGACGCTCCAGACCGGCAGAGCGTCGGGGCCGCTCCGTGCGTAGCCGAACACCATCCAGAAGGCGAGAGCCCCGACTCCCGCCGCCACCGCGCCGACCCCTGCTCGTGACCCGACCGAGCGCCCCGGACGTCGGGTCCACCCCAGCAGCGCGAGCGCGTAGCTCAGGCTTGCCGCCGCTGCGTCGAGCGCACCGAAGAACCCGCCGAAGAAGGGCATGAGCCAGACGGCGTCCTCCTCGCCGCGATCCGGCGGGACGAGCCACGCGAAGACGACGAACAGGAACAGCCCCGCCGCGACAATGCCGACCACGAACATCCAGCCGACGACGGCGCCGTAGGT
The DNA here is from genome assembly GCF_037146215.1 of Microbacterium sp. MMO-56. Lineage (NCBI taxonomy): Bacteria > Bacillati > Actinomycetota > Actinomycetes > Micrococcales > Microbacteriaceae > Microbacterium > Microbacterium sp. MMO-56. The sequence continues at coordinate 68,073 of NZ_JBBCVW010000012.1, forward strand.
TCGCCAGAACATGTCCCGATGCTATCCGGAGGCTGCGTCGGCGCGAGGACGCGCCGAGCATCCGGGTACGGGATCAGACGGGCGGGACCTCGGGCAGCCCGGTCCGCAGCTCCATCGGCAGGTGGGAGAGGTCGTTGTGGGCGACGAGGGTCCAGGGGCGCCCCGACCGCTGGGCGATGATCGTCAGCCCGCAGTTCGCCTGATTGATCGTCAGCCACCGCCAGGCGGGAGCGTCGAGCACCTCGCGGACGAACCAGGCGATCACGAAGTTATGCGTGATCAGCAGTTCGTGGGTCTCGGGCTTGCGCACCAGGAACTCGGCGACGGCGTCCGACATCTGCGCACGACCCGCCTCGGTGTCGGCCTCGGTGAAGGAGCCGAAGAAGGGCTCGTAGATCCCGGGCATGTCGGGCTCGGGGCCCGTAGGGATGCAGTCGAACAGCAGCGACGACGGCTGCGGGTCGATCGCGGGCATGCGCTGCGACACCGCCCGCGCCGTCTCGGCGGCCCGTTCCAGCGGCGAATGCCAGACGGCGGTGAGCGGCACACCCGACAGGCGGTCGGCGAGCAGCTCGGCCTGGCGCCGCCCACGCGGCGAGAGCGGACCGTCTTCGAGTCCGTGCTCGGCATCGAGGTGCTCGCCATGGCGCACGAGGTAGAGATAGTGCGTCACGGCGGTCTCGTCTCTATGGGGGGCCTTTCCTCAGCCTACGTCAGGCCTCCCCCACCGGCGCCGCCGGACCGGCTCACTGAGCGGCGCGCGCGATGTCCGCGAGGTGTGCGCGGCTGAGCTTCGCGCCCACGCCCTGCATGAGCTCCTGCACGTGGGCGACCGCGAAGACGTTGACGATCGGCGCCACGACCGTGCGCTGGGCGAGGAGCCAGGCGACGGCGACGGCGGAGGTCGGGATCGACAGCTCCGCGCCGATCCTGTCGAGCGCCCGCAGCGTGCGCGTGCCGCGTCTGTTCATCGCCGCGGCCAGCTGCGCTCCCCGCACCGAGGCCGACAGCACGGACCTCGAGCGATGCGCCCCGGCGAGGTAGCCGTGCTCGAGCGCCTGCGACGGCGTCACGGCGATGCCCTGGGCACCGGCGACGAGCCGGAGGTCGCCGTCGAACTCGCCCTGTCGCAGCACGTTGAAGGGCACGTCGATCGCCGTGATGCGCGGATAGCCGGCGGAGGCGAGAATACGCGCCTCGACGAGCTGCGAGGCGTCGAGACCGAGGGCGCCGATCGCCCGGACCTTGCCCGCCTCGATCAGCCACTCGGCGGTCGCGAGGGCATCCTCCAGCGAGGCGCGCGGATCACTCGTCGCGTCGAGGTAGAGCACGTCGATGCGGTCGGTCTGCAGGCGGGTCAAGGACGCCTCGACGGCGCGGATGAGGTTGACCGAGCCGAGCCCGGGGTGGTCCGGGTTGGTGCCCACACGCACGCCGAGCACCATCTCGTCGCGCACGGCGCGCCGGGCGAGCCACTCGCCGATGATGTGCTCGCTACGCCCGGAGGCGTATCCGTCGGAGGTGTTCAGCGCGTTCCCGCCGCGCTCGCGGTACGCGTCGAGGATCGCGTGGGACGCCGCGAGGTCGACGTGCCAGCCGAACTCCGCACCGCCCAGGATGAGCGGGAACACCCGCGACCCCGTCTCGCCGAGCGGGACACGGACGGCGGCACCCACAGGCGCACCCTGCACGCGGATGGGGGCCGAGGGGTGAGGGGTCTCGGTCGCGACCCGCGCGAGGGCCGGAGCGGCGTCCGCGCGCGTCTCGGTAGGCGTGGCGCCTACGCCGAAGAAACCCATCTCACCCTCCTCGTGGAGCGGTCCCGTCGGAGGATGCCCGGATCCCCCGATGTAGTACAGAGGCTAAGGCAGGCCGCGGACACCGCCGCGCATTGAGGCGTCTCGGCGGTGAACATTCGATCACGATTCGGTCTCGATGCCGTGGGGCGCCCTCCCCTGTCCCCCGAACGGGGGACACGAACGGATGCCCGCCCCTCCGAAACGGGAGGAAGCGGGCATCCGTGTCTCATACCGGCCCTGTGTGTGGGGCGCGGGGATCAGCCCTCTGCGGGGGCGTCTCCAGGTCCTTCGCTGGCCGCGGCCGAGCCCTCCTGGTCGGCGGGCTCCTCCAGCACGGGCTCGAGCGACAGCTTGCCGCGGTCGTCGATCTTCGTGATGCGCACGAGCAGCTTCTGTCCGACGCCGAGCACGTCCTCGACGTTCTCGACGCGCTTGCCACCGGCGAGCTTGCGGACCTCGCTGACGTGCAGCAGGCCGTCCTTGCCGGGCAGGAGCGAGACGAACGCGCCGAACGTGGCGATCTTGACGACGGTTCCGAGGAACTGCTCGCCGACCTCCGGGTTCGTCGGGTTCGCGATCGCGTTCACCTGCGCGCGAGCGGCCTCGGCCGACGGGCCGTCGGTCGCGCCGATGTAGACGGTGCCGTCCTCCTCGATGGAGATCTGCGCGCCGGTCTCGTCCTGGATCGCGTTGATCGTCTTGCCCTTGGGGCCGATCAGCTCGCCGATCTTGTCGACCGGGATCTGCACGCTGATGACGCGCGGCGCCGTCGGAGCCATCTCGTCCGGGCCGTCGATGGCGGCGTTCAGGACGTTCAGGATCGTCAGGCGGGCCTCCTTGGCCTGCGTGAGCGCGGCGGTCAGCACCGACGACGGGATGCCGTCGAGCTTCGTGTCGAGCTGGATCGCCGTGACGAACTCGCTCGTGCCCGCGACCTTGAAGTCCATGTCGCCGAGCGCGTCCTCGGCGCCCAGGATGTCGGTGAGCGCCGCGTAGCGGGTCTCACCGTCGACCTGGTCGGACACGAGGCCCATCGCGATGCCGGCGACGGCGGCGCGCAGCGGCACACCCGCGTTCAGCAGCGACAGGGTCGAGGCGCAGACCGAGCCCATCGACGTCGAGCCGTTGGAGCCGAGGGCCTCGGAGACCTGACGGATCGCGTAGGGGAACTCCTCGCGGCTGGGCAGCACCGGCACGAGGGCTCGCTCGGCGAGGAAGCCGTGCCCGATCTCGCGACGCTTCGGCGACCCGACCCGGCCGGTCTCACCGGTCGAGTAGGGCGGGAAGTTGTAGTGGTGCATGTAGCGCTTGCTCGTCGTGGGCGACAGCGAGTCGATCTGCTGCTCCATCTTGAGCATGTTGAGCGTCGTGACACCCAGGATCTGGGTCTCGCCGCGCTGGAAGATCGCGGAGCCGTGCACGCGCGGGATCACCTGGACCTCGGCATCCAGCGGACGGATGTCCGCGAGCCCGCGGCCGTCGATGCGGACGCCCTCGCTGAGGATGCGGCCGCGCACGATGACCTTGGTGACCGACTTGTAGGCGGCACCGAACTCGGCCAGGGCGGTCGCGGGCAGCTCGCCCGCCTCGACCGCGGCGGTGACCTGCGCCTTGACGTCGTCCTTGACGGCGTCGTCGGCGTTCTGACGCTCGACCTTGTCGGCGATCTGGTACACCGGCACGAGGCGGTCGTAGGCGCGACCGGCGACGAAGTCGTAGGTCTCCTGCGCGTACGGCGGGAAGACCGGGTACGCCTGGATCTCCTTGGCGGCGGTGTTCGCGACGACGTTCTGCGCGGCGACGAGCTCGCGGATGAACGGCTTCGCGGCCTCCAGGCCCTGCGCGACGATCTCCTCGCTGGGCTTCGTGGCGCCGCCCTTGATGAGGTTCCAGCTGTTCTCGGTGGCCTCGGCCTCGACCATCATGATCGCGACTTCGCCGTCCTCGAGGACGCGCCCTGCGACCATGAGGTCGAAGACGGCCTCGTCGACCTGCGCGGCGGTCGGGAACGCGACCCATTGGTCGGAGTGCTCGCCGAAGCCGGGGATGAGCGCGAGGCGCACACCGGCGATCGGGCCGGAGAAGGGCAGACCCGAGATCTGCGTCGACAGCGAGGCGGCGTTGATCGCGAGCGCGTCGTAGAACTCGCCGGGGGCGATGCTCAGGACGGTGACGACGATCTGGACCTCGTTGCGCAGGCCCGACACGAAGGACGGACGCAGCGGCCGGTCGATGAGACGGCACACGAGGATGGCTTCGGTGGAGGGGCGGCCCTCACGACGGAAGAACGAACCGGGGATCTTGCCCGCGGCGTACGAGCGCTCTTCGACGTCGACGGTCAGCGGGAAGAAGTCGAAGCCCTCGCGGGGGTGCTTGCCGGCGGAGGTCGCCGACAGGAGCATGGTCTCCTCGTCGAGGTACGCGGCGACGGCGCCCTGCGCCTGCTGCGCGAGACGACCGGTCTCGAATCGAATGGTGCGGGTGCCGAAGCGGCCGTTGTCGAGGACGGCTTCCGCGGCGGTGATTTCTGGACCTTCCAAGAGGTCTCTCCTTCTTTGTTTAGACTCGCACGCGCGTTTCGCGCACGAGATCGTGCGAAGGAGCAGGAGCGGGCAGATCCAGACACGCGGGCATCCGCGCCGCCGTCAGCGCTGGCCACCAGTCGAAAGTCACCGTACGAGACGGGAACCCACCACAGGGGACCAGCTTCCTGCCGACCTGCTCCGGATGACGCGGAGAATCCACGGCATCCCGCACGAGCCTATCAGTCGCGTCCCCGCGTGCGTATGGTGGATGCCATGAGCACCGACGACACCTCCGCATCCGATGAGATGAAGCGCAAGTTCAAGGAGGCGCTCGACAGGAAGAACGCGCAGCACCGCGAGGGCGAGGCCCATCTGGACGGCGACTCGGCGGTCCACGGCACCCACGGCGCGGTGACCAAGCGCGAGTTCCGCCGCAAGAGCGGCTGAGACCCGACGACAGCGAGGACGAAGATGAGCGATCCCTACACGGAGCCCGGAGGCGACCTGCCCGACGGCGACCTGCCCGCGGGGGCCGATGTCCCCTCCGCCGAGGAGGCGACCGAGCTCAGCCGAGCCGAGGAGATCGAGATCCAGCGCGATCTCGCTCTCGGCCTCGAGCAGTTCGAGGGCGGCATCGAGGGCTGACGCGCGCTCGCGATCGAGCGGTCAGGCCGGGCTGGGCGCGTCCTCGCCCGTGCGCCAGGTCGACGGACCCTCCGATCCGGCGGGGTACTCCTCGAGGGGGACGTCGCCGCGTCGCCACGCGTCGCGGATCGGCTGGACGATGCGCCAGCACTCCTCGGCGGCGTCGCCGCGCACGGACAGCGTCGGGTCCCCGTCCATGAGCGCACCGAGCACATCGACGTACGCGCGCTGCGCGCCCAGACCGAGGTCCGTCGAGAGCGTCGCCCGCTGGAGCGCGAACGGGTCGTGTCCCCCGTTCACGTTGATCGACAGCGACAGACGATCGGGGCCCAGCCCGAAACGCAGCTCGTCGGGCTCTTCGGGCCCGGTGAAGCCCTCCGGCAGGTGGCGGACGCGGCGCAGCCGGGCGACGACCTCCATCGCCGCCGCGCCGAGCGCCTTGCCGGATCGGAGGGTGATGGGCACACCCGCCCAGCGGGCGTCCCGCACCTCGAACGTCGCCTCGGCGAGGGTCTCCGTCTCCCGCGACGGGTCTACCCCGGGCTCGTCGACGTAGGACGGCATCCGCTCCCCCGCCGCCTCGCCGGCGGTGTACCGCGCACGTCGGGAGAACCGCACCGGGTTGTCCTCCCAGACGTGCGTGGCCCGCAGCGCCGCGGCCGTCGCGTCGCGCACGTCGCGGTCGCCGAGCGTCGCGGGCGCGGCCATCGTCAGGATCGCGAGCACCTGCAGGAGGTGGCTCTGGATCATGTCGTCGAGCGCCCCGGCCCGGTCGTAGTAGCCGGCCCGGCCCTCCAGCCCCAGCGTCTCGTCGAAGCGCACAGAGATCTCCGCCACGTGCTCGGCCGACCAGATCGGCTCGATGACCCGGTTCGCGAAGCGCGCGCCGAGGAGGTTCAGCACCGTCGAGCGGCCGAGGAAGTGGTCGACGCGGAACACCTGCTGCTCGGGCAGCAGCGCACCGAGCACGGCGTTCAGGTCGCGAGCGCTCTCCTCGTCGGAGCCGAAAGGCTTCTCCAGGGCGAGGATCGTCCCGGGCGGCAGGTCGCGCGGGCGCAGGGCGCGACAGGCGGACGCCGCGACCTGCGGGGGCACCGCGAAGTACAGCACCGGACGGCCCTCCGGCAGATCCGCCAGAAGCGCCCGCATCCCGGCCGCCGTCGACGCGTCGGCGCGCACGTACGGGGTCGACAGCACGGAGGTGCGCAGGGCCTCGGTCGCGTCGGCGCTCGCGAAGGCGGTGCGGACGGTGCGCCGCCACTTCGCGTCCGACGACGCGGACGACCCGACTCCGACGAGGTGCAGGCGGCGATCCGGCTGGTCGGCGAGGAGCTCGCCCAGGGCCGGCAGCAGCAGACGGGCGGCGAGATCCCCGTTCGCGCCGATGACGACCAGGACCGTGTCTTCTGCCATGACGTTCACCGTAGCCCCGGCCTGCGAGAATCTCCTGCATGCCCGCTGCCATCGAGGACTACGCCCTGCTGAGCGACTGCCGCACCGCCGCTCTCGTCTCGCGCACGGGGGCGATCGACTGGCTGTGCGTTCCCCGGTTCGACTCGCCCTCGGTGTTCGGCGCGCTGCTGGGCGATGAAGGGCACGGCTCGTGGGAGCTGCGGCCCGACGAGCCGGATGCCCTCGCCGAGCGCCACTACGACGGCGACACCTTCACCCTGGTGACCCGCTGGACGACCTCGACCGGTGTCGCCGAGGTCCGGGACGTCCTGCCCATCGCCGAGAAGGACGCGGACGGCGCCGAACGGATCGACCTGGTGCGACGCGTCGTCGGCGTCTCGGGGACGGTCGTGCTCACCCACCGGATCCGCATGCGCCTGGACTACGCCCGCGCGCTCCCCTGGGTGCGCCAGCGCGGGACCGCGGACCTCCCCGAGCTCGTGGCCATCGCGGGCCCGGACTCGCTCGTGATCCGCGGGCCACGGCTCACCGCGACCGACCACGTGCACACCGCGACCGAGAGCGTGGCGGCGGGTGAGCGTCGTGACGCGGTGCTGACCTGGCATCCGTCCTACCGGCCCATCCCCGACCCCCTCGACGTCGACGAGGCGCTCGCCCGCACGAACCGGTGGTGGGGCGACTGGGCCGCACGCATCGACGTCTCGGGGGCCCACCGCGACCAGGTGGCGCGCTCGCTGCTCGTCCTGCGGGCGCTCACCCACCGCGACACCGGCGGGATCATCGCGGCGGCGACCACGTCCCTCCCGGAGCAGTTCGGCGGATCGCGCAACTGGGACTACCGCTACGTGTGGCTGCGCGACGCCGCCCTGACCCTGCAGACCCTCGTCGCACACGGCTTCGTCCGCGCGGCCGGCCACTGGCGCCAGTGGCTGCTGCGGGCGATCGCCGGGGACCCCGCGCAGATGCAGATCGTGTACGGGATCGGCGGCGAGCGCGACCTGCAGGAGCGAGAGCTCACGTCGCTGCCGGGCTACCGGGGCGCGAGCCCCGTCCGGGTCGGCAACGGCGCGGCTCAGCAGTACCAGGCCGACGTCATCGGCGAGGTCCTCGTCGCCCTGCACGCCGCGCGAGAGGCGGGGCTGCGCGAGTCGGAGTTCTCGTGGCCGCTGGAGGAGGCCCTGCTGGCGCACGTCGTCGACAGGATCGACGAGCCCGACGAGGGCATCTGGGAGATCCGGGGCGAGCCCCGCCGGTTCACCCACTCGCGGGCGATGGTGTGGGCCGCGTTCGATCGTGGCATCCAAGCGGTGCAGCAGTACGGACTGCCCGGCCCCGTCGCCGCGTGGGAACGGTACCGCGACCGGGTGCGGGCGGACATCGACGCCCACGGGGTCGCCGACGGCGGGTGGTTCCGCCAGCACGACGACACCGACGAGGTGGATGCCTCGCTGCTGCTGCTTCCCGCGGTGGGCTTCTGCGCGTACGACGATCCGCGGATGCTCGCGACGGTCGCGCGCATCGAGGACACCCTGATGGACGGCGGACTCGTCCAGCGCTACCGCACCGCCGCCGCCGTGGACGGCCTGCCGGGCGGCGAGAACCCGTTCCTGGCGTGCTCGCTCTGGCTGGCCCGGCAGTACGCCGCGACGGGGCGGATCGACGACGCATCCGCCCTTCTCGATCGTGTGTGCGCCCTCGCGAACGATGTGGGGCTCCTCTCGGAGGAGTACGACGTCACCGGCCGCCGGCAGGCGGGCAACACGCCGCAGGCGCTGTCCCACCTCGCCCTCGTCGAGGCGGCGGACGCCCTGGATCGCGCCGCGCGCTGATCAGTCCTGTCGCGCCCGATCGCGGGATCCCGGGCCGGGGATCACCACGTAGTCGTCGTGCTTGGCCGAGATCCCGTCGCCCGCGGTGCGGCCGCGCAGGCGCCGCCAGATCCACGGAAGGGCGTCGCGGCGCAGCCAGGTCCCCTCGACCGGCGGTTCGTCCTCGGCGTGGAACGCCTCGTCCAGGCCGCTCAGCGCCCCGGCGTCCGGAACGCCGAGCGCGTCCGCCGCGCGGTAGGCGAGGAGCCGGTGGCCGGCCGCGCGCAGGTGCACCTTGTCGGCCGACCAGAGCTGCGTCCCGCCGATCTCGGGGTGGCAGTCGAGGTCGAGGAGCATCGCCCCCGTGCGCCGCGCGATGCGCCGCAGCTCCGCGTTGAACAGCGCGAACCGACGCGCGAAGAGCATCGCCGGACGGCGACGCGGGAGGAACGGGGTCACCAGGAGGACGTCGGCTCCCGACGCGCGCAGGCTCTCGACGGCGCCGCCCACCGCCGCAGCCAGCGCGGCGATGTCGACACGACGCCCGACCAGGTCGTTCGCGCCGATCAGCACGGACACGAGGTCGGGGCGCATCCGCACGGCGGCGGGAAGCTGCTCGGTGAGCAGATCCTGCACCCGCCGGCTGCGCACCGCCAGGTTCGCGTAGCGGAACTCGCCGCCGTCGCTGGAGTGGGCGAGCAGATGCGCCAGGCGATCCGCCCATCCCCGGTAGGTGCCCGCCGGCACCCGCGAGGTGTCGCACAGTCCCTCGGTGATGGAGTCTCCGAGGGCGACGTAGCGGCGCCAGGCCGGCCGTCCGGGGCTCGTCGGGACGGGGAGCTCGGGGCGCGGTGCGGCGCTCGCCAACCTCGCGTCATCGATCCGGCGCAGCCTCCGCGCGCGCTCGTAGTGTCCGAGCAGGTCGCCGGTGAGCGCCTCCCACGTGCGCCCCTGGGTGACCTCGTGCGCCGCGGCGCCGAAGGCCCGCCGCTTGGCGGAGTCGCCCGCCAGGTCCGTCACCCGGGCGCGCAGGTCGGACAGATCCCCCGGACGGTAGAGCCAGCCGTCGATGCTCGATCGCACGAGGTCGAGCGGGCCGCCCTGGCCCACCGCGACGACCGGGACCCCGGCGGCCATCGCCTCCTGGATCGTCTGACCAAACGTCTCGCTGGCCCCGGGGTGCACGAAGACGTCGAACCCGGCGACGGCGCGCGCGAGAGCCGGCCCGGACAGGTGACCGAGGAACAGCGCCTCCGGCAGCTGCTGCTCGAGCGCCGTTCGGGAGGGGCCGTCGCCCACGATCACCAGCCGCACGCCGGGGATGCCGCGGAGGGCGACGAGATCCTCCACCTGCTTCTCCGGAGCCAGGCGGCCCACGTAGCCCACGACGACCTCGGGGTCCGTCCCGCCCGCGGGCAGCGACGAGAGGACGTCGGCGCGCCACGAGTCGTCGCGCCGGGCAGGGTGGAACAGCCGGCCATCCACGCCACGGCCCCACAGCGACAGCCGGTCCACACCCAGCCGCTCCAGCTGTGCGCGGGCGGCGTGCGACGGAGCGAGGGTGAGCGTCGCCCGGCGGTGCAGGCGGGCGACATGGCGCTCCGCCAGTGCCGTCGCCTGGGGCATCCGGTAGTGGCGCGTGTAGGCGACGACGTCCGTCTGGTAGACCGCGACCGAGGGCAGCGCGAGCTCGTCGGCCGCGACCAGGCCCTGCCAGCCCAGGACGAAGGGCGAGGCGAGATGAACGACGTCGGGGTCGAAGCGTCGCAGCCGCCGGACGAGCGAGGCCGAGTGCGGCGCCGACACCCGGACCGCCGGGTAGGCGGGGAGCGCCACGGACGGCACCCGGTGGGCCACGGCGGCATCCGCGCCGCCCTGGCCGCGGGCGGCCGAGGGCGCGATGACGAGCAGCTCGTGCCCGGAGCGCCGGAGGCACTCCGAGACGTGCAGGACGGAGCCCGTGACCCCGTTCATGTGAGGCAGGAACGATTCGGTGACGATCGCGATGCGCACGCCTCCACAGTGACGGGAGCGGGCGTCCCCGGAGGCGCTCCGACCCGCCCGGCGACGTGATTTCACGCGATGCTCCCCCTCCGGTCACCGCCGCGTCTCCGGCGCGTCGGTTCACGCGGCATCCGTTCACCGCGACCTGATACCCAAGACGGATGCTGCCCGCCGATCTGCTCGCGGACCTCGCGCACGGGCCGTGGGCACTGCCGGCGCTGTTCGCGCTCGTCGCCCTCGACGCGCTGCTGGTCGTGGTGCCCGGCGAGGCGGCGGTCACCGCCCTCGGCGCCCTCGCCACGGCCACCGGGTCGCCGCCGCTGCTCGCGGTGATCGTCGTCGCGGCGGGCGCCGCCGTCACCGGCGACGCCATCTGGTACACGACCGGACGGGTCGTGGGTCTGCACCGCTGGCGATGGATGCGCTCCCCGCGCGCGCAGCTCGCCTTCGCCTGGGCCGCCCGCCGGCTGCACCGGCGCGCCGCACTGATCGTGTTCACGGCTCGGTTCATCCCGTTCGCCCGGATCGCGGTGACCCTCACCGCCGGCGCGACGCACATGCCGATCGCGCGCTTCGCCGCTGTCTCGCTCGCCGCGTCCGCGCTGTGGGCGACCTACCAGGCCGTGATCGGCGGCGTCGTCGGGGCCCTGCTGCCCGGCAGCCCCCTGCTCGCCGTCGTCGTCTCCGTCGCCCTCGCCGTGGGTCTCGGCTTCGGGATCGACCTCGTGCTCGCCCGCCGTCGCGGGCCGGACGACGCGGACGATGCGCCGGGACGGACCCGTGCGGGCGGGGCGCCCCGCGCGCGCGGGCACAATGGAGGGATGCTCCCCCGGATCGCGATGCCCGCCCGCCTGTCCGACGCCGACGGCGCCGACCCCAGAGTGGCGCTCGCCAACGCGATCTTCGACGACGTCGCCGCTCTCGTCCGCGCGGAGGAGCTCGACGTGGTCGTCGTCCGCGGCACCGACCTCGAGGGCTTCGACGGGCTCGTCCTGCCCGGGGGCGGCGACATCGATCCGGCCCGGTACGGCGGCGACACCGAGGCGTCCTGCTACGACGTCAACCCGGAGCAGGACGCGCTCGATCTCGGCGCCCTCGCCGATGCGATCGACCGCGGCCTGCCGGTGCTCGGGGTCTGCCGGGGCCTCCAGGTGCTCAACGTCGGACTCGGCGGCACGCTCGTCGAGGACCTGCCCGCCTCGGAGGTCGACCACACCCCGGACGGCGGCGAGCCGGACGAGCTCGAGTGGGCGTGGCATCCCGTCACCGTCGCGGAGGGGTCGCGGCTGCACGCCGAGGTCGACACCGAGGCGATCGAGGTCGCGTCGGGGCACCACCAGGCGATCCGCGTCCTCGCGGACGGCCTCACCGCGACCGCCGTGGCACCCGACGGCCTCGTCGAGGCGGTCGAGCACGAGTCGCTGCCCATCCTGGCGGTGCAGTGGCACCCCGAGGCGGAGGGCACCCCGGCGCACCTGGCCGCGGCGCCGTTCGCCGTGTTCGCAGACCTCGTCCGCGCCGGACGCTTCGCGGCGCGCTGACCCGCCCCGCACGACGGCGCCGCGACCTCGCACACGGGTGCGAGGTCGCGGCGCGGCGGATCAGCGCGTGCCGACGCGCTCGCGCGCGGCGGGGACGACGTCCGCTCCCGTCGGGGCGGAGGACGCCCCCGCGTCCGACGCGGTGTCCGACGGCCCGTGGTCGTCCCCTGCGAGGGTGGCCTCGTCGAACGGATCCGAGCCGGCCAGCACACGGCGCACCTGGTCACGGTCGATCTGCTTCGTCCAGGTGCCGATGAGCAGTGTCGCGACGGCGTTGCCGGTGAAGTTGGTCACGGCGCGCCCCTCCGACATGAACCGGTCGATCCCGACGATGACACCGACGCCGTTGACCAGGTCGGGACGGAAGGCCTGCAGACCGCCCGCCAGCGTCGCGAGGCCCGCTCCGGTGACCCCGGCGGCGCCCTTCGAGGCGATCACCATGAACAGCAGCAGACCGATCTGCTCCGGGATCGACATCGGCACGCCCATACCGGCGGCGATGAACAGCGACGCCATGGTCAGGTAGATCGCCGTGCCGTCGAGGTTGAAGGAGTAGCCGGTCGGCACCGTGATGCCCACGACGGGCTTGGAGACCCCGAGGTGCTCCATCTTCGCGATGAGACGCGGCAGCGCGGACTCGCTCGACGAGGTGCCGACGATGAGCAGGTACTCGCGGCCGAGGTACTTCATGAGCGAGAGGATGTTGACCCGGGTCACGGCGAACAGCAGCACGCCGAGGATGCCGAACACGAACACCGCGCAGGTGATGTAGAAGGCGACCATGAGGATGCCCAGGCTCACGATCGCGGCGCCGCCGGTCTTGCCCACGACGGCGGCGATGGCGCCGAACGCGCCGATCGGGGCGAGCCAGAGGATCATGCCGAGGATGCGGAACACGAGCGCCTGCAGGTTCTTCACGGCCGACATGATCGGCGCGGCCTTGTCGCCCATCTTCTGCAGCGCGAAGCCGACGAGCAGGGCGATGAAGAGCACCTGCAGCACGCTCTCCCCGGTGAAGGCCGAGAAGAAGGTCGTGGGGATGATCCCCATGAGGAACTCCGTCGTCGACTTCGCCTCGAGCGAGGTGGCGTCGTAGTGCGCGCCCGCCATGTTGAGCCCCGTGCCCGGGTGGATGATGTTGCCGACGACGAGCCCGATCACGAGCGCGAACGTCGTCATCACCATGAAGTACAGCAGGGCGAGCCCGCCGATCTTGCCGACCGTGGCCGCCTTGGCGATGGACCCGACGCCGACGACGATCGTGCAGAAGATGATCGGCGCGATCATCATCTTGATCAGGTTGACGAAGGCCTTCCCGATGGGCTCGAGACCGGTCGCGAACTGCGGCCAGAGCAGGCCGACGAAGATGCCGGCCGCGACGGCGATGATGACCGAGACGTAGAGCCAGGTGTGCTTGTCCCAGCTTCCGGGTCCGCGTCGCCGTGACAGGCGCGGCAGCCGCGTCGTGGTGGTGGGTGCGATCTTCATGTCGTCCTCCTGATGAACCGCCGTTGGTCGAGTCCGCCTCCGTCGGCGGGATACACACACTGTGGGCGGCTTGGGCCGCGGTGTCGGTTTGTGGTCGTATTGATCGCGACGACGAGGAGGCGCGATGGCGGGCATCGGGGGACGCAGCGCGGCGTCGCGCCTGTTCCTGTGGCTGCTGGTCGCCTCGGTGCTGATCTCCGCGCTCACGGCGGGGCTGCTCCTGTGGGAGGCGCAGCGCGCCACGCGCGCGGAGGCGGAGCGGGTGACCCAGGCGGTCGCCCAGACCCTCGCCGAGTCGCCGATGGTCGAGGCCGCGCTCGCGAGCGGCGATCGGGCCGCGGCGAGCGCCGCGCTCCAGCCGATGGCCGTGTCCGTCATGGAGGACGCACGGGTCGATTTCGTCACCATCATGGACCCCGACGGCGTCCGCGTCACCCACCGCGATCCCGACGAGATCGGCCAGCGCTACCTCGGCACGATCCCCGCGCAGGCGCGCGCGCTCACGGAGGAGTCCACCGGCACGCTCGGTCCCTCGCTGCGCACGATCGTCCCGGTCGAGTCCGCCGGTGCCCTCGTCGGGTGGGTCTCGGTGGGGGTGACCGTCGACACGGTGTCCGCCCAGATCCTCCCCCGCCTGCTCGTCGCCCTCGCCGTGGGCGGCGCGGTGCTGGCGGCCGGGGCCGTCGCCGCGACTCTCGCCCGTCGCGCCACGCGCCGCGTGGCGGGCGACCTCCCCGCAGGCACGATCCGCGACACGCTCTCCTCGGCGGAGTCCCTGCGCACTCTCGGCGAGGCGCTGCGGGCGCAGACCCACGAGCACGGCAACCGGATGCACACCGCGGTCGCGCTGCTCGAGCTCGGCCGGACCACCGAGGCGATCGGCATCCTCACCGATTCCGCCGAGCAGAGCCAGGCGCTCGTGGATCAGGTGACGGCGCGCACCGCGGGAGATCCCACCGTCGGCGCGCTGCTGCTGGGCAAGGCATCACAGGCCGCCGAGCGGGGCATCGCGTGGGAGGCGACGCTGGCCGCCGATGCGCCGCGCTCTGTGCTCGCCCCGATCGACGCCGTCGCCGTCGTCGGCAACCTCATCGACAACGCCCTGGACGCCGCCGCAGCCGCGCCCCCGCCGCGGTGGGTGCGGATCGCGATGCGCCGGACGGAGGAGGACGAGCTCGCCATCGTCGTGACCGACTCCGGCGCGTCCCCGACCGCGGAGGTGCGCGCCCGCATGTTCGAGCGCGGCTTCTCGACGAAACCCGCCGGCACGGAAGGGCGCGGGGTCGGGCTGGCGCTCGTGCGGTCGATCGTCGACGGGGTGGGCGGTACCGTCGGGGTGGACGTCGATCCCACGACGTTCCGCGTGGTCCTGCCCACGGAGGGGTCATGATCGGAGTCCTGCTCGTCGACGACGAGGCGCTGACGCTGCAGCTGCATGCCTCCTACCTCGCGCGGCTCCCCGGCTTCGAGGTGGTCGGCGAGTGCTCGGGGGCGCGTGCGGCGGTGACGGCGATCCTCGACGCCCCGGCGCGCGATCGCATCGACCTGGTCCTGCTCGACGTCACGATGCCCGACGGCACGGGGCTCGACGTGCTGCGCCACGTGCGGGCGCGGCGCGCAGACGTCGACGTGATCGCGATCACGTCGGTGCGCGAGGCGGACGTCGTGCGTCAGATGGTCACCCTCGGCGTGAGTCAGTACCTCGTCAAGCCGTTCTCGTTCGCGACCTTCCGCGAGCGCCTCGAGCAGTACCGCGCCTACCGCGAGCAGGTGCGCAGCACGAGCGGACCCGCGACGCAGAGCGAGATCGACGCCCTGCTGAGCGCCCGCGCCCCCGGAGCCGCCGCGCCCCCGCCGAAGGGCCTGTCCGCCGCCTCGCTCACGCGTGTCGCTGACGCGCTGCGCACGGGCGGCCCCCTGTCGGCGAGCGAGGCGGGCGACGCGCTCGGGATGTCCCGCGTCGCCGCCCGCCGCTATCTCGAGCACCTCGCGGACGAGGGCCGGGTCGAGCGGGCGCCCCGGTACGGCAGCCGGGGGCGCCCGGAGACCGAGTACCGCTGGCGCTGACCCCGCGCAATCCGCGGACCGGTCACTCGCCGGCGAGACCTCCGAGAAGGTGCCCGAAGCTCTTGCCCTCGCCGAGGTAGCTGGCCGGGTCGAACGGGTCGGCGGAGCCGGCCGGCTCGCGGCGCGCGACGGCGTCGGCGAGCTCGCGTGCGCCGCGCTCGACGCGCGAGCTCAGCGGCGCCACCTGGTCGGCCGACGAGCCCCAGTCGCTGGATGCCGCGAACACGCCCGTCGAGACGGCGTCGGCGTGCAGGTAGGCGAACAGCGGCCGGATCGCGTAGTCGATCGCGAGCGAGTGACGGGCGGTGCCGGCGTTCGCACCGATGAGGACGGGCATCCCGGTGAGCGCGTCGGGGTCGAGCACGTCGATGAACGACTTGAACAGCCCCGAGTAGCTCGTCGAGAAGATCGGCGTCACGGCGATCAGCGCGTCGGCCGACACCACCGTGTTGATGGCCGATTCGAGCTCGGGCGGCGCGAACCCGGTCAGCAGGTTGTTGGTGATGTCGTGCGCAACGTCACGGAGCTCGATCGTGTCGACCCTCGCCTCGATGCCCTTCTCGGCGAGCTGGGCGATCGTCGCCGCCGCGAGGCGGTCGGCGAGCATCCGGGTCGAGGAGGGGTTCGACAGGCCCGCCGAGACGACGGCGATGCGCCGCGGGGCGGCCGCGCCGGTCATCGCGCACCGCCCATCGCGGCGGCGCCGAACGCGGCACCGGCCGCGGCGGGAGCGTCCTGGTAGGGCGAGGGCCCGGCGAGGTTGTCACCGCGGTTGGCGCGCGGCGTCGCCTGACGCGAGGGCCCGTCGCCGTACGTGGCGCGGACGAGGCCTGCGTGGGTCGGCGCGTCGGGCACGTTCGCGGGGCGGTCCATAGCCAGCTCCTTGCGGAGGACCGGCACGACCTCGCCGCCGAGGAAGTCGAGCTGCTCGAGCACGGTCTTCAGCGGGAGGCCCGCGTGGTCCATGAGGAACAGCTGGCGCTGGTAGTCGCCGAACAGTTCGCGCATCCCCGCGTAGCGGTCGATGACCTGCTGGGGAGAGCCGACGGTCAGCGGCGTCATCTGGCTGAAGTCCTCGAGCGAGGGGCCGTGGCCGTACACCGGGGCGTTGTCGAAGTACGGGCGGAACTGCGCGACGGCATCCTGCGAGTTCTTCGCCATGAACGCCTGACCTCCGAGGCCGACGATGGCCGTCTCGGGGGCGCCGTGCCCGTAGTGCTCCCAGCGCTGGCGGTACAGTCCGATCAGGCGCTGGTAGTGCTCGGCGGGCCAGAAGATGTTGTTCGCGAAGAAGCCGTCACCGTAGTACGCGGCCTGCTCGGCGATCTCGGGGGTGCGGATCGAGCCGTGCCACACGAACGGCGCGACGCCGTCCAGGGGGCGCGGGGTCGAGGTGAAGCCCTGGAGCGGGGTGCGGAACTTCCCCTCCCAGTCCACGACGTCCTCACGCCACAGCTTGTGCAGCAGTGCGTAGTTCTCGATCGCGAGGGGCAGGCCCTGACGGATGTCCTTGCCGAACCAGGGGTAGACCGGGCCGGTGTTGCCGCGGCCCATCATGAGGTCCATGCGGCCGCCCGACAGGTGCTGCAGCATCGCGTAGTCCTCGGCGATCTTCACCGGGTCGTTCGTCGTGATGAGGGTCGTCGAGGTCGAGAGGATGAGCCTCTCGGTCTGCGCGGCGATGTAGGCGAGGGTCGTCGTGGGCGACGACGACCAGAACGGCGGGTTGTGGTGCTCGCCGAGGGCGAAGACGTCGAGGCCCACCTCTTCGGCGTGCTTCGCGATCTCGACCGACGCGCGGATGCGCTCGGCCTCGCTGGGTGTGTGTCCGGTCGTCGGGTCCTGCGTGATGTCGCTGACCGTCATGATGCCGAACTGCATCTGACGCGTGGTGTCCACCGCGTCGGTGGTGCCGGTCTCGCCGGTGGTCGTGTCGCTCACGATGATCTTCGCCTTCCGGATGCCCGAGGCATCCAATACATGCAAATGAATGTATCTGGTGCAACGCATCCACGTCCAGGCTATTCCCTCAACCCCGAGAAACCGCACCGAGCGCCCGGTAGCGTAGCCGGGATGACCGACGACGACGCCCACCCGCGCCGCCCGGATCGGCCGAGGACGGGTCGCCGGCGCCGCGTGCCCCTGTGGGACAACGCGCGCTTCCTGTGCATCGTCCTGGTCGTCCTCGGTCACGCCGTCCAGCGCCTCACGTACGACAGCGACGTCGCGCTGAGCCTGTACCTCGTGATCTACGCGTTCCACATGCCCGCGTTCGCGCTGATCGCCGGGTACTTCTCGACGTCCGACGCGCCCAGCCGGCGACGGATGGCCCGCGTGCTCACCGACATCGTCGCGCCCTACGTCATCTTCGAGGCACTGTGGACCCTCGTGAAGTGGCTCGTCGAGGGCCGGATCGAGCCGAACCTCACCCAGCCGTCGTGGACGCTGTGGTTCCTGCTCGCGCTCGCGATCTTCCGGCTCGTGCTGCCCTACCTCGCCCTCCTCCGCCATCCGCTCGCGTGGACGGTGGCGATCTCGATCGCGGCGGGGTACTGGAGCAACATCGACTCGACGCTGTCGCTCTCGCGCACGCTCGGCCTGCTCCCCTTCTTCACGCTGGGGTGGTGGCTCGCCGACCGCGACGTCGTGGCCCGGCTGGACCTCCTGCGCCGACGCCCCTGGTGGCTCCGCGCCGCCGCGGTCGCCGTGTTCGCGGGCGCCGCCGCGATCGCGTGGACGTTCGTCGACGTGTGGCGAGCGGTCGACCTGCGGGCCTGGCTGTTCTACGACGCGAGCTTCGCCGACCTCGGCGGCCCGTGGTGGTCGGGGGCGGTGCGCCTCCTGCTCCTGTGCGTGGCGCTCCTGCTGAGCGTCGCGTTCTTCGCGCTCGTCCCCCGCGGAGTGCACCGGTGGACGCGCTTCGGCCAGTACACGATGTACGTGTACCTCCTGCACTCCTTCGTGCTCTACCCCTTCCGTGAGACCGGCGTCCTGCGCGACGCGGAGCCGACCTGGTTCTGGCTGCCCGCCGTCGTCGTGCTCTCCGTGGCGATCGCCGTGGGACTGTCGACCGCGCCGGTGCGCCGGATCTTCCGCCCCCTGGTCGAGCCCCGCCCCGCCTGGCTGTTCGCCGACCCGCGGCTCGCGGGCCGCGAGGGGCACCGATCGGACCCGACGGGCTCCCGTCGTCCGGACGGCGAGGCGGCACGGTAATCCTGCGCAACACACGAGACGGCGGCGACGGCCTCCGCCTAGCCTCGTCGCATGTCCGAGCTCACCCTTCCCGTCCTGGATCTGTCCGCCCTCGACCGCGGCCCCGAGGAGGCCGCCCGCTTCGCGCCGAGCTGCGCGCGGCGGCCCACGACGTCGGCTTCTTCTACCTCACCGGCACGGGCGTCACGGCCGAGCTCGAAGCGCGGCTGCACCGGACCGCGCGGGCGTTCTTCGACCTGCCCGAGGAGGACAAGCTCGCGATCGAGAACGTCCGCAGTCCGCACTTCCGCGGGTACACCCGCGTCGGCGGCGAGCGCACGCAGGGCCGGGTCGACTGGCGCGAGCAGATCGACATCGGACCCGAGCGCGACGCGATCGACGATCCGGATGCCCCCGACTTCGCCCGGCTCACCGGGCCCAACCTGTGGCCGTCGGCCCAGCCGGAGCTGCGTGAGGTCGCGACCGAATGGCAGGAGCATCTGGCGGGAGTCGCGCGCAAGCTCCTGCGCGCGTGGGCGGTCGCCCTCGGCGCACCCGAGTCCTACGTCGACGAGCACTTCGGCGAGCCCTCGACGCTGCTGAAGATCGTCCGCTACCCCGGGTCATCCGAACCCGAACCCCAGCAGGGCGTCGGCGCGCACAAGGATTCGGGCGTGGTCACCCTGCTGTGGGTCGAGCCCGGCAAGGGCGGCCTGCAGGTCGAGCGCGACGGGGCGTGGGTGGATGCCCCGCCGGTGAGCGGCGCGTTCGTCGTCAACATCGGCGAGATGCTCGAGTATGCGACGGGCGGGTACCTGATCGCCACGAACCACCGGGTCGTCTCGCCGCGGTTCCCCGAGGACCGCATCTCGGTGCCGTACTTCTTCAACCCGGCGCTGGATGCCCGGCTGCCGATCATCGACCTGCCCGCCGAGCTGGCCGCCGAGGCCCGCGGAGTCACCCAGGACCCGACGAACCCGATCCACTCCCTCTACGGCGAGAACGCCCTGAAGTCGCGCCTGCGCGCGCACCCCGACGTGGCCGAGCGCTGGCACGCCGACCTGCTGGCCGCCCGCCCCTGACCCGCCGCCGCCCGGCCTCCGCCGAGGCATCCGACTCCGAGGCATCCCTCGCCGGAAACAGGACATTCGGCGAGATCAGGACGTTCCACCCCACGATCGTCCTGCTCTCGCGAGATCGCCTGTTGCGGACGGCGACGACCCGGGCGGACGGGGACGACGCGGATGCCGCGGCGGAACGACGAGAGCCTCCCCACACCGTGGGGAGGCTCTCCAAGAATGTTCTGCGCGATTGAACGCTGGTGCGCGGTGCTTAGCGGCGCAGGCCCAGACGCTCGATGAGCGAACGGTAGCGGTTGATGTCGATGTCCTGCAGGTAACCCAGCAGGCGACGACGCTGACCGACGAGGAGGAACAGACCACGACGCGAGTGGTGGTCGTGCTTGTGCTCCTTCAGGTGCTCGGTGAGGTCCTTGATGCGCTGCGTCAGCATCGCGACCTGCACCTCGGGGGATCCGGTGTCACCGGGGTGCGTCGCGTACTCTTCGATGATCGCCTTCTTGACGTCTGCTTCCAGTGCCATAGGTGATCCCCTCTCTCCTTGTTGCGCGGCGCCCGACGCCTGATGCGTGGGCTCTCTTTATCCGCGGCCGATCCAACGGCAACCGGACGAGTCTACCAGTCCGGCGATGGCCGGGCGAACCCGGGCCCCTCCCGAGACCGTAGGCTCGACGGGTGAAGTACACCGTCCGTGTGAAGCCGGGCAGCCGCAAGGGCCCTCTCGTGGAGACGGATGCCGACGGGCTGATCGTCTTCGTCCGTGAACGCGCCGTCGACGGCGCCGCCAACGAGGCGGTCGTCCGCACGCTCGCGGACCACTTCGGGGTTCCGCGGCGGGGCGTCACGATCCTGCACGGCCACACCGGTCGCACCAAGCACGTCGAGGTCGCCGAGTGAGGCGGCGGATCGGCCGCGACAGCTTCCTGGACACGCGCCCGTTCACCACCTCGCCCGCCTTCACCCGGCTGTGGGTCGGCTCCACCCTCGCGGGCCTGGGGGGTCAGCTCACCATCGTCACGGTGATGCTGCAGATGTACGACCTGACCCAGGACACGTTCGCCGTCGCGATGATTGCCGTCGCGGGCCTCGTGCCGATGGTCCTGGCGGGACTGTACGGCGGGATGCTCGCTGACGCGTTCGACCGTCGCACGGTCGCCCTCGTGGCAGCCACGGTGACCTTCGCGTCGACGGTCGTCCTCGCCGCACTCGCGTGGTCCGGCGCGGAGACGGTGCTCTCGCTCTACCTGCTGAGCGTCGTCAACGCCGCCGCCAACTCCATCGTCATGGCGACCCGCTCCGCGATCGTCCCGCGACTGCTCGCGCGCGAGCTCCTTCCCGCCGCGGCGGCGCTGCAGGGGCTCACGGTCGGGATCATGGTCATGGCCGGCCCGGCGCTCGCGGGCGTCCTCGTCGCGGCCTTCGGCTACGCGTGGACGTACTCGATCGACGTGGCGCTCATGCTGTCACTCTTCCTGGGACTCGTGACGCTGCCGCGGATCCTGCCCGAGGGCGAGCTCTCCCGCCCCGGCCTGGAGTCGTTGCGCACCGGCATGGCGTTCCTGCGACGCGCCCCCAACATCCGGCTCCAGTTCGTGCTCGACATCGCGGCCATGACCTTCGGCAATCCGTTGGCGCTGTTCCCCGCGGTGGGCGCGGTCGTCCTCGGCGGCGGCCCGATCACGACCGGCGTCCTCACGGCGGCCGGCGCGCTCGGCGCGTTCCTCACGAGCATGTTCTCGGGGCCGATCGGCCGCTACCGCTGGCACGGCCGCGGCATCGAGCGCTCGATCGTGGCGTACGGCGGGTTCGTCGCGGGGTTCGGGCTGGTGCTGCTCGCGGCGTCGCTGCGGGCGTTCGCGCCCGAGACGATCGACTCCGCGCACGCGAACGTCCCCCTCCTCGTGGCTGCCGCGGTGCCGCTGACCCTCGCCGGGGGCGCCGACAACATCAGCGCGATCTATCGTTCGACGATGCTGCAGGCGGCGGTCCCGGATGCCATGCGCGGGCGGCTGCAGGGCATCTTCATCGTCGTGGTGACCGGCGGCCCGCGACTGGGCGCGCTCTACGTGGGGGTGCTGTCGACGTTCGCCGCGCTGTGGTGCCCTCCCCTGCTGGGCGGGCTGATCATCATCGGGCTCGTGGCGACGCTGTCGCGGCTCACGCCGCGTTTCCGCACGTACGACGCGGAGCACCCCGAGCCCTGACCCCCGAGGCCCCGACAGCGAGACGGGGCGGATGCCGCCGCAGCAGCATCCGCCCCGTCGGAGCCGGACCGGTCAGGCCTGGATCGAGCCCTGCAGGTCGAGCGTGATCGTCACGTCCTTGCCGACGAGCACGCCGCCGGTCTCGAGCGCCGCGTTCCACGTGAGGCCGAAGTCCTCGCGGTCGACGACGGTCTTCGCCGTGGCGCCGGCCTTGTAGTTGCCCCACGGGTCGGTGCCGAAGCCGCCGAACTCGACCGTGAAGGTCACGGGCTTGGTGATGCCGTGCATCGTCAGGTCGCCGTCCACCAGGAAGTCTCCGCCCTCGTAGCGGACGCCGGTGGAGACGAAGTCGATCGTCGGGTAGGTGGCGATGTCGAAGAAGTCGGCCGAGCGCAGGTGGTTGTCGCGGCCCTCGTCCTTCGTGTCGATCGAGGCCACGTCGACCGACGCGGTGACCTTCGCCTCGAGCGGGTTGGCGGGAGCCTCGATCGTGGCGCTCTTCAGGCCGAAGACGCCGCGCACCTTCGAGATCATCATGTGACGCAGCGAGAACGAGACCTCGCTGTGCGCGGGGTCGAGCACCCAGGTGCCGGCCTTGTAGCCGGGGATCTCGACAGTGGTGGTTTCGGTCATGTCATGTCCTTCAGAAGGGGGAATGGTCCGACGGGTGCAACACCCTCTCGCAGATTACATTCCCACGCATGCGCACGGGGTGGCCGCTCCCTCCTTTCGGCCGCACCCGTTCGCATCGTCATCGCCGGCCACCTGCGAGCGCCAGCGTGTAGCCGGTGAGGAAGCTGCAGTCCTCACTCAGGAGCCACAGAGCCGCAGACGCCACCTCGTCGGGGCGGATCAGTCGCCCGAGAGAGCTCTTGCCCACTCGATCGATGACGTAGTCCGCGGGCATCTGCGCGATGAAAGGACTGTCGACCATGCCCGGGGCGACCGCGTTCACGCGGACGCCGTGAGCCGCCCATTCCTTGCCCATCGCCTGCGTCAGGTTGTGCACTGCCGCCTTGGTCGCACTGTAGGCGCCGAAACCCTCGTTCGCGTCGATGCCGGTCATGGAGCCGACGTGGACCACCCTGCCGCGCCCGGCCTCGATCATCGCGGGCACGACCGCGCGCGTCGCTACGAGCACACCCCCGACGTTGACGTCCACGGTGCGCCGCCACTCCGTGTCATTCAGGTCGAGCAGCGGGGTCCGCGCCCCCACCACCCCGGCGCAGGTGACGAGCATCGTCGGGGCGCCGACCCGATCCCGCGTCCTGTGCAGTGCGGCGGCGACGGCGTCGGAATCCGTGAGATCGCAGACCGCGTCACCGGGTCCGAGCCTGCGGTCGGCAGCATCCCAGACGACGACGCGAGCGCCGCTCGACCGCAACCGCTCGACGATCGCTCCGCCGATCCCCCCGGCGCCTCCGGTCACGACCGCGACCTCACCGCTGAAGTCGTAGGCGACCCGGCGTAGCGTCCCGCTCATCCGGAGATGTCGGCGCTCTTGGTCTCGCGCGACAGGAGGACGCAGACCATCGACACCACGCAGACACCCACCATGTAGAGCACGACTCCGAGGACGTCCGTGCCGCCCGTCGCCGCGAACAGGCTCGTCGCGATGATGGGCGTCAGTCCCGAGCCCAGGGCCGCACCCAACTGGTAGCCGAGGGAAGCGCCGGTGTAGCGGCCCTGCGTGCCGAACTGCTCGCTGATGAACGCCCCCAGCGGCCCGTAGATCGGGCCGGCGAGAAGGGAACCGATCAGCCAGAATCCGAGCACGATGAGCACGGGGTGCCCCGTCTGCACCATGAGGAAGACAGGGCCGATCGCGATGATCGAACCGATGAAGCCGGCGAGGAGCATCGGCTTGCGACCGACGCGATCGCTCAGGTACGCGCAGAGCGGATACCAGACGAGGTTCGAGGCGTTGGCGATCGCGAGTGCGACGAGAGCGAGGCTCT
This sequence comes from Microbacterium sp. MMO-56, assembly GCF_037146215.1. Classification (NCBI taxonomy): domain Bacteria; kingdom Bacillati; phylum Actinomycetota; class Actinomycetes; order Micrococcales; family Microbacteriaceae; genus Microbacterium; species Microbacterium sp. MMO-56. Next base: position 91,796 of record NZ_JBBCVW010000012.1, read on the forward strand.
TGTCGAAGCCCAGGCCGATCATGTACGTCTGCATGAAGGTGGCGCCGACGATGTAGACGGCGAGCGGACCTGCCGCCACGAGCGTCGTGAGGATGGCCGGGCGCCACTCGTGCCGGAGAACGTGCAGCAGCGGCGGGGATGTGATCGCCCCCTCGCGCTCGAGCGCTTCGACGAAGAGCGGCGACTCGCTCACACGCTTGCGCACCCACACGCCGACCAGAAGCAGCGCCGCGCTCAGCAGGAAGGGAATGCGCCACCCCCAGGCGAGGAAGTCCTCGTTCGGGAGCAGTCCGAACAGCGCAAGCATCAGCGACGCCAGCAGGGTTCCCGTCGGCGCACCGATCGTCACCGCCGCTCCGTACAGGGCGCGGCGGTTCTGGTCCGCGTGCTCGACCGCCATCAGCATGGCGCCGCCCCACTCCCCGCCGAGTGCGATGCCCTGCACGACGCGGAGCACGATCAGGAGCACAGGGGCGAGCCACCCGATCAGATCGGGAGTCGGGATGAGGCCGATGAGCGTGGACGCCAGCCCCATCATGATCATCGTGATCATGAGCATCTTCTTGCGACCGTATCGGTCGCCGAAGTGCCCGAAGATGAGACCGCCGAGCGGGCGCGCGATGTATCCCGCCGCGAACGTGCCGAACGACGCGATCGTCGCCACCAGCGGCGGCAGGTCCGTGAAGAACACGGGGCCGAAGACGATGGCCGCCGCCGTCCCGTAGAGGAGGAAGTCGTAGAACTCGATCGCGCTGCCCAGATACCCGGAGAGGAGGACGCGACGCACCTCCTTCTGATCCGGTGTGGGCCTCTGGACCGCGGTCTTCACGACCGGCTCTCTGCTGTTCACGATGCACTCTCCTTCGAGTCGATGGGGGAACGCGTGACGGGCCGAAGCGCCGCGGCGGCCGCCGCGTGCGCGAGTCGCAGATACTCGGATGCTCCGACGCCGCGGACACGTGGGCTGCGTGGCGCCTCGACGAGCGGCACGATGTCGTCGGGCAGCGCTGCGCGGAGGCCGAGGACGTCGTTCTCGCCCTCGCCGGGCAGGAGGCGACCGTCCAGCGCCTCCCAGCGCAGGGCGTTCGGCTCCGTCTTCCCCTCCTCGATGTGTCGCGCGTGCATCTCGGCGAGATCCATGACCCCGTTGATCTGGAAGGTGACGGGCAGGCCGGCCGTGAGCTCGGCCACTTCCCGCGCCGTGACCCCCATGCGATGCATGTGCAGCGCGTCGATCATGATCCCTGCCCCGGGTGCGGAACGCACGATCTCCGCGACACGAGGCAGTGACCCGGTCGGCAGGTAGGTGATGGGCTCGAGCCGAGGCGAGATCCCCCGCGGAAGGGCCAGATCGCACAGTCGCGCCAGCCCCTCACGCACCGAACGCTCGTCCGGGCTCTTCGCGATCACGCTGATGCTGGGCGAGCCGAGGCGTTGCGCGACGGCGAGCCCGGACGTGATCCGAGCGATATCCATGTCCGCGGAGACGTCGACGATGTCCACGGCGAGGACGGCCAGACCGGTGTCGGCCAACGCGTCGAGCACATCCTCCAGGTTCGCATCCGTCACCGACGTCGACCCGGGGTTCGACCCCTCCGGCTGGACGGTGCGCAGGCTCACGTGGCCGAAGCCGGCCGCGTGTGCGGCACGGATGAAGTCCACCGGGTCGAGGTCGGGGACCGTGAACGGATCGATTCCCAGCTCAGTCATCGCATCTCCTCATCGAGACGGGCGTTCTCCGCCGTCAGAGGTAGACGCTAGTTGCAATCATTGCAGATTGCAACGATCAGTTTTCACTCCTGGAAGGCCGCCGCCGTGCGCAGGTCGCCGAGCAGACGATCGCGTTCGGCGGACGTCAGGTGGCCGAGTGCGAGGTCTTCCGCCGCGCGTGTCGCCGCGCGGGCGAGCGCGAAGACACGCTTCCCCTCCGGTGTCGGCTCGATCGTCTTCGTGCGTCGGTCGAATCCGCTGGGGGCGCGCCGCACGAGACCGCGCTTCTCCAGGTCATCGACGAGACTGACCACCCTGCTGGGATCCAGCGAGAGGAAGTCGGCGCACTCTCTCTGCGTCGGCGACTCTCCGCTGCAGGCGAGCGCGAGCAGCGAGTACGACCGCACGTTCAGGTCGTAGGGAGCGATGCTCCGCCCGCCCAACGCACTCGTTCGAGCGGACACGCGGGCGAGCAGGAAGGCGACATCGTCGCCGAGCTCGGTCGCCATCAGTCGCGGCTGCACCGCGCCGTCCGCCTTCACCTCGACCATGAGTCCACCCTACTGAGCGCTCTGGAGGACCGCCGTAGCGCATAGTTGCGATCTGCACTTATTGACATTCGCCACTAAGTGATGCTCTGCTGGGGACAGCGCGAAGGAGGGCTCATGGTCGCCACGGACGAGGTCGTCGATCCCGCGGATCGGCGAGCGCTGGGCCGGACGGGGATCCGGGTGAGTGCGCTCTGCGCGGGAACGGCGGGATGGAGCAGCGTCGCCGGATTCCGACCGCGGGCGCCCTCGATGGACGAGACGCGCGCCGCCGCCCGGCGACTCCTCTCGGGACCCATCCGTTTCGCAGACACGTCCAACAACTACGGCGGCGGCGAGAGCGAGAAGCGATGGGGACGCATCATTCGCGAACACGGTGGGCTGCCCGATGACTTCGTCCTGCAGACGAAGCTCGATCGCGACGCGCTGAGCGACGACTTCTCCGGTGCTCGCGTCCGACGCTCACTCGAGGAGAGCATGATGCGCCTCGGTGTGGACACGCTTCCGATCGTCTACCTCCACGATCCGGAGCACACGACCTGGGACGAGGCCGTCTCTCCCGGAGGGCCCGTGGAGGAGATGCGGGCGATGCGCGCCGAGGGACTCGTCGGCGCCCTCGGCGTCGCGGGCGGACCCATCGACCTGCTGATGCGATACGTGGATCTGGGCATCTTCGACGCCGTCATCACCCACAATCGGTACACGCTCGTCGACCGCTCCGCCGAACCTCTGCTCCGCCACGCGCACGCGGCGGGTGTGTCCGTCCTGAATGGGGCTCCGTACGGCGGCGGGATCCTCGCGGCGCATCCCCGGACGACGGACGTCTATCGGTACGAGCGGGCCGCGCCGGAGCTCCTCGAGGCCGTGGACGATATGGGTCGCGCGCTCTCGCGCCGCGGCATCCCGCTCGGAGCGGCCGCCCTGCAGTTCAGCCTGCGCGAACCGCTGATCACGTCGACGATCTTCGGCGCACCCTTCGCGGACCACATCGACGCGGCGCTCGACCTCGCGCGCTTTCCGATTCCAGCCGATGCGTGGACGGAGATGGACGACATCGCGCGGACGCACGGTCTGCTCTGAGACCCGGGCCGGCCTCGGACGGCCGGTCCGGGCCGGCTGTCAGCCGACGGCGAGCAGATCGATGATGAAGATGAGGGTCTTCCCGCCGAGGAAGTGACCGCCCGCGGGGCCGTACGCCAGGTGCGGCGGGATGACCAGCTCGCGGCGTCCGCCGACCTTCATGCCCGGGATGCCGTCCTGCCAGCCCTGGATCAGGCCGCGCAGCGGGAACTGGATGGACTCGCCGCGGCCCCACGACGAGTCGAACTCCTCGCCGGACTCGTACTCCACGCCGGCGTAGTGGACGGTGACGGTGTCGCCGGGCTTGGCCTCGGCCCCGTCGCCGACGATGATGTCGCGGATGACGAGCTCCTGCGGCGCGGGGCCGGTGGGGGCGTCGAACTCGGGCTTGGTGCGCTCTTCAGTCATGGCACCCATCCAAGCACGGATGCCCGGACGCCTGGGCGTCGCCGGAGGTATGTTCAGCGACCGTTCCGCGCGAGCTCGGCCCCTGAGGAGGGCCCGGGTCCGAACAAAGACTCAGCGCCCGGTGCCGCGGCGATGCCTGCGTGTCTCCCGAGCGCTGAGTTGGTCTCTGCCCCATTCTGGCAACAGGCGCGAAGGGGTGTCAAGGCACCGTGCGGACCGCTGGGGAAAGGAGCGCGGCACGGGCCGCGGTCGCTCGGGCCAGGTAGAACTGCTCCTCGTGCGTGGAGCGCGGGTCGCGCCCCGTGCGGGTGCGCTGGCGCGCTGCGGCGAGCGCGGTCGCCTCCCGGATGAACGCCCGCATCTGGCCCGCGCGGCCTCCCGGCAGGGTGCGCGCCCACGCGAGGGCGCGACGGCGCCCTCCCGGGGTGGCGAGCGCATCGACCTCGACGGGTGTGAACCAGCCGGCGGCGGCGTACTCGCCGAGCCGCGCGCGTGTCAGCCGCGCCTCCTCCCGGCGCAGCAGGATCACGCCGAAGACGAACGCGAGGAACAGCGGGATCTGAAGGGTGGCGTAGAGGTGGAAGAAGTCGGCGAACAGCGCCGACCCGTTCCACAGCGCGTGCAGCGCGACCGCGCCCACCATCCCCGCGAGCCCGAGGGCGGCGGCGCGCCCGACGCTCGCACCGGCTCGCGCCGCGCACCCGATCGCGTAGCCGGTCACGGCGGTGAACATCACGTGGGCGAAGGGCGAGAGGATGCCGCGGAGCACGAAGGTGAAGGCGGTCTCGGCCGGACCGCCTTCGATCAGGCTCGTGGCGAAGTAGAGGATGTTCTCCGTGAAGGCGAAGCCCGCGGCCACGAGGGCGCCGTACACGATGCCGTCCAGGGGCCCGTCGAAAGCACGCCGGCCGAACACGAAGACGAGGAAGACCCCGAGGCCCTTGGCGAACTCCTCGACGAGGGGCGCCTGCACGACGGACGAGAGCGCCTCGCGCGTCCCGTCGCCCGGCGCGGCCGGGAACGCGATCCCGAGCAGCACGTCGACGCCCAGCGCGATCACGACGGCCGCCACGGCTCCCCAGGCCACGGCGAACAGGACGAGGGAGAAGGGCTCGGGCTCCCACCGGTCCACGATCCGCACCGCCCACAGGACCCCCGCCAGCGGCACGAGTGCGAGGACCATCCCGACGACGGGTGCGACCACGCCGAGGAAGGTGACGAGGTACGCGACGACGGCGACCAGAAGCAGGAACAGCACCGCGAAGATCCACACGGGTGCGCTGCGGCCCTGTCGCAGCGCACCCGAGACGGCCAGAGGCACGGGTGCGGCCGGAGCCGGCGGGACGGGTGCCGGGACGGCGTGCGCGGGCGGGGTGAGCGGCGGCAGGGAGGGCACGGCCCTCAGCCTATGGGCTGCGGGAGCGGGCGCGTCGTGACGGTCGGTGTCCGAAACGACCGCAACGAGAGCGGGGCCACCGGGGACGGTAGCCTGAACAAATGCGCTTCGCCAACGTCCGTCGTCCCGGATCCTCCGAGCTCGTCTTCGTGGTGGTGGAGTCGGAGACCGCGTGGCCTGTGGCGGAGCTCTTCCCCGCGGCCCCGGCGAGCCTGCAGGAGCTCATCGCCGGCGGCGACGAACTGCTGGAGCGCGTGCGCACGGCCCGCGCCGCATCGACCGCGCCCGGTATCCCGCTGTCCGGCCTCTCCTTCGGTCCCGCCGTGGACGCGCCCCCGATCGTGCTCGCGGTGGGCTTGAACTACGCCGCGCACTCCAGCGAGCTGGGGCTCAAGGCGGACGCCGCCCCGACCGTGTTCGTCCTCTGGCCGAACTCGCTCTCCGGCCACGAGGACACGACGTCGTGGCCGCGCACCCTGAGCGAGTCGGTCGACTACGAGGCGGAGCTCGGCGTCGTCATCGGCCGCGCGGGGAAGGACGTCCCGGCGTCCGAGGCGCTCTCGCACGTCTGGGGCTACACCGTCGTCAACGACATCACGGCGCGTGACATCCAGTTCTCCGAAGCACAGTGGTCGCGCTGCAAGTCGTTCGACGGGTTCACGCCCAACGGACCGTTCGTCGTCACCGCGGACGAGATCCCCGACCCGCAGGCCCTCCACATCTGGGCCGTCGTGGACGGGCAGACCGTCCAGGACGCCTCCACCGGGCAGATGATCCGCCCGGTGTCGGCGCTCGTGTCCCACCTGTCGACGTCGGCGACGCTCCTGCCCGGCACGCTGATCTCGACCGGCAGCCCCGGCGGCGCCGGCTATTCGCGCGATCCGCAGATCTTCCTCCGCGACCGCTCCACGGTGACGGTCGGAGTCGACGGCATCGGCGCACTCACCACGCACTGCCGCATTCTGGACTGACGAACGACGAAGGCGCGACCCCCGATCGGGATCGCGCCTTCGCGGGCAGTGTCCGCTCAGCGGCCGGACTGCTCCAGGATCTCCTGGCAGGACATCGTCACGCCCTGGTAGACGACCGAGCCGGACGGGTCGTCGAGGCACGCGTTGACCTGGTCGACGAGGCTCGCCCCCGTCGTGGCGAACCAGCTGATCACGAGGATCGTGATGATGATGCCGGCCACGAACAGCACGGCGCCGACGATGATGGCGGCGATCGCGGGACCGTTCTTGTGCCCGGCCTTCTTGCTCTGGACGAGCGCGACGATGCCGAGGATCAGGCCGATGACGTTGAAGAAGATCGCGACGACGAGCGCCACGATGCCCAGCGTCTTCCCGGGTACGGTGCCCGTCGGCGCCCCGCCCTGGTAGGCGGGTGCCGAGGAGTAGGCCGGAGCGCTGTACGCGGACGGGTCGGATGCCGCAGGGGGCGGCGTGGTGGTGTACTCGCCGTAGGCAGGCGGCGCGGGCGGCGTCGGCTGCTGCGGGTTCTGCGCAGGCGTGTTGGGGTCGGTCATGTCGGCCTCCTCGGATGCGGGATCGCGCCGGACGCTCCGGCCTTCCGACGCTAGCGTGCCGCGAGCGCGAGGGCCAGCGGCCCCGCCGTCAACCCTCGACGAGGTTCTCGGCCGGCTGCACGATCGGAATCGCCTGGGTGACGGCTTCGAGACCGGACAGTCGAGCCGGCGACAGCTGCTTGTCGACCTCGTCGCGCGACATCAGTCCCGCCTCGACGACGAGGTCGCCGACGTTGCGGTGCGTGAGCAGCGCGGTCTTGGCCAGCGCGGCCGAGGCCGCGTAGCCGAGGAACGGTGTGAGGGCGGTGACGACGCCGACCGAGGACCCCACCATCGCCCCGAGCCGCTCGCGGTTCGCGGTGATGCCGTCCACGCAGTTGATGCGGAAGGTCCGCATCGCGCGGCGCATCCACGTGATCGACTGGAAGATCGAGTGCGCGATGATCGGCTCGAAGGCGTTGAGCTGCAGCTGACCGGCCTCGCTCGCCATCGTGACGGTGAGGTCGGCGCCGGCGACGGAGAAGGCGACCTGGTTGACGACCTCGGGGATCACCGGGTTGACCTTGCCGGGCATGATGCTCGACCCCGCCTGCCGGGCCGGGAGGTTGATCTCGCCGAGCCCCGCCTGCGGGCCGCTGGAGAGCAGGCGCAGGTCGTTGGCGATCTTGGACAGCTTCATCGCGTTGCGCTTGAGGGTCGAGGAGAAGGACATGAACGATCCGGTGTCGCTCGTCGCCTCGACCAGATCGTCGGCCGTCGCGAGGTCGAGCCCGGTGATCTCCCGCAGGTGGCGCAGCACGGCCGGCGAGTAGGCGGGATGCGTCGTGATGCCGGTGCCGATCGCGGTCGCGCCCATGTTGATCTCGAACAGCAGCGACGCGTTCTCGGTGAGTCGCTGGTGGTCGTATCCGAGGGTCGTCGCGAACCCGTGGAACTCCTGGCCGAGGGTCATCGGCACGGCGTCCTGCAGCTGCGTCCGCCCGATCTTCAGGACGTCGTGGAACTCGACCGCCTTGGCCAGGAACGAGCGCCGCAGGAGGTCCAGCTCCTCGAGCAGCGTGTGCAGGTCGAGGCTCAGCCCGATCTTGACGGCGGTCGGATAGACGTCGTTGGTCGACTGCGAGCGGTTCGTGTGGTCGATGGGCGAGAGGTACGTGTACTCGCCCTTCCGGCGCCCCGCCATCTCGAGGGCGATGTTGGTGATGACCTCGTTCGCGTTCATGTTCGTCGAGGTGCCCGCGCCGCCCTGGACGACGCCGACGACGAACTGATCGTGGAACTCTCCGTCGATGACCCGCTGCGCCGCCCGGTCGATCAGATCGGCGCGCTCCGGGTCGAGCACCCCGATCTCGAGGTTCGCCCGGGCGGAGGCCTGCTTGACCATCGCCAGACCCTTCACGAGGTCGCGATAGACGGAGATCGGCCGCATGGAGATCGGGAAGTTCTCGAGGGCGCGCGCCGTATGGATGCCCCAGTAGGCGTCGGCGGGGATCTCGAGGGATCCCAGGGAGTCGGTCTCGGTGCGCGTCGTTGCGTCCAGTGCCATGAGTGCAGTTCCTTGTGGGTCTCGTCGCCTCGGGTGGTCGCGAACGAGCCTACCCGCGGCCGACGGCACCCCGGCTGTACACCGCGTACGACACACACGACGACGCCCTCCACGGCGGACACGAGGTCCATCGCGGAGGGCGTCGGGGACAGCGGGCGCGGCAGGACGGCGGTGTGTCAGCGGTCGATCGAGGACATGTCCGCGTAGCGGTCCCCCACGGGCGCGGCGACCTCGTCGAGGGCGGCCAGCTGGGCGGCGCTCAGCACGAGGTCGGTCGCCCCGATGTTCTCCTCGACACGGCCGAGCCTGCGCGTCCCCGGGATGGGGACGAGGTGCTCGCTCTGGGCGAGCAGCCAGGCGAGGGCGACCTGTGCCGGTGTGCCGCCGGCATCCGCGGCGACCCGCTCGACCGACTCGACGATCGCGAGGTTCGCCTCGAGCGCACCGTCGGCGAAGCGCGGGTTGTCCCGACGGAAGTCGGTCTCATCCAGCACGTCGAGCGATCGGATGGCGCCCGTGAGGAAGCCGCGCCCGAGGGGCGAGTAGGGGACGAACCCGATCCCGAGCTCACGGAGCACGGGGAGCACCTCCGCCTCCGGGTCCCGCGTCCAGAGGGAGTACTCGCTCTGGACCGCGGTGACCGGGTGCACGGCGTGTGCCCGGCGGATCGTCTCCGCGGAGGCCTCGGACAGGCCGTAGCCGCGGATCTTGCCCTCCGCGACGAGTTCGGCCAGGGCGCCGACGGTCTCCTCGATGGGCGTGGCGGGGTCCATCCGGTGCTGGTAGTAGAGGTCGATGCGGTCGGTCTGCAGACGGCGCAGCGATCCCTCGACCGCGAGACGGATGTTGGCGGGGCTGCCGTCCATGCCGCGCACGCCGCCGTCCGCGTGCCGGAGCAGTCCGAACTTCGTCGCGATGACGGCCTCGTCCCGCCGCCCCGACTCGGCGAGCGTCCGGCCGAGCAGCTCCTCGTTCGTGTACGGCCCGTACACCTCGGCGGTGTCGAGCAGCGTCACCCCTCGGTCGAGGGCGCCGAGGATGGTCCGGGCGCCGTCCGCGTCGTCCTGCCCGGCGCCGGTGTAGAACGCGCTGATGCCCATGAGCCCGAGGCCCATGCGGCCGACGGTGAGGGCTGCGGAGCCCGATCCGAGTGTGGTGGTGTTCATGAGGGGGAGATCTCCTTGTCGTAGATGTCGATCTTGAGGTCGATGGCCCGAAGGCTCGCCGTCACCTCCGCGAGCTGGGCGCGGACCCGCTCCCGGTGCGCGACGAGCAGGTCGCGCCGCTCGGGGATCGTGGACTCCCCCAGCCGGGCGAGTTCGGTGTAGCGGCGGATGCCGGCGATGGGCATGCCGGTCGAGCGCAGCTTCGCGAGGAAGCGCACCCATCCGAGGTCGGCGTCGGTGTAGCGGCGGTGCGACGACGAGGCCCGGTCGACGGGGGTGAGCATCAGTCCCGCCCGCTCGTAGTAGCGCAGCGTGTGGGTCGAGACGCCCGTGGCCGCCGCGGCCTCGGCGATGGAGACGCCGTCGTGGAGGAGGGTCATGCCCCCACGGTAGAACTTCGAGCGCGCTCTCAGTCAAGGCGGGGCGGATGCCCGGTCGGACGGTCGATCTCCGCCGCCCGCCGTCACCGCTTCCGCGAGAACGCGTCGAGGCGCTCCTCGGGCGTGAGCTCGGCCATCCGGCGGGTCCACTCGGGCGTGAACACGTCGGCGGTCTCCTCTTCCCCCACCGGGACGACCGCGTGCGTGATCGTGTCCGGGTAGACGTGGACGAGGTGGAACGACTGCCCGCCGTCCATCCCGTTAACCTCCTGCGGCGGGCGCTGCAGGTTCATCGTGTAGCACGTGGCGGAGGCGACGCTCACCGGAACGCCGGCGAACGTGCCCGACGTGGAGTAGTGCAGATGGCCGGCCAGGATCGCGCGCACGTCCGTGCCCGCGATCGCCGCGGCGAAGGCGTCCTGATGGCGCAGCTCGAGGATGTCGAAGAACGGGATGTGACTGGGCAGCGGCGGATGGTGCAGCGCGAGGATCGTGCCGAGCGGGGCCGGCTCGGACAGGACGCCCCGCAGCCAGGCGAGCTGCTCCTCGTCGAGGTCGCCGTGGTGCCACCCCGGGACGCTGGAGTCGAGCGCGACGAGGCGGAGCCCGCCGAGATCCCAGACCCCGGTCACCGGCTCCAGCGAGGCCGGCTCGTCGAGGAGGCCCGCGCGGAGCGCGGGGCGTTCGTCGTGGTTGCCCGCGACCCAGACGACCGGTGCGCCCAGCCGCTCGGCGACGGGTTCGACCGTGGCACGCAGGGCCGCGTACGCCTCCGGCTCGCCCAGGTCGGTGAGGTCACCCGTGAAGACGATCGCGTCGGGGCGGACGCCGGTGCGCTCCACCGCGGCGAGCGCACCGTCCAGGCGCGCTGCGGTGTCGTAGCGCCCGCCGAGCGGACGGTTGCCCGCGAGCAGGTGCGTGTCGCTCACGTGCACGATCGTGCGGAGCGCGGGCGGGTGGATGCCGAACTGCGGCCGGGGCTCGGGCGACGGGGACGTCATGGGTCGAGCCTACGCGGGGCACCCGACGCCGGCCGCTGCCCGGCCAGCCGGTGAAGCGCCGTCAGCGCACGACGATCAGCAGCAGTCCGCCGAGCACGGCGAGCCCGCACAGGGCGAACGAACCGTACGCGGCCGCCAGGGCGAGGCGCTTCTGTCCTTCGGTGAGCGGGCTCTTCCGGGCCGCCTTCTCGGCCGCCTTGGCCGCGCGACGGATCTGCTTCTCGGTGACGACCGTGATCGCGTCCGTGAACTCGGCCGGGGCCACCACCGGCGCACGGCCGGCGCGCACCAGCATCCGCAGGCCGATCGCGTAGAACCCGACCACGAGCACCGCCCCGGCGAGCGCGGCCGCGAACACCTGCACGAAGGCGAGCCAGTCGATCTGGACGGTCATCGCGGCCCACCCTTCCGCTCGGAGCGGCGATCCTCCGCCACCCGGCGCGCCTCGGCCTTCGCCTGCTTCTTGCGCTCGGCCTTGCGGCGGGTCTCCTCCTCGGCCGCGCGGCGCGCCTGCTCGCGCAGGACGGCACGCTGGCGGCGGGTGGGCGGCGGGTTCCGCGTGACTTTGACCGCCAGTCCCGAATCGGCGACCTCGCTCATCGCGTTCGACGAGTCGACGTGGCTGCGGCGCGAGCGCAGGAACAGCGCGACGATGATCGCGACGGCGAGGATCGCGTCGACGAGGATGCCCCATTGCCCGAACCAGACGACCACGAGGGCGGCGGCCGCGCCGACGGCGGCGGAGGCGGGAAGCGTCAGGATCCAGCCGATCGCGATGCGCCCCACGGTCCGCCAGCGCACGGTGGAGCCGCGGCGTCCGAGGCCCGAGCCGATGACCGATCCCGAGGCGACCTGGGTGGTCGAGAGGGCGAAGCCGAGGGCGCTGGAGGCGAGGATGGTCGCCGCCGTCGAGGTCTCGGCCGAGAAGCCCTGGGCGGGCTTCACGTCGGTGAGCCCCTTGCCCAGGGTGCGGATGATCCGCCAGCCGCCCATGTAGGTTCCGAGCGCGATCGTGAAGGCGCACGCGAAGATGACCCACGTCTGCGGGTCGGCGTGCTCGGAGTTCTGCCAGCCCGCCATGATCAGCGCGAGGGTGATGACGCCCATCGTCTTCTGCGCGTCGTTGGTGCCGTGCGCGAGCGCCACGAGCGACGAGGTGAAGATCTGGCCCCAGCGGAAGCCGTCGCGTCCGTCCGGCTTGGCGTCGTAGCGACGCGTGAGGGCGTACGCCAGGCGCGTCACCGCGAAGGCGATCACTCCGGCCGTGAACGGCGCGATGAGCGCGGGCAGCACCACCTTGCTGAGCACCATGCCGAAGTCGATCGCCTGCAGGCTCGCCCCGACGAGCGTCGCGCCGATGAGGCCGCCGAACAGGGCGTGCGACGAGCTCGAGGGCAGCCCCAGCAGCCAGGTGAGCATGTTCCAGGTGATCGCGCCGATGAGACCGGCGAAGATGATCGGCAGGAAGTCGATCGGGGTGATCTGGTCCTCGCGGATGATCCCGTGGGAGATCGTCTTCGAGACCTCCGTCGAGAGGAAGGCCCCCACGAGATTGAGGCCCGCCGCGAGCATGACGGCGACCTTCGGCTTCAGCGCCCCCGTCGCGATGGGCGTGGCCATCGCGTTGGCGGTGTCGTGGAAGCCGTTGGTGAAGTCGAAGAAGAGCGCGAGCGCGATCACCAGAACGACGATGAGGGCAGCGGTTTCCACGGGTCGCTTTCCGTCGGGTTTCGAAATGAGGGAGCCGATGGGATCGGCGGTGCGAACGAAGAGTTCACCGTGTGTTCAGGGTCCGGCAACCGGACGAGAGAAATCCTCGCACATCGGCGGGCGCTCGGTGGACGCATCGGCCGTGCGTACCGGCGCCGTCGCCGCTGCGCCGGACGCGCCGCGCAGCGGAGGGGTCGACTAGCGTGGAGAGGGTGAGCAGCGCCGAATCCGGGGGCCCCGTCGCCGCCGTCCGTCCGACCACCCGCACACACCACGGCGACGTGGTCCGCGACGACTACGAATGGCTGCGCGCCAAGGACGACCCCGACGTGATCGCGCACCTCGAGGCGGAGAACGCGTACACGGATGCGCGCACCGCGCATCTCGCCCCGCTCCGCGCCCGCATCTTCGAGGAGATCCGCTCGCGGACGCTCGAGACCGACCTGTCCGTCCCGTCCCGCCAGGGCGCCTGGTGGTACTACGGCCGCACCGTCGAGGGCCAGCAGTACGGCATCCACTGCCGAGCGCCGCTCGCCTCGCCGGACGACTGGACGCCTCCGCAGCTCACCCCCGGCGTGGAGGTGCCCGGCGAGGCGGTGCTGCTCGACGGGAACGTCGAGGCCGAGGGGCACGAGTTCTTCTCGCTCGGCAGCTTCGACGTGAGCACGGACGGGACCCTCCTCCTCTACGGCGTCGACGTCGAGGGCGACGAGCGCTACACCCTGCGCGTGCGAGACCTCGCCACCGGCATCGACCGCCCGGACAGCGTGGAGGGCACCGCCGCCGGCGCGTGCTTCTCGCCGGACGGCCGGTTCGTCGTCTACACGACCGTCGACGACGCGTGGCGCCCCGACACCGTCTGGCTGCACGAGATCGGCACGGATGCCTCGGCGGACGTGCGGCTGTTCCACGAGCCGGACGAACGATACTGGGTCGGCGCGGGCTTCACGCGCAGCGAGCGCTACCTCGTCATCGAGGCGGGATCGTCCATCACGACCGAGGAGTATCTCGTCCCGGCGGACGATCTGCGCGCGCAGCCGCGATCGATCTGGCCGCGACGCGAGGGCGTCGAGTACTCGGCGACGCACGCCGTCGTCGACGGCGAGGACGTGCTCTACGTGGTCCACAACGAGGGCGCGCTCGATTTCGAGCTGGTGCGCGTCGCGGCGTCCGATCCCCGGGGCGCGCGTCACGTCGTCATCCCCCACGAGCCCGGACGACGCCTGCTCGACGTGTCCGCGTTCCGCGACTGGGGCGTCGTCTCCTACCGCCGCGACGGTCTCGCGCGTCTCGGGATCCTCTCCTACGACACCGATCGGGTGGAGGAGCTCGCCTTCGACGAGGACCTCTACGCGGCGGGTGCCGGCGGCAACCCGGAGTGGGCCACGCCCGTCGTCCGTCTCGGGTTCGGCTCGTTCGTGACCCCGGGAACCGTCTACGACTACGTCGTCGAGACGGGCGAGTTCCTGCTGCGCAAGCGCCAGCCGGTGCTCGGCGGCTACGACCCCGCGGACTACGACCAGCGACGCGAATGGGCGACCGCTCCCGACGGCACGCGCATCCCCGTCTCCCTCGTCTGGAAGCGCTCGTTCGGAGCGCCCGGCGAGGGCGACGAGCGCCCCGTGCACCTGTACGGCTACGGCTCGTACGAGCACTCCATCGAGCCCGGGTTCTCGGTCGCCCGGCTGTCGATGCTCGACCGGGGCGTCGTCTTCGCCATCGCGCACGTGCGCGGCGGCGGCGAGCTGGGCCGGCAGTGGTACGAGGACGGCAAGCTCGGACACAAGCGCAACACCTTCACCGACTTCGTGGCCGTCGCGCGGCATCTGATCGCGGAGGGAGTGACCTCGCCCGACCGCCTCGTCGCGGAGGGCGGGTCTGCCGGCGGCCTGCTGATGGGGGCCGTGGCGAACCTCGCGCCCGAGCTGTTCACCGGCATCCTCGCCGACGTGCCCTTCGTCGACGCGCTCACCACGATCCTCGACCCCTCCCTGCCGCTGACCGTCATCGAGTGGGACGAGTGGGGCGATCCGCTCCACGACGCCGACGTCTACGAGTACATGAAGTCCTACACGCCGTACGAGAACGTCCGCGCCGACGTGGTCTATCCGCGCATCCTCGCCGTGACCTCGCTCAACGACACGCGCGTGTACTACGTCGAGCCGGCCAAGTGGGTCGCACGGTTGCGCGCGGTCGGCGCCGACGCGCTGCTCAAATGCGAGATGGTCGCCGGCCACGGCGGGGTCTCGGGCCGGTACAACGCGTGGCACCAGCGGGCGTTCGAGCTCGCGTGGCTGCTCGACGCGCTCGGGCTCTCGGAGGCCTGAGCTCGGGCTCCTGAGCTCGGGCTACGCCGTCGGGACGGCCAACACGGGGTCGGTGGAGGGCGTGCCGTCGGGCGACCCGCCGGAGGGCTCCACGGTCACCGCGATGGTGTCACCGGGCTGCATCTGCCCGGTGAGCTGAGCGGTCGCCGTCGCACCCGAGGCGTCGAAGGTCCCGGCCGGGATCGCGGTGCCGGCGCGTACGTACCAGAGCTCGAACGTGCGGTCCGCGTCGAGCGCGGGCAGGCCGTCGGCGACGAGGACCACCTTGCCGAGGCTCTCCGACCAGTGCACCGTGGCGGTTCCCCCGTCGAAGGCGGCGTCGGCGGAGGACGCGTCCGGCGCATCCTCGATCTGCTGCAGCGCCGTCACCGCCGGCGGCGTCTGCCACAGCCGCGACACGGAGCCCGCTCCCCATCCGATGCCGACGAGCAGCGCGATCGAGGCGACCAGCGCGAAGACGCCGCGGCTCCAGGTACGACGCTGGATGGCCTGCACGACCTCGGTGGGCGGGGCGGCATCCGCAACCTCCGCCGAATCCGCCGCGTCCGCCGCGATCGGCGCCGGTTCGGCCGCCTCCGCGGGCAGGACGCGGTTGGACACGCGCGTGGGTGTGTCGTCGTCCTCGGGCGCATCTCCCTCGGGCTCGTGCGGAGCCGGGGCCGTCGACGCCGTGATGGCGCTCAGCAGCTGCGAGCGCAGGGCGAGCGGCGGCGAGACGGGCGCGACGCCCTCCGCCAGAGCCGTCGCCGTCTCCTCATCGGAGTCGACGACCGACTCCCATTCGGGATGCTCGGCACGGGCCGCGGCGAAGGCCGCTTCATCGTCGGGCGAGAGGGCGCCTAGGGCGTGGCCGGCCGACAGCTCGGCGAACTCGTCGATGTTCATCGGGTGACCCCCATCTCCTGACGCAGGCGCGACAGTCCGTCACGCATTCTCGTTTTGACCGTCCCCAGAGCGGCCCCGGTCAGCGCCGAGATCTCGCTTTGACTGTATCCGCCGAAGTAGGCGAGGGTGAGCGCTTCGCGCTGCGGCTCGGGCAGCGCATCGAGCGCCCGCGCCACGCGCCGGCTCTCGATCCGGAGCTCCACCGTGTCCTCCACCCCTTCTTGAGGAGTGTGGAGGTCGCGGAGCCCGACTCGCTCGTCGCGCTCCGAACTGGACTGCGACGAACGCACCCGGTCGACTGCGCGCCGGTGGGCGATCGTCATGACCCACGTCCTCCCCTGCCCCTTGTTCGGAGCGAACGCGGAAGCGGATTGCCACACTTCGAGGAAGACCTCCTGCAGCACCTCTTCGCTCTGGGCGCGGTTCACCAGCACCCGCAGGATCAGACCGAAGACGCGTGCGGACAGCATGTCGTACAGCTGGGCGAAGGCGTCGCGGTCGCTCGCGGCGATGCGCACGAGCATCTCGCCGGCGTGATCGCGCCCTGGCGACTGCTCGTTCACTTCCACGCCGTCGATGACCATCCTTCACAGCATGCCTCATGATCGACCTCCTGTCGCACCGTTGCTCACCCGAACGTGAACGAGTAGGCCTCGACGCCCGGGGCGACCTCGACCTGCAGCTCGCCCGCCGTCACGCCGTCCGACGACGCGATCTCGTACGAGCGGGGCGTGCCCGAGACGTCGATCGTCGTGGTCGTCCCCTCGGTTCCGGTGACGCGCACCTCGCCTTCGCCTGCGAGCACCATGCGCACCTCGGCCGCGCGGTAGCTGAGGCGGATGCCCGCGGCATCCGACCCCGACGGCGTCGCGAACTGGGTCTGCACGTTCCATGCCCCGTCCAGGGCGAACGTGTCGGCGGCCTGGTCGGCCGGGTACGCGTACGTCCGCTCCCCCGCCTGGTAGCGGTCGGGGCCCGCGAAGTTGACGTCCTTCGACGATCCGAGGAACGTCTCGCGGGTGAGCGCTCCGCTCTCGGGGGTGTCGTCGGCCACCTCGGCCGGCGCCGGGAGGGCCACTCCGGGGTTCGCGGCTTCGAGCAGCTCGCGGATCATCTTCTCCGTCGCGGCGTAGTTGCCCTCGCCGAAGGAGATGTGACGAACCGTCCCCTGCGCGTCGATGAGGTAGTGCGCCGGCCAGTAGCTGTTGCGATAGGCCGTCCAGGTGGACAGGTTGTTGTCGAGCGCCACCGGATAGGTGATCCCGAAGTCCTTCGCCCCGGCCTCGACGTTGGCCGGATCCTTCTCGAACGCGTACTCGGGAGAGTGCACGCCGATGATCTCGAGCCCCGCGTCGCGGTAGGCCTTGTCCCACGCGACGACGTGCGGGATCGAGCGCTGGCAGTTGATGCAGGAGTATGCCCAGAAGTCGATCAGGACGACCTTGCCGCGCT
Organism: Microbacterium sp. MMO-56; assembly: GCF_037146215.1. Classification (NCBI taxonomy): domain Bacteria; kingdom Bacillati; phylum Actinomycetota; class Actinomycetes; order Micrococcales; family Microbacteriaceae; genus Microbacterium; species Microbacterium sp. MMO-56. Next base: position 108,930 of record NZ_JBBCVW010000012.1, read on the forward strand.
CCTGGGTGAGGTCGATCGGGGCCCCGCCGGGGGTGTTGAACCACTGCTGGATGCCGCGGATCGCGGGAGCCGTGCCGCAGGACTGCAGCTCTTCGGCACCGTTCGTGCACTTGTCGAGGTCACGGTTCTCGTCGGTGACGAGGCCGCCGAGGCCGAGAGCCCGGGAGGCGTCCTCATTGCCGGTCAGGTCGCGCTGCAGCTGGGCGGTGTAGTCGGGCAGCAGACGCTGGAGCTGCTGCGGGACGTTGAAGACGAGTCCGACGGCGAGGGCGAGCATCGCGACGCCGGCGGCGATCCGCAGCCCCCGCTCGTGGGTGCGGAACGCGCGGATGCGTTCGACGACGCCGCGTCCGGCGAGCGCAAAGACGAGGAGCGGGATGGCGACGCCGATCGCGAACGACGCGGTCAGCAGCACCGTGTCGAGGCCGATGCGTCCGGTCGCTCCAGCGACGATGATCGCCGCCAGCACCGGCCCCGCGCACGGCACGAACACCGCGCCGAGGGCGAGCCCGACGCCGAACCCGCTGCCGCCGTTGGCGACCTCGCGGCGGGGGATCCACTGGAACGGCTTCTCGAGCAGCTGCTCGAACCGGGGCACGAGCAGGCCGACGCCGATGAGGATCAGCACCGCGATCCCGACCCAGCGGATGATGTCCTGCGGCAGGTTCAGCAGGCCGAGCACGAGCGACCCGACGAGCGTCACGAGCGTGAAGCTCACCACGAGACCCGCGATGACGAGGAACGGGCGGCTGCGCCGCGCCGGGATCGTCTTCGTGGTCGTGCGGGAGGAGCCGCCGCCACCGGCGGAACCGTCCGAGGTCGACTCGAACCGCGCCGATTGCGCGCCGCCGGTGAGGAAGATGACCGGCAGGACCGGCAGGATGCACGGCGAGATGCCGGTGATGAGCCCGCCCAGCAGGCCGATGATGATGAGGTCCATGGACTCCCCGTCTCTGTCGGGAGTGTTTCGCAGCCGCGGCCGGATCGGATGGGCATCCCGCGGTTCGAGCAGATCGTCGACGGATTTCCCATCCGATCCGCGCAGGGCTCCGAAGAAGGATCGAGGCCGCACCCCGCGGTCACCCAGCAACGGAGGGCATCATGCTCAGCACCAAGAAGAAGATCACTGCAGCTCTGACCTTGACGATCGCCGGCGCGTTCGCGCTGTCCGCGTGTTCCGGATCGACGTCCTCCGCCCCCGCGGAGACCTCGTCGGCCCCCATGGAGCAGCAGACGCCCATGTCCACGCCGTCGGCGATGGCGGATGACCCCTCGGCCAACCTCGTCGGATCGGGCTGCGCCGCCTACGCGAAGGCCGTGCCCACCGGCGCCGGCTCGATCGAGGGCATGTCGCAGGAGCCGGTCGCGGTCGCCGCGTCCAACAACCCCATGCTGACGACGCTCGTCTCCGCGGTGAGCGGCAAGCTCAACCCCGACGTCAACCTCGTCGACACCCTCAACGGCGGCGAGTTCACCGTCTTCGCCCCCGTGGACGACGCGTTCGGCAAGATCGACGCGTCGGTCATCGACTCGCTCAAGACCGACAGCGCCACCCTGACCAAGATCCTCACGTACCACGTGGTGCCCGGCCAGCTCGAGCCCTCGCAGATCGACGGCATGCACAAGACCGTCGAGGGCGGCGAGGTCGACGTCACGGGCTCCGGCGACAACCTGATGGTCAACGGCGCGAAGGTCATCTGCGGCGGCGTCCAGACCGCCAACGCGACGGTGTACCTCATCGACTCGGTGCTGATGCCCCAGTGATGAGGCGGGGATGACCGGGGGCGTTCGCCCCTCGTGTCCTCCCGCGACAACCCGGCCTCCCGGTCACTGGGGTCGTCCGGGTGCTCCGGCCTCACGGCCGGAGGGACGGCGCGGCCGTCGGTGTGTGAACGCCGGCGGCCGCGCCGCTGTGTGCGCGTACCGCCCCGGGCCCGGCGCACCGGTACGCTGGATGATCACGGGCCTCTAGCTCAGTCGGTAGAGCATCGGACTTTTAATCCGCGGGTCGTGGGTTCGAGCCCCACGGGGCCCACCAGTCAGGCACTGGGATCGCGCGGTTCCGCCAGGCAGTCGAAATCGGCAATCTCGGCGCGAACCCGTCCGTTGGTAGCTTCTTTGTCATGGGAGACGAGACTTGGATTGATCACCCTCCCCGAACGCGCTGGGAGCGGATAGGGAGGATCGCTGTCTTCTCGGCGCACGTCGAGAATCTCATCTATGAGATAGGTGAAGAACTCGCGGTGCCACGCGAGGAGATCCGATGTCTGTCGGGAACCGCCGCCGCTGAGAAGGTTCGCGACGTGGTTCTCGAGCGAGGCACATTCCCTCCTTGGATGTCGGTATCTCCTGAAGAGGTTCGCGCTTGGGCCAGCACAGCGAAGGGCGTGCTGAAGCAACGGAATCAGGTCCTTCATGCCATCGACGTCCAGGTGAGTGGGCCTGATGGCCTCCAGCTACGTCGGAAGTCAGTCGGCGTCTCTGACCGAACCGTCCCAAGCTCCGATGCCGAACTCGACCGAGTCATTCGGGACATCGAGAGCGTGCAACGAGAGGGTTCGGACGTTCGCACTGGCCTTCTTCTTTGCATGCGTCCTAGGGTTTACATCTCCTTCTTCTCGGGCGGCGTACGCATGAACTACGAAGGCGGGGAGTGGCCGGCCGAAGGAGAGCGGGCCGCAGTTGATAGGCACGTCCCTCTGGCCATCAAGTGGGGCGAACAGATCATGCGCGGTGAACCCACACCCAGCGGGTCGTACGAAAGTCCGACCGGGCCGCGAGCTGTGCCGCCATTCTTCTTCTTGCCGCTCGACTTGACAGCAGCGTTGTCAATCTAGATGTCGTGCATCTGGTTGCCACCGCTGACCGCGGCGTGCTCGCCTGGAGTGTAATTGGTGGCTCTCCATAGCCGCGCACCCAAACGTAAACGATAGGTGAGGATCGACGGCATCCGACGTTCAGAGAATTGCATGCGCTAGCATCGGCCGCCGAACACCGACACCGACCTGGGCGACACGGGCGTCCGCGTGGCCTGAGCTCCCCGGCGCTGTAGCTCAGTTGTAAGCCGAGAGCGCCCGGACTCCCTGGGGTGGGATGGTCCGGGCGTCCCTGCGTGGGCAGATGGGCGCACGCGGCATCAGTCCCGCGGAGGCCGGAGGCGAGTGCGAGAACCCGGCGGAATCCCATCCGACCACGCCTGCCCATGGCCGACTGAAGCTGTACGGAGGCAGGCCAACTTCCGCGTCGTTCCGGGGCCGAACGGCTCAGAGCGGACTCCCCTGGGCGCCTCTGGTTTGCTGAGGAGAGCCACCCCTGGCCCTCTTTTAGTCCGCGGGTCGTGGGTTCGAGCCCCAAGGGGCCCACCTCGGCTTTCTCCTCAGCGCCCCTGGAATCACTGGGATCACAGCGGTTCGATGTTCGAGAAAGACGATCCGTGACGACACTTTGACAACATCTGGGCGGTTCTCAACGCGTGCGATTGCTGGAAATGGGGGTCACAATTCAGACCGCGTTGACATCGGCGCGAGCGCGTGTCGAACTCGACCGACGGCGCTTGGCCGGTCGGGGATCTCGATCGCATGCCCCCCGGCCGCCCGTCACCTACCGCTATCGCGCAGTGTCTGTGTGGGGATCATCATTCGTGCGCTGGCTGACCGTCCCGCCAGACCCCTCCCAATACTTGCGCGTGACGCTAGTATGACGGTGTGAAGTTCGCGGATCCAGACATCGAGGAGTACTGGCTCGGTGGTCCAGCACCGCGACGAGTGCCACCCGACGTCCGAAGGCGTCTGGTGCGCAAGCGCCAAATGCTCGAGGCGGCAGCGGAGCTCCAGGATCTGAGAATCCCGCCGTCAAACCGCCTCGAGAAGCTGCAGGGTGACCGGGCGGGCACGTACAGCATCCGGGTCAACGACCAATGGAGACTGGTCTTCGACTGGGACGGAGGGGAAGCGAACAATGTCGCCTTCATCGACGATCACTGACGAGCTCTCGACGCCGGGTGAAATCTTGCTCGAGGAGTTTCTCGAGCCGTTCGGGCTGAGTCAGTATGAGCTCGCCAAGCGCATCAGCGTCGATCAGGCACGCATCTCGCGGATCGTCCGCGGTAAGCAGTCGATTACCGCGGACACCGCGTTGCGCCTAGCCGCGTTCTTCGGCACCACACCGCAGTTCTGGCTCCGACTGCAGGAAGGATACGACCTCGCGCTCGCCCGCGCCGAAACGCCGATCAGCAGCATCCAGCCCCTGAACGCCTGACCATCAACGCCCGCAAGGCGATCGGCGACCGGATGCCTTGATGTCAGTAGTGGTCCCGTGCCTGGAGGATCACGACGTGTTCGTCGGTGACGTAATAGACGAGGCGGCTCTTCTCATCGATGCGCCGAGACCAGGCTCCGGATAGTACATGGCGGAGTGGTTCCGGTTTGCCGATGCCTTCGAACGGGTCGCGAAGGATGTCAGCGATCAGCATGTTGATTCGCTTGAGGGTCTTGCGATCCTGCGTCTGCCAGTACACGTAGTCCTCCCACCCGTTCGAGTCGAAGGCAAGCGCGCGGGTCACGCGTCCAGGAGATCGTGCTGCTCGAACTCGCCGCGACGTGCGCGCTCGACCGCCTCAAGCAGCCGCTCTGCGTTCGCAGGGTTGCGCAGCAGATAGGCGGTCTCGGTCAGCGCATCGAAGTCATCCTTGGACATGATGACGGCATTGCCGCGTCGGGAGACGACCTCGACGGTCGTGTGGTCTTCGTTGACCTGTTGGATGAGCCCGAACAGGCTCTTTCGTGCTTCGGTTGCGGTGATAGCGGACATGATTGCCCTCCCAGGCTGAGTAGTACGTAAAACGGTACCACTCCCCTGCCTGCTCAACGACCGACGTGAGTGAAATCCGAGCCCCTGCCCGGGGCCGATTCTGTGACGACATTTTGACAACATCTGAACGTAGATGAGCGTCGGTCAGTGGTGGTGAATGAACCCGAGAACCGCGTGAACACGCGGATTTCGAGATTTCGAGTAACGCAGAACGGGGCCGTGCGTGGGTTCGAGCCCCACGCGGGCCACCGAAGTCAGTGATGCCCAAGAAACCCGAAATCAGGAAAACACCCGGTCAAAGGCCAGGGCGACCGATGTGCACGAATCCTGCAGTGATGCCGTCGTCTCCTTGCGTGCGGTGAAGACCTCGAGCAGGCTAGGCCCCGTCAGGATCCTGCTCAGGACCGACTCCGCGGGCTCCGTCGTGGCGTCACGGTAGGCGAGCGGTCGGACCGATCCGATCACGTCGCTCAGATGACTGCGCAGAGTGGCCTCGACGCGCTCGATGGCGTCGTGGACGAGGGTTCGCAGCTTCCGATCGAGCTCAGACAGCGCCACCAACATCGTGTGGCCTCGCGCGTGGAACGAAGCCATCGAGACGTTCCGGTCGCTACGAGTCGCCGATCTCACGGTAGGGGTACCAGTAGCCGCTCAGCCGGTAGTAGACCACGTTCCGCGGCCACTGCTCGGCGGTGGCCCGGTCAAGCACGAGGCCTCGTGACGCCGGGACATCGATCTGCTCATCGATGGTCGCGAACGGCTTGACCGGCTTCGTCGCGTCGGAGCGACCCTCCCCGACAAGAGATCCAGCCCACTCCAGCGATGCTGGGTGGGCTGAACAAATGACCCAGATCTTCCACTTTCCGCGAGTCATATGGACGTGGGCCGCCCCCTTCATTCGGTCCGGTCGCTGTGCGAGTCGTCGGTTTCCGATTGATGGGTGCATTGCCGAGCGTAGTCGACGGGTGCGAGGTAGCCGAGCGATGAATGCC
>NZ_JBBCVW010000013.1:0-113388 GCF_037146215.1 Microbacterium sp. MMO-56
GACGTGGATAAGCCAGAGCCCCGGCTGGCAGAACACGCACGCCCGCCCGCCGAAACAACTCAACGAAAAGCGAAACGCGGCTCAACCGAATCGCGACGGTGGATCAGGGCTGAGCGGGAGAGCTCGACGGCCGCGAGTGGTAGTCACCACGTTCTCGGCCGCGTGGCACCTGATTGCCCACCAGATCGAATCCGCCGAACCCGAGCGCGTTCGCCATGCTGACCCATGACGGCACGCCTGGATCGAGGCGCTTCGGCTGACGCTCGTAGTACCGCGAGTGTGTCGGCGTCGGCATCGCTGCCACAACACCATCCCTCCGGGCGATGAGCACCGCCCGGCGACGCGTCTGCGGCACGCCGTACTGCTCAGCGCGCATGATGCCTGTCCAGACCGAATAGCCCATCTGCTCGAGCACCGCGCCGCACGCCTGCCACACGGGCAAGACCGGCGGCACCTGCTCCCACGCGATGTACATCGGTCGATCCCGGTAGACGTGCGCGAGCGGCGTCAGCACTAGCGCGGTGCGATCGTCCGTCTCGGCGCCGAGGGCGCGCAGCCTCTCCGGACGCCGGTACGCATGATCGTCGATCGCGCGCAGCACATCATTGAGCGCCGCCCGTCCGGCTCCCTTACCGGCCGTGCTGAACGACTGGCAAGGCGGCGAAGCGATCTGAATCTCGTGTTCGCTCCACTCTTCAGTCGGCTTCGCGAACGCTCGTCTACGTTCCGCACGCTCAATGTCCGTCAGCAGCCGGGGGCGCGGATCTCCGAGCAGCCCGTCCCAAACGTCACGGTAGATCGTCTCCATGCCCGCGGCCTCGCGGGACGCGACTGCCTCCGGCATGATCTCCACGCCTGCCTCGCGGATGCCGCGCGCCTTCAGCGCAACTCCCCAGCCCGTCCCCGCGAACAGATCGAGCGCCAGCATCTCCCGGGTCACGCCGCGTACCCCCAGCCGCTCCGTTCCCGGGGCGCGAACCGACGCCACGCGTCGATGTCGATCCGATTGACCTCCTCGGACCGGCCGAGGCCCTTCGCGGTGCGGAGAATCGACTCCCAGTCGCGGCCGAGCTGCTGTGCGGCCATCAGCGGGTGCGTGCCCTGATCGAGGAGGAACACAACCTCGTCGATCAGTTCGGCGCCCTGCATCGGCTTGCGTTCACCGCGGCGCTTCGCGCGCTCGCGGTCCAGGTGGATCAGGCTCGAAGATGACATCTGCCCCATGTCCCTCTCAGGTCGGTGGGGCCACCCCTTCGGCGGTCCCGTCAGGTAGTAGCCGCAACCACCCGTAGAGGGCGTGCAGCATCGGCCATGCCGCCGGGTCAGCCCACGACGGCACGATGAAACCGAGGCGGGTCGCCTCGGCAGGGTTCGCGTGCATCCATCCGTGACACCCTGTGGTGCCGGATCCGCACGCAAGAATCAGGTTCTCGACAGCGTCGGCGCCGCCGCGGGACCGGAGCTGCCTGTGATGTCGTGACCCGTTCTCCCAGATCACGACGCCACAGCGGGCGCACCGTCGCATTTCCCGGTCGTCGACCAGCGCGTTCACTGCTGCGAGAGCCCGACCCGTCAGACGATCACGGGCCACGTGCTACAGATCAGCCGATTGCTGAGCGAGCGCGTCGCGCGCGGCCTGCACCGCCTCGACGTAGTACACGCCATACCCGAGGATGGGCATCTGCTTGACGACCATGTCAACGCGCTCGACGTCCGAGTAGGTGCCGCGGTGCGTCCGCGGCGCGCTCATGACGGATCACCCCGGACTGCGAGGAGGGCGCTGATCGCCTTGCATGGGGTAGTCGAATCCGAGGACTTCGTGGCCTATCCGCACATCGACAACCTGCATGAACCACGGGGCCCTACCACCGACCTCGGTGAAGCTCATAACGGACCACCCGAACCAGTCATCCCGATCTCGCGCCACACCGTGCGGTGATCTGGCAGGTCGAACCCGATCGCCACGGCACACGTACCAATGCGGTCGCCCCAGATCGGCGTGCCGCCAATCGGCGACCGCATGTAGACCCGCTCCGTCGCGGGGTCCGAGTAGATCGGGTACTCATGGACGCGGGCGGGCGCGTCCAGCACGGCGAGCGTCTCGCTCGTGAACACCTCATGGTCCGCGGGTAGAAGCTGCTCCCGGAGGAGGGCGATGACTGCCAGTCGAGCCTCCGCAACGCTGATCGTCTCGCGGTGCACCTCAAACTGCCCGACGACGAGCCACATCCCGCCGTCCTCGCCGATGTCGTATGCGGTCAGGCTGCTCATCACTGCTCCTGTTCGTTGTGGACCGGAGTCCGCTCGCGGCGGGTCGCACCCATCTGCACGAGGATGGCGAACAGCCCCGCCGCGAGCGCTATCGCGGCGAGGCTGAACATCCCGATCATGCGAGCGCGGTAGCGAGCAGACGCGCCCGCTCCCGTTTCGACTCCCCCGGCCGCGACTGGATCGCTGCGAGCTTGTCGAACGTCGGCGTGTTGTCGTACCGCTCCTGCCGTTCCATCGCGTCAGCCCTGCGTTGCGCGCGTCTCTCGCGCGCCGGAGGTTTCGCGAACGGGATCCCGAGCACGAAACCGCGAATCGAAGCCGCGACACGTCGCGCGTGCTCGCCGACCTCCCGCATCGCCGCCTCGAACCGCGAGGTATCGGGAACGATGCTCACCAGAACGGCGCCCCCATTCTTCAGCGTTGCCGCCATCTCACACACCTCTCCTGTGCTGACCCGCCGCGAGCGGCTGTAGGCCCTTGTTCGTGTTCTGCAAGCCGATGTGCTTGCTCGACAGCGCCCGGGCGATCCGGCGCGCGTGGTCGACGATGATCTGCAGCCGCGCGACCTCCGCGACCTCCTCTGCGGCGTCCGCCTCGGCGAGACGGTTGACCATCGTCTGAGTGCGGCCCTTCAGCTCGTACTTCGCCGAGAGGATCGACATCCGCGCGTTCAGCACGCGCTTGGCGTCGTCGAGCTCGGTCGCCGCGCGCGCCTGGAAGTCGGCGAGCTTGAACCCGAGCGACTCGATCTCGCGCAGCAGACGATCGATCTCCGGCGGAGTCTCCGGCGCGGCGTCCTCGAACGCCCGCGCCCGGTCGCGGAGCTCCGCCCAGGTCGCGGTGACCGGGCGGACCTCCCCCGTGCCGGGATCGGCGATCACTCGTGCAACTCCGACCGGGCGAACGATACGTACACCTTGATCTCGAACGACGTCATGTCGCCGTCGCCTACGTGCTTCGGAAGGACCGCGATCGAATCGAGGCGCGGAGTGCACTCCGCCAAGAGTGCGATCATCCCGTCTCGGTCCATGCCGAAACCAGCCACGCCGTCATCGCGAGGGAAGTCGTCGCTGCGCCTCAGCAGCTCAGCGATCGCCGCAGTGCTCATCGCTTCGCCTTCCGACGCTGCCCCTGCGGCCGGTCACCCTGCGGACGCCGCGGCGCCTGCACCGTGAGCGGCTTCGACTTCGCAGCGACCGCTGCCGGTGACGGGACTACCCCGAGTGTCGGATTCGGCGTCGGCCGCGGCTCCCACTCGTCGACTTTCGGCGATGCGAGCACTTCGCGTAGGCGGCGCGTGAACGCCTCGTGCAACGTCGCGTCCTTCAACGCTTTCGCCTGGCGAGCATCCTCGAACAGCGCATCGACCTCGGCCTTCGACGACGTCGCGGCGAGATCTGCGAGCCAGTCACGGTGCGATCCGTGCACCTCCGCAGCGCGTTGTCGAACCTGCGCGCATCCGGCGCACGGTTCCGAGGTGCCCTGTGGATGCCGCCCGCACGCTCCGGGCATGGCCGGGAGCGCCGACGCCTTCCGCGCCTGCACGATCGGTTCGAGGATGTCGGCGAACACCACCCGGTAGGCGTGACGCTCGGCCTCAGCCCCGAAGATCGACATCGGCTTCAGGCGGCGGCCGTCAGCCCATGCCTGCTCACGCTCGGACTCGATCTCCGCCTCGCACTCGGCCCACGAGATCACGACGTTGCGTGGACGCTGCCCGACACGCGTCACGGTGACCCGCGCGAACTCCGGGTGCTCCGCATCATCACTGGCACGGAAGTACGGACGCCAGTCCACGTCCGACGGCGACAGGAAGTCAGGGCCCTCGATGCCCTCGAGGGTGCCGGACGCCTGCACCGCGGCGCGCATCTCTGCGACGCCGATGCCCTTCAGCTCGTCGGTGGACTCGGTCATGCCGCCGCCTTCCGGATCGAGGCGAGCGCGGCCGGCGGGGTCGGGGCGATCTCGGCGACGGGCGCGAGCTTCTCCCATCCGCGGCGGCGGGTGAAGGTGTACACCCCGGCCCACTCCTTCACCCGGCGCCGGATGCGCGGGTGCCACCGGTTCGGGTCGGTGACCCGTTCCTCGACTGACGTGATGAGTCGGGTCTTCTTGCGGTTCACGCTGCGACCTCCCCCGTGCTGTACTTCGCGAGCGCTCGCTGCACCCGCGCCCGCGCGCGCCGGGCGCGGCGCTCCTGCGTGCGCTTGTCCTGCTCGATCACGCGGCGCTCGGCCCGGTTCGCGGGCTCGGCCTCCCCGGCCATGACGCGCTTGAGCAGTTCCGTCTTCGCTGTGCCGATCACGCGGCCACCTCTTCTCTCGGTTTCGGTGCGCTGATCGACCAACGTCGGCCGACCTTCTCGCGCAGGTACGTCTTGTCCTTCTTGATGTCGGCGAGCACCGTCAGCGTGTGATCGAACACGGCGAACAGTTCCGCGTGGTCCGCTCGGGCCTTGGCCTCGTCGAACTCCTTCCCGCGGGTGACGGTCAGGGCGATCACCGCTCCGGGGATCTCTCGCTTCACGCCGGCCGTCTCGGCGTTCGGCTGGGACTCCGCCCACGCCTTCACGAACGCGTCGAGCTCGGCGATGCGCGACTTCATCGACGCGACCTCTTCGGCCGCGTCGCGCACCTCGACCGGCACGTCGGAGTCGACGTCGGGGCGGCCCGCCGCTACCCACTGCAGATATGCCTCGGCGGCGGCGACGAGCGCCGCGGTCCGCTCGGGATCGGCGGGCACCTCGACGAGGGTCGGTTCCAAGGTGAGCGGCATGCCGTCCTCGTCGAACTGCTGCCACGCGACCGCGGAGTACCCGGCGCCCAGCACGAATCGCTGCCAGAGGACGTCGTCGACGATCCTCCGGGGCAGGCCGCCGGACCAGTCCGCCGTGGTCGTCTTGATCTCGACGAACGCGCCCTCGCCGTCGTCCCACATGAACGTGTCCGGCGTCGCCAGGTACGCGGTGTTCTCGCCGTGCGCGTAGAGGACGCCGGATGCCGGGATCCCGACCTCGGCTTCGACCCACGCCGCGATGCCGCCCTCGAACGCGTGTCCGCGCTCGGTGTGCTGGTTGCCGTGGAACGTCTTCCCGCCGGTCTTGTCGGCGTACACGGCGCGCTTCGATGCGATCGTGCCGGAGATCAGCCGCGTGACGTCGGTCTTCGTGACGCCCTGACTGCGGCGCTTGTGCCACTCGGCCTCGTGCTCCGACGACACGAGCGCGATCGGTTTCGTCATGCCCATTGCCCTGCCCTTCACGCCGCCCTCGGCGGCTCGTTTCGGATCGCGGCCCAGACGAGCAGGCCCGCCGCGGTCGCGATCAAGATCCAGTAGCCGATGACCGTCAGGTCGATCACGGCCGCGCCTCCGCGGTGATCTGGTCCCACAGGGCCGCGATCACCCGCTCGGGCGGTTGCCCCTCGCCACGCCAGTGCGCACGGACCGCGGCGGCCAGGCGGCCCGCGGCGCGCACCAGCTCGCCCTCTGCGAAGCCGAGGGAGCGGAGGTACGCGACGGCCGGGTCGGACTCGGCGATCGCGTACTCGGGCCGCTCAGCGGGCTCGGTGCTCGTGGACGGCACCGACGACCGCTTGCCCGCCGACGGCGCGAGGCGCAACGCGATCGCCTCCGCGATCTCCTGCCGACGCGCCTCGTCGAGGTGCGGCGCGATGATCTCGAAGGCTCGCGCGTCGTCGATCACCCGGGCGCTCACGCTGCGTCCCGGTACTGCGGGACGGCACGCATGTGCCGGTCGACCTTGCGCCGACTCGCCTCGCGCGCCTCGATCGCGTCGCAATGTGCGAGCCACGCCTCGACGGTCATCCCGTGAGCTGCGGCGACTCTCTCGATCTGCCAGTAGTTCTCGGCCATGAGGTGACCGCCCCTTTCCGTGACGGCCCTGTGCCGTCGTCGCGACTCGGGCGGGGATCGAACCCGCCACGCGCCGGAATCCAGCGCGAGTGCCCGACTGAAGACCGAATCGTCTTCGCCAGTCGGCCGAGCCAATGTCTGTTTCGGTGCCGTCCCGCGCTCTCACCGCGGGTGAACCCAGCACCAGGGCCGCCATGGCCCTCCTCGGGTCCACGTCACACCGGGCGCGACGTCGGAAGGAACGCGGCGACGATGTCGCATGGCGTCCCGATGGACTGCGCCCGGGTTCAGTGCTTCCGACCCGGATTCCTCTGTGTAGTTGTCAAAGTGCTTCTGCTGTCCCGGCTCCCCGTTCCCGGTTCGCTAGGTGCGTACTCTCGCCTCCCTCCGAAGGCGACCGGCATCAGACCGGCTGACGAGAGCTAGGCCGCTTGCGGCATGGGCCGACTGGCGTAGACCGCTTCGAGCCCCTCGCGGATGATGTGCGCGGCGATCTCGATGCGCTCCTGCGCGCTGAGTCCGGAGTTGGCGTACGGACTCATGCGGCGGCCGCCCGAGTGCGGGCGATCATCTTCCGCGAGATCACGTAGGAGACTTTCGCGACGTACTCCTGTGCGGGTACGACCGCGTCGTTCTCGACGCGCGAGAGGTACGCGATGGAGGTCGTCGCCTCGGAGGCGACTTCCTTGAGAGTCATCCCCGCCATGCCTCGAAGCGCTTTGAGCGCCTGCCCCGGGGTAGCTGCCTGTGATGCCATGCCCAAGACTTTGCCATTTCTTTGGCGTCGGGTCTAGCCGCAACGCCTAAGTTTTCGGAATCTCTTGGGCACCAAGTCAAACCGTGTCCACACTTGACCCCGAAATCTTGGGCACGATAGCCTCGTGGCATGTCAAAAAATGGTTTCGGTCGGATGTCCGCCACGGAGCGCCGCGAGTTTGCGTCTCGTGTTCGCGCGCGCCGCCTTGAGCTGGGAATGACCCAAACTGACCTCGCGACCGCGGCCGGCCTCACCCGCCAGACGATCTCGAACCTTGAGAACGGCATGGCACCGCAGGAGAGCAATCTCCGCTCGATCCTCGCCGTGCTCGGCATCAGCCCAACCAGCGGCAACTACTCTCCCGACACGGAGATGTGGCTCGGCATCATCGGGGGCGCACTCGAAGCACTCCCGACCGGCCGCCGCGGGATTGCGGGGCAAGCCGCGCTCAACGCCATCACCGACGAGATGGTGAACCCGTCCGCCGATGTCGTAGCTTCGGCAGATGATCTTGCTCTAGCCGCTCGCAACCGAGAGACGGAGCCCACGGACGAGACATGACCCCCGCAGATCTCTACCTCACCGACCTCGCCGTCATGATGGGAGTCACGGTCGAGTACACGCACGACCTGCCCGCCGATCGAGACGGGGACTACAACCACCCCCGCCGGCACATTCGCATCCGGGAGGGCCTGCACGCGAGGCACACTCGTTCGGTCCTGGCGCACGAACTCGGGCACGCCTCGTTCGGGCACGTACGATCTCGATTCGGCCCCGTGAACGCCAAACAGGAACGCGCAGCAGAGGAATGGGCGGCGCTCCGACTCATCAGCATCGACGACTACCGAGCCGCCGAAGAATCCCACCGAGGGCACCTCGGCGCGATCGCCATCGAACTCGGAGTGATGCGAAGCACGGTCGCCGCTTTCCACGGACTCCTCACCCGCCTCGGCGACGCAACATACCTCGCGCCCCGCATGGGCGAGCGGCAATGGGATCACAGAGAGCTCGCCCTGCGATGAACCTCGCCCGCCTACCCCGCCCCGCTCGTCGCCGCGCCATCGGCGCTATCCGCGTCTCGAAGGAACGCGACGGCATGATCAGCCCGGAGAACCAGCGCTACGCGATCGAGCAGTTCGCCGAGCGCGAGGGAATCGACATCGTCGAATGGGTCGAGGGGATCGACGAGTCCGGATCGAAGAAGAAGTCGGCGTGGTGGACGCGCCTCGCCTACTGCTGCGAGCAGATCGAAGGGCACCAGGCGGACGTTCTCGTCCTCTGGCGCGTGGACCGCGCGGCCCGCAGCAAGCTCAAGTGGGCGATCACCGAGGACAGGATCGAGACAGCAGGCGGACTCATCCTCTCCGCCACCGAACCGAACGACCAGACACCCGCTGGCGGTTTCGGCCGCGGTGTCCTCGTCGCACACGCCGAATTCATGGCGCGCTCGATCGGCGCAACGTGGAAGGAGACTCTCGAGCGGCGCGTGCGCCACGGCCTCACCCCGAACGGACAGCGTCACTTCGGCTACGTCTACTCACGCGAGACGAAGACCTACTCCATCGATCCCCGAGAAGGCGAAGTGCTCGCAGCGATGTACCGCGCGTACATAGCCGGTGACTCCGCGCGCGACATCGCCGAACGCTACACCAACCCCGACGCGCGCCCAGTGAACGGCGCCTACCCGAGATACGCGCGATGGAACACCGTCTCCGTCCTTCGCGTGCTCGACTCCGGCTTCGGCGCGGGCCTCATCCTCTTCCGCGAGCAACTCGCCCCCGGCACGCACCCCCCGGTCATCTCCGACGACGAATGGGCGCGGTACGTGCACGCACGAGACGCCCGGCGCCGACGGCCACGCGCCGAGCGATCGCCGTACACCTACTCCGGACTCCTCTACTGCCATTGCGGCTCAAAGATGGGCGGTCGCACCGACCACGGGCGACCCCGGTACGCATGCGTTGAGTCGTCCCAGTACACGCGTCACGCGGACGCCTCGCTAGCCGCGCACGTCATCGACGCCGAGGTAGTGAAATGGCTGCAGCAGTTCAGGGAGGAGCTGAACGCCGTGCCCCCTGTGCGGCGCGCGCCCGCAACGACCGACCCGCGAGCGGAAATCACGCGCAAGCTCGCAGGCCTGGCCGAGCGGCTGGACAATGCGACCGAGAAGTACCTCGACGGCGACATCCCGAAGGACGCCTACGAGCGGCGCCGGGACCGCCTCGAGGCCGAAAGGCTCGCCCTCGAATCCGAGCTTGGCCGACTCAATGCGCAGTCGACCGTCCAGCCCGTCGCATTCGTGGGCGACCTCGTGTCCGCCTGGGACGATCTTCCGGTGGAACGGCGACGAGAGGCCATCCGCGTCCTCGTCGACCGCATCGAGATCTTGCCCCCGGGCTCACCTCGACGCGTGGTCGTGCACTCGATCATCACGCGGAGTTAGAGACACCCATCAGACGATTCCGATGGTAAGAGCCACGAGAGTCCAGTCTACGTGCGGGCGCCGTCCCTCCTCGCGCGGAAGGCACGGGTGACGTAGGGCAGCTCCACCGTCGCATCGCCCACGGCACCGATCTCGTCGAACAGGTCTCCGATCTCGCGATCGATCCGCGCACGCTCATCCCCCGACGCGGTGATGATGTAGCTGCGCGATCGCACGAGCGCCGTGAGCATCCCCCGGTCCATCGGCCGCGACCACCGCCACGTGCGTTCCGCCAGTGGCCCGAACGGATCGGCGACCTCGGGTCCGCCGGCTGCGAGCAGCTGCTCCGCGTGACTGCCCTTCATGATGGCGCCCAGGCGCCCGACCCAGGGGACCGACTCGTCACGGATGTTCCAGACGAGGCCCAGTACCCCGCAGGGCCTCACGACGCGACCGATCTCGGCCGATCCCGCCACCGGGTCCACCCAGTGCCAGGCCTGACCGAACACGGCGGCATCGACACTCGCATCCGGCAGGTTCAGGTCCTCCGCGCTGCCGACGAGCGTCTCCACTCCCGGCAGCGCTGCGCGGAGGGCGTCGAGCATCGCGGCATCCGGTTCGACGGCGATCACGTCCGCGCCGCGCTCGGCGACGACCTCCGCGACCACGCGGGTGAGCTTTCCCGTGCCGGCGCCGACGTCGACGACGCGCGGATGGGAACCGGCGGGCTCCAGCATCCACTCGACCGCCTCGGCAGGATAGCCGGGCCGGCCCTGCTCGTAGGCGGCCGAGGCCGCCCCGAAGCTCCTCGCCATCTCGTCTCGCGTCGCCATGCCCCGACGATACGCCGCCCCGCGGACATCCCGTCCACGCGCTCCGAACCGTCCGTCGCAACCACATGCAACGTCGCCCGTCCTACCGTCGAGGGCACCTGGCGGAATGGCTCCGCCGAGAGGAAGTGATGTCAATGACGACTCTGACCGATACCCCTGCCGTCGCGACGAAGACCGCGCCGGCCACCACGATGCGCGCCGCCGTCGTGAAGACCTCGGACCAGCCGCTGGTGGTCGAAGAGGTCGCGATCCCCACCCCCGGACCCCGCCAGGCGCTCGTCAAGGTCATCACGAGCGGTGTCTGCCACACCGATCTGCACGCCGCCCACGGCGATTGGCCGGTCGCCCCCAAGGGCGACCTCATCCCCGGGCACGAGGGGTACGGGGAGGTCGTCGCCGTCGGACCGGGCGTGACGACGCTCGAGGTCGGGCAGAAGGTGGGGAACGCGTGGCTCTGGTCCGCGTGCGGCACGTGCGAGTACTGCCGCACCGGATGGGAGACGCTCTGCCCCGAGCAGCAGAACGGCGGGTACTCCGTGGACGGCAGCTTCGGAGAGTACATGCTCGTCGACGAGCGCTTCGCCGCGCGCATCCCCGAGGGTGCCGACCCCGTCGAGGTCGCACCGATCCTCTGCGCGGGCGTCACCGTCTACAAGGGCCTCAAGATGACCGGCGTCCGCCCCGGCGAGTGGGTCGTGATCTCCGGCATCGGCGGACTCGGGCACATCGCGGTTCAGTACGCGCGCGCCATGGGCATGCGGGTCGTCGCCGTCGACGTCGACGACGCGAAGCTCGACCTCGCCCGCGGTCACGGCGCGGAGGTCACCGTCAACGCCGCCGACCACGAGCCCGGTTCCAAGATCCAGGAGCTGACCGGCGGCGCGCACGGCGTGCTCGTCACCGCCGTCCATCCCCGTGCGTTCGATCAGGCGCTCGGCGCGGTGCGACGAGGCGGCACGATCGTGTTCAACGGCCTCCCGCCGGGGACCTTCGACGCCGACATCTTCGACATCGTCCTGCGGGCGATTACGGTGCGCGGATCGATCGTCGGCACCCGCCAGGACATGATCGAGGCGCTCGACTTCTACGCGCGCGGCCAGATCCACCCCACGGTGCACGTCGAGACCATCGACGACATCAACGACATCTTCGATCGGATGCAGCGGGGCAAGATCGAGGGCCGCATCGTCATGAAGTACTGACGACGCACGGACCGGCGGGGAGCGATCGCAGCAGGATCGCTCCCCGCTGTCGTGTCGCTCTCGTCGCCCCCTCGTGTCGAGGGCGTCCCGGCGCGCCTCCGCTCCCCCGCCCGCGGCCCGGGCGAAGGTGGATCCGTGGCTCTGGATTTCACCGCGATCGACTTCGAGACGGCGAACTCCTCGAGCGCGTCCGCCTGCGCCGTCGGCCTCGCGCGCGTGCGCGACGGCCGTGTCGTGGCCTCCGCGGGCTGGCTGATCCGCCCGCCGGCCGGTCACGACCGGTTCTTCGAGTTGAACACCGGCATCCACGGCATCCGCGAGGAGGACGTCGCGGACGCCGACGGCTGGACCGCGCAGCTCCCGGCCCTGACGGAGTTCATCGGAGACGACGTGCTCGTCGCGCACAACGCCGGCTTCGACGTCTCGGTGCTGCGCCGCGCCTGCGAGGTCACGGACGCCGTGTGCCCGCCGTACCGGTACGTCTGCAGCCTCCAGGTCGCGCGCAAGACGTACGAGCTGGCCTCGTACCGCCTTCCCGCCGTCGCCGCGGCCGCGGGGTTCCTGGACTTCGCCCACCACGATGCGAGCGCGGACGCCCTCGCGTGCGCCCACATCATGATCGACGCGGCGGCGCGAAGCGCGGCGGGAGACATCGTCGAGCTGGCGATGCTCCTCGGGGTGCGGGTGCCGCAGATCCCCGCGGCCGAGAGCGCCGCCCCGGCGCTGCGGGGCTGATCCGCCGCGCCCGTGGGGCCTCCTCGCGGGCGGTCTGCGCCGCGGGGCATCCCGCCGATATCCGAGGATCCGCCCATACTGCCCTCATGGATGCCGTCATCGTCACCTCCCTCGCCGTCTGCTGCGTGTTCGCTGGCTTCCTGGCGGGCTGGTTCGGCCAGTCCGCGCGCGCCGCGGAGCGCTCATCGGCGGAGCGGACGGCGCTCACCGCACGAGCGGTCTCGGCCGAGGCCGGGCAGCGGTCGCTGAGCGAGCAGCTCGAGCAGCAGCGCGCGCTCACCCGCGAGCTCGGCGATCAGTCCCGGGCCGACCACGCCGCCCAGCAGGACCGCGAGCGGCGCGAACAGGTGCTGCTGCGCGCACTGGCGCCGGTTCAGGAGACGCTGCAGTCGATGCAGCACAAGGTCGACGAGCTCGAACGCGAGCGGCAGGCGCAGTACGGATCGATCGCGGAGCAGCTGCGCCGCTCGCACGAGGCCGACGAGGCGCTGCGGGCGACCACCGAGTCCCTCGCCGGAGCCCTGCGCTCGAACGCGACGCGCGGAGTCTGGGGGGAGACGCAGCTGCGCCGCGTGGTGGAGTCCGCGGGACTCACCCGGTATGTGGACTTCGACACGCAGTCGTCGCTGACCTCCGACGCCGGAGCCGGCCGCCCCGACATGGTGGTGCGCCTTCCCGGAGGAAAGGCGATCGCCGTCGACGCCAAAGTGCCGCTGGATGCCTACCTCGAGGCATCCGCGATCCCCGTGACCGCTCAGGGCGAACCCGGCGCACTCCGGGCGCAGCTGCTGCAGAAACACGTCAAGGCCGTGCGGGCGCACGTCGATGCCCTGGCGGCGAAGCGCTATTGGACCGGGCTCGAGTCCAGCCCGGAGTTCGTGATCTGCTTCATCCCGAGCGAGTCGCTCCTCGCCGCGGCCCTCGAGGAAGACCCGAGCCTGCTCGACTACGCCTTCGGCCGCCGGGTGGCTCTCGCCTCGCCGGTGAACCTCTGGGCGGTGCTGAAGACCGTCGCTTACACCTGGACGCAGCAGGACGTCTCCACCGAGGCGAGGCGACTGTTCGATCTCGGCAACGAGCTCTACCAGCGGCTCGGTGGGCTCGCGAGCCACGCCGACGATCTGCGGCGCGCGATCGAGCGGACCGTCGACACCTACAACCGCTTCGCCGGGTCGCTGGAGTCTCGCGTGCTGGTGAGCGCCCGCCGCTTCCCCGGGATCGACGACACGAAGCTGGATGCCACCGCGGCCCCCGCACCGATCGAGAAGCTCCCGCGCAAGCTGACCGCGCCCGAGTTCACCGCACACGTAGCCGACGACCCCGCCGGCGCGGACCACGAGTCACCTGCCGTAGCTGCGGGCCCCGCCGCCGGCGCGGAGCACGTGCCCGGCACGGGTGCGGCGCACGCGACCAGCTCCGGCGCGGAGCACGCGGCCAGCACGGGTGCGGCGCACGCGACCAGCTCCGGCGCGGAGCATGTGCCCGGCACGGGTGCGGACCTGGGTGACCTCCGCGGCCGCCTCTGACCCCACGCCCCACGCGGGCTCCACCCCAGCGACCGCGCGCGCGGTCGTCGGTCGCCCCACCAGGTTTGGGGTCGCCAACGGTCGCCACCGGCGAGCCGAAGCGACCACGCGCGACCCCGAACTCGAGCACGGCCGACCACACCCGACCCCGAACCTACACCTGTCACCCGGGGCAGCACGCCCGAGCGCGGCGCATCCACCCCATCTGCACGTGGCGCGCGCTCCCGCGCTGGGCGGCACGCCGGGCCGCACCCTCAGGATCAGTGTCGCGATATGTCGCTATCCACCCCGCTGAGCGACGATTTGCGACACGGATCCCGCGGGTGACCGACCATTTGCGACCCCAAACCCGCGTGGGTGGGCGCGAGCGGCAGCCCACGCCGACCAGGGGCCCGCAGCCGCAGCCGCAGCCGCGGCGACTCAGTAGCCGCTAGGGAAGGTGTTGAGAAGCGCCACCACGCCGACGGAGACGGTCACGAACGCGCCGATCATCCACCAGGCGCTGATCCGATGTCCGTCCGGCAGGCGCCGACGCAGGAGCACGTCGGGGCGACGCGCGGCGTCGACGGCGACCGCGATCTGACCAGTCCTCGGACTGTTGGATGCTGCGGACATGGGAACTCCCGGTGATGGCGTGGACGACGATCCGGTCTCCGGTGACCGTCACCCATTCTGCCAGAGCGGACGCCGACGGTCAGGAGCGGCAGCCGGATCTTTTCCCAATCGAGACCGAGCGCCCCCCGGCACCTCCGCGCGCCGGACCACACGCCCGCGCCGAACCGCACGGCCATCCCCGCGCCGAACGACACCCCGCCCGGCGGCTACCGCACGCGCGCGGGGGCCGGGAGGGCGGTCACAGCCACTTGGAGGTGAGGTGCTCCGAGCTGATGCGACGCAGTGTGCCGGAGGCCCCGCGCAGCACGACGCTCTCGGTGTAGACGAAGTCGCCGTCGCGCCGGACACCCGCGACGAGCTCGCCGTTGGTGACGCCCGTGGCGACGAAGATCGTGTTCTTGCCCCGCACCATCTCGTCGGCTTCATAGACGTAGTCGTCGAGCTTCAAGCCCGCATCGATTCCACGCTGCTTCTCGTCGTCGTCGCGCGGCCACAGCCGACCCTGGATGTGCCCGCCCAGCGCCTTGATCGCGCACGTGGTGGCGACGCCCTCCGGGCTGCCGCCGATGCCGATGCACATGTCGGTGCGCGCGTTGTGGCGCGCCGCGTTGATGCCGCCGGCGACGTCGCCGTCGCTCATGAGGCGGGTCCCCGCACCGGTCTCCCGGATCTCCTCGATCAGCCGTGCGTGGCGGGGGCGGTTCAGCACCGACACGACGAGCTCGTCGACGGGCTTGCCGAGCGCCTTCGCGAGCCGGTGGATGTTCTCCGCGACGGGGAGGCGGATGTCCACGACGCCGACCCCGGCCGGCCCCGTGACGATCTTGTCCATGTAGAACACGCTCGACGCGTCGAGCATCGCGCCGCGGTCGGCGACCGCCAGCACGGACAGCGCGTTGTTGCGCCCTTCGGCGGTCAGCGTCGTGCCGTCGATCGGGTCGACCGCGATGTCGCACTGCGGCCCGCGGCCGGTGCCCACGTGCTCGCCGTTGAAGAGCATGGGAGCGTTGTCCTTCTCCCCCTCGCCGATGACGATCACACCGTCGAAGTTCACGGTCGTGAGGAACGCGCGCATCGCATCCACCGCCGCGCCGTCGGCGAGCTCCTTCTGGCCTCGACCGATGAACGGCACCGATCGGATCGCCGCCGCCTCGGTCGCACGGACCAGTTCGAGAGCGAGGTTTCGGTCGGGATGCAGCGGGCTCATGTCCGCGGTCAGACTCACCATGCCCTGAGCCTACGACCATTGTCCGCACGGACACGGGCCAATCCGGGCCCGCGCGGGCGAAGAAAACGTGATTCTTACGGCCCCGGCAATCGCCCCGCATCCGGGGTGCGGACGCACGCGGTGCGCGAGCGCGTGGCACGGTGCTCGGGCCCGGCTTTTGCCCGGTGGGCGGGCCACGGCGAACGGCCGCCCTTCGATAGAGTGACGGTGCAGACAACCGCACACCTGAGGAGTGGAAATGCCCGTCGCAACCCCCGAGCAGTACGCCGAGATGCTGGACAAGGCGAAGGCCGGCGGCTACGCCTTCCCCGCGATCAACGCCGCCAGCTCGCAGTCGATCAACGCTGTCCTGCAGGGTCTGACCGAGGCCGGATCCGACGGCATCATCCAGGTCACCACCGGCGGCGCCGACTACTTCGCCGGCCACACGGTCAAGGGTCGCGCCACCGGCGCGCTCGCGTTCGCGAAGTTCGCGACCGAGGTCGCGAAGAACTACCCGATCACGGTCGCCCTCCACACCGACCACTGCCCGAAGCCCGCGCTCGAGGACTTCGTCCTGCCGCTCATCGCCGCCTCCGAGGAGGAGGTCAAGGCGGGCCGCAACCCCATCTTCCAGTCGCACATGTGGGACGGATCGGCCGTTCCGCTCGATGAGAACATCGAGATCGCGAAGGACCTCCTCCCGCGCATGAAGAACATCAACGCGATCCTCGAGGTCGAGATCGGCGTCGTCGGCGGCGAGGAGGACGGCGTCAAGCACGAGGGATCGAACGAGGCCCTCTACACCACGACCGCCGACGTCTCGAAGTTCGTCGACGCTCTCGGCCTCGGCGAGAACGGTCGCTACATCGCCGCGCTCACGTTCGGCAACGTGCACGGCGTCTACAAGCCCGGCAACGTGAAGCTCCGCCCGGAGCTGCTCGGCGAGATCCAGGCCGGTATCGCGGAGAAGTTCGGCACGGGCGCCAAGCCGCTCGACCTCGTCTTCCACGGCGGCAGCGGATCGACGCCCGAGGAGATCGCCCTCGCCGTCGCGAACGGCGTCGTGAAGATGAACATCGACACCGACACGCAGTACGCGTTCACGCGTTCGGTCGCCGGCTTCATGTTTAGCAACTACGACGGCGTCCTCAAGGTCGACGGCGAGGTCGGAAACAAGAAGGCGTACGACCCGCGCGCGTGGGGCAAGATCGCCGAGAGCGCGATGGCCGCTCGCGTGGTCGAGGCCACGCAGCAGCTCGGCTCGGCGGGGCACTCGATCAGCGCCTGATCGCGGCCCGATACGAACGCCCCGCGCCTCCCGACTCGGAGGGCGGGGCGTTCGCCGTTCCACCGGCGCGCGCCGCAGACACACCGCCCGGCGCGCCGCGGACACACCACGCGGGCGCACCGCGGACACACCACGCGGACGCGCCACAGACACCGCGCGGACGCGCCCTCGGCGGGCCGGCCAGGACGCGCGTCAGGATCCGGATGCCGCGGACGCCGCGGCGGCGTCCGCCACCGCCCGCTCCGCGAGCACGACCGCCACGGCGCGCAGCTCGCGCCGCCGCTCCTCCTGCGCCTCGGGGCGCGCCCCGTCGCCGACGAACATCGCGCCCAACTGCGGGAAGACCCGCCAGCCGTCGGTCAGCGTGACGATGGTGAGCAGGAGGTGCCCCGCCTGGCGGTCATCCACTCCGGGCAGCGCCGCCTGGACCGCGGCGATCTTGTCGCGGCAGTGCCGCCAGCGCTCGTCGCGCCCCTCGATCTCCGTCCCGCGGACGAGGCCCTCCCACGCGATGAGCCGGCCGAGCTCCGGACGCGCCACGATGCGCTCCAGGAGCGCCGCGGCGTACTCCCCGATCGCGTCGGGACCCGAGCCGACGATCGGGACGTCCGCGGTCACCTCGCCGAGCTCGTGCGCGATGACGGCGTCGAAGAGCGCGTCCTTGCTGCCGAAGTACTGGTAGATCCGCTCTTTGTTGACGCCCGCCTGCGTGGCGATGCGGTCGACGCGAGCACCGTCGGGGCCGTGCGCGCTGAACTCCGCCGTCGCCGCCTCCAGCAGCAGGCGGCGCGTGCGCTCGGTGTCCCAGGCCATGGCGCGAGCCTATCAAATCCAACTCGACAGTTGCAGTTTCGCCGCGAGCTCGGCTAGAGTGGCATTCACCAAACGAACAGTTGGAGATTGCCGATGGACGCCGCAGAGACCGCACCCGCCTTCGCACCGCAGGTGCCGACTCCCGCGACGCCCGCGCAGGCACCCCCGCCGCTTCCGAGCATCCACGTCCGCGCGCTGCTGACCTGGGTCGCCATCTTCCCGCTGGTGGCGATCGGGATGACCGCGCTCGCGCCCTTCTCCGAGTCCTGGCATCCGGTGCTGCGCGCTCTCGTCCTCACCGTCGTCGTGGTGCCGCTGGCGGTCTACGTCGTCGTCCCGCGACTCCTGCGCCTGCATGGGGCGCGCTCCGCGCGACTCCGGACGCGCACCGCACGTTCCGCCCCGCCCCGCCGCTGAGCCGGACGCCCGCGCGCACGCCGGGCTCGGTCAGCCGCCGAAGTGGGAGATGACGGCGGGGTCGCCCAGCAGCGGCACGGTCAGGCAGATGCTCGCCACGACGAACGTGACGATGGCACCCACCAGCGGGATCCACCAGCTGAGTCGACGCCGCACGATGGATCGCCACGACACGACGGCGGTCAGCAGCCAGCCCACGACGAAGACGCCGGCGCCGATCCTCCCCCACAGCTCTCCCTGCGCGAGGTTCGTGAAGGCGGCGTCGATGCCCGCCAGCTGCATCCACGACTGTGCGAACCCGTCGAAGTTCCACAGCTGCGGCACCGCGCTCAGCACCGTGACCAGGCCGTACCCGAGCAGCGCGATCGTGATGATCCGATCCGCCGTCCGCGTCGGACGTGCCGCGGCCGTCGTCGGTCGCGGATGCGGGAGCGGACCGGTCGGCGGATGCGGCAGCGGCGGATGCGCGCCCGCGCCACCCGCCCCGGGCGCAACGCCGCTCGCCGACGCTCCCGCGTCGAGAGGCTGCCGGATCGCGGCCCGCTGCTCCTCCGGCGTCGCATACTCGCCGTAGGCGGGACGCGGTCGCTGACCCGGGTCCGGCGCGGATCCGGGCATCCGCTCGGACGACGGATCGGTCACGGCCGGTTCCGCCCACCCAGCGCGCGTCCGTCACGGGTTCCGCTCGCGTCCTGGCGTAGCTCCTTCGGCAGGGAGAACATCAGGTCCTCCTCCGCCGTGCGGACCTCCTCCACGTCGCGGTAGCCGGCCCCGGAGAGCTCCTCCAGCACCTCCTGGACGAGGACGTCGGGCACGGAGGCCCCGCTGGTCACCCCGACGGTCTCGACGCCGTCGAGCCACTCCTGGCGGATCTCATGGGCGTAGTCGACACGGTACGCCGCAGCGGCGCCGTACTCGAGCGCGACCTCGACCAGGCGCACCGAGTTCGAGGAGTTCGCCGATCCGACGACGATCACCAGGTCCGCGTCGCGTGCGACCTTCTTGATCGCGACCTGACGGTTCTGCGTGGCGTAGCAGATGTCGTCGGAGGGCGGGTCGTTGAGGTCGGGGAAGCGCTCGCGCAGTCGGCGCACCGTCTCCATCGTCTCGTCGACGGAGAGGGTCGTCTGCGAGAGCCACACGACCTTGGCGGGGTCCTTCACCTCGACGCGGTCGGCGTCGTCGGGCGAGTTCACGATCGTCACGTGGTCCGGCGCCTCGCCCGCGGTACCCTCGACCTCTTCGTGGCCGTCGTGACCGATCAGCAGGATCTCGTAGTCGTCGCGCGCGAACCGGACGGCCTCGCGGTGAACCTTCGTCACGAGCGGGCAGGTCGCATCGATCGCGTGCAGCCCGCGCTCGGCGGCGGCGCCCACGACGGCCGGGGAGACCCCGTGCGCGCTGAACACCACGTGAGCGCCCTCGGGGACCTCGTCGACCTCGTCGACGAAGATCGCGCCCTTCGCCTCGAGCTCGGTGACGACGTGGATGTTGTGCACGATCTGCTTGCGGACGTAGACGGGCGCGCCGTAGCGCTCCAGCGCCTTCTCGACGGCGACCACGGCGCGGTCGACGCCCGCGCAGTACCCGCGCGGCGACGCGAGCAGCACCTTCTTGTGTCCGGGGACCGGGTTATCCTGAAGCCGTCCACGGGCCCCGGGGATGCGGGGCGAGGGAAGGCGGACGGCTGTGCTGCTCACCCTGCGATTCTACGGATGCGACGCTGAGCGGGGGCCGCACGCGCGGCGGAGGGCCGGGAACGACCGGGCCGCCCCGCCCGACGGAAGGAGGAACGAGCCATGACCTCGTTCACACCCGCGGCCGGCCAGTCCGCGCCGCCGGACTCCGTGCATCCGCGCGACTCCTCCCCCGACGCCCCCACCTCCGTCTCGCGTCTGAACGAGACGATCCGCGGGTTTGTGTCGACCTGGGGGTCCGTCTGGGTCGAGGGCGAGATCACCGCGTGGAATCTGCGCGGCGGCCACGTGTTCGGAAGGCTGAAAGACGCGTCGGGCGACGCGATGATCTCGTTCCGCCTGTGGTCGTCGACGCTGCAGCGCCTTCCCGACGATCTCGCCGTCGGCGACCGCGTGGTCGCCTGCGTCAAGAGCGACTACTTCGTGAAGTCGGGCGACTTCACCTTCACGGTCTCCGCGATGCGCCACACCGGCCTCGGCGACCAGCTCGAGCGCCTCGAGCGGTTGCGTGCACAGCTGAGGTCGGAGGGTCTGTTCGATCCGGCGCGCAAGAAGCGCATCCCCTTCCTCCCCCACGTCATCGGCCTCATCACGGGCGAGCGCAGCGATGCGGAGAAGGACGTGCACCGCAACGCCGAGCTGCGCTGGCCGCAGGTACGGTTCCGCACCGTGCATGCCGCGGTGCAGGGCGACCGCTGCGTCCCCGAGACGATCGCCGCGCTGCGCGTGCTCGACGACGATCCCGACGTCGATGTGATCGTCATCGCGCGCGGCGGCGGCGACCCGCAGACCCTCCTCGGCTTCAGCGACGAGCGGCTCCTGCGCGCGGTCGCCGCGGCCCGCACGCCGATCGTCTCGGCGATCGGGCACGAGAACGACCATCCCCTCCTCGACGACGTCGCCGACGTGCGGGCCTCGACGCCGACGGATGCCGCGAAGCGCGTCGTGCCCGACGTCGCCGAGCAGCGCGCGCTCGTCCAGCAGCTGCGTTCGCGCGCCCGCACCCGCCTGACGCAGCGCATCGCCCACGACATCGCCCACCTCGAGCAGGTGCGCACCCGTCCGGTGCTGCGCACGCCCGAGGCGATGCTGACCGCGCGCGCCCACGAGCTGTGGACCCTCACCTCGCGCGGGCGGGACCGCGTGTCGCGTCGGCTCGAGGAGGCCGAGCGCACGACCGCGCAGCTGCGCGCATCGCTGCGCGCCCTCTCGCCCGGTGCGACGCTCGCCCGCGGGTACGCGATCGCACACCTCGAGGGCGGCGTGATCGTGCGCGATGCGACGCAGGCGCCCGCGGGCGCGGCGGTCGTCGTGACCGTCGCCGAGGGGTCCTTCGCCGCCCGCTCCGAGGGACCCGTCGCGGAGTCCGGCGCGTGAGTCGGTGTCGTGAGGCCGTCCTAAGATGGAGGGCATGACCGCCGACGCCGGGACCGATGTCGCGAGCCTCTCCTTCGAGCAGGCTCGCGACGAACTCGTGCGCGTCGTGGCCGAACTCGAGCAGGGTGCGCCGACCCTCGAGCAGTCGCTGACGCTGTGGACCCGCGGCGAGGCGCTTGCCGCGCGCTGCGAGGAATGGCTCGTCGGCGCCAAGCGCCTGCTCGACGCCGCCCGCCCCGCGGACGCCGACGCATGAGCGCGGTGACCCTCTGATGGCGGCGCCCCGCGTGGTCGCGGAGCTCGGGCGCCCCGAGACCCCCGAGGAGACGGCCGACCGCAAGGCGGCGGCGTCCGCGGCGTACCGCTCCAGCAAGACCTTCCGCAACCTCATCGCCGCGCTCCTCGTGACGGTCGCCGTGGTGGCCGTCGTCTACCTCGGCGTCCCCCGCGGCTCGCTCGCCGAGCCGGAGCCGGTGGATGTCGCCGCGTCCGCGCAGACCGCCTCCGCCTCCCTCGGTCACCCCCTGATCGTGCCGGTCGCCCCGGCGGACTGGCGCGCGAACTCGGCCCGGCTCGAGGGCGGCATGTGGCGGGTCGTCTACGCCTGGCCGTCCGGCTATCTCCGCGTCGCCCAGGGCATCGACGCACCCGAGGGCTGGGCCACCCGCCAGCTGGGCGGAGTCGCCCCCACCGGCCATGTGACCATCGACGGCATCGACTGGGACGAGTACGTCATCGCGGGGCGCACCGACACGGTGTCCTACGCACTGTCGACGACGGCCGGCACCGACACGATCCTCGTCTACGGCGCGACCGGCGCCGCCGACGCCGCGATCGCCGCATCCGGCATCGCCGACCAGATCCGCTCCCTGCGCGAGGAGACCCCATGACGGATGCCACGACCCGCCCGACACCGCTCTCCGTCTGGGAGGAGATGCGCGACGGCAATGCGCGCTTCGTGTCGGGGGAGCCCCGCCATCCCCGTCAGGACGTCGAACGGCGGCACGTGCTCGCCGCCGCCCAGACACCGCGCGCGGCTCTGTTCGGATGCGCCGACTCGCGTCTGGCCGCCGAGATCATCTTCGACCAGGGGCTCGGCGACCTCTTCGTCGTGCGCAACGCGGGGCAGGTGGCCTCGGACTCGGCGATCGCCAGCCTCGAGTACGCGGTCGCCGCGCTCGACGTGTCGCTCGTCATCGTCCTCGCCCACGACGCGTGCGGCGCGGTGCGTGCGGCGATCGACTCGACCGCCCTCGACAGCCCCGAGCTCCCCCCGCACATCTGGCGTCTCATCGCGAAGATCGTGCCCGCCGCGCGCACCGTCCTCCGTCGCAGCCGCGGCATCGATCCGCGCAGCCTGGACGCCGAAGACGTCGGGATCGCGCATCTGCAGAACACGATCGACGACATCCTGGCCTCGTCCCGCCTGATCAGCGACGCCGTCGCCGAGGGCCGCCTGGCCATCGTCGGCGCCAACTACCGTCTGAGCGAGGGCACGGCCGTGCCGCACGTGATCGTCGGCCTCGACGGCTGATCACGACCCTCCACTCCGCTTTCCACCGAACCCGCCGACACACGAGGACGTGACCATGACAGAGAACACCGAGTACCGCATCGAGCACGACACCATGGGCGAGGTCCGGGTGCCCAAGGACGCCCTGTACGCGGCGCAGACGCAGCGCGCCGTCGAGAACTTCCCGATCTCGGGCTCGGGCCTGGAGTCGACGCAGATCGCCGCGCTCGCGCGGATCAAGAAGGCGGCGGCGCTCGCCAACAAGGAGCTGGGGACGCTCGACGGGGCCATCGCCGACGCGATCGCCGCCGCGGCGGACGACGTCATCACCGGTCGCTACGACGCGCACTTCCCCGTCGACACGTACCAGACGGGCTCGGGCACCTCGTCGAACATGAACATGAACGAGGTCCTCGCGACCCTCGCGACCCAGAAGCTCGGCGCGACCGTCCACCCGAACGACCACGTCAACGCGTCCCAGTCCTCCAACGACGTGTTCCCGACGTCGGTGCACATCGCCGTGACCCAGGCTCTGATCGACGACCTGATCCCCGCGCTGGATCACCTCGCCGTCGCCCTCGAGGCGAAGGCGCAGCTCTGGAAGGACGCGGTCAAGTCGGGACGCACGCACCTCATGGATGCCACCCCGGTGACCCTCGGCCAGGAGTTCGGCGGCTACGCGCGCCAGATCCGTCTCGGCATCGAGCGCGTCCAGGCCGTCCTCCCCCGCGTCGGCGAGGTGCCGCTCGGCGGCACCGCGGTCGGAACCGGGATCAACACGCCGCTCGGCTTCCCGCAGAAGGTCATCGCGCTGCTCGCGGCCGAGACCGAGCTTCCCATCACCGAGGCGAAGGACCACTTCGAGGCCCAGGCGAACCGCGACGGTCTCGTCGAGGCATCCGGCGCCCTGCGCACCATCGCCGTCTCCCTGACCAAGATCAACAACGACATCCGGTGGATGGGCTCGGGCCCCAACACCGGTCTCGGAGAGCTGCACATCCCCGACCTGCAGCCCGGGTCGTCGATCATGCCCGGCAAGGTCAACCCCGTCGTGCCGGAGGCCACCCTCATGGTCTGCGCGCGCGTGATCGGCAACGACGCGACGGTCGCCTGGGCCGGGGCGTCCGGCTCCTTCGAGCTCAATGTCGCCATCCCCGTCATGGGCACCGCCCTCCTCGAGTCGATCCGCCTGCTCTCGAACGCGATGCGCGTGCTCGCGGACAAGACGATCGACGGCCTCGAGGCGAACGTCGATCGAGCGGCCGCCTTCGCCGGCATGTCGCCGTCGATCGTGACGCCCCTGAACAAGCTCATCGGGTACGAGGCGGCCGCCAAGATCGCCAAGCACGCCGTGGCGAAGGGCATCACCGTCCGCGAAGCGGTCGTCGACCTCGGCTACCTCGAGCGGGGCGAGCTGACCGAGCAGCAGCTCGACGAGAAGCTCGATCTTCTCTCGATGACGCACCCGGGGTGACTCGGGGGCCATAATCGAAGCGTGAACCGCACCGACAGCGCCGCCGGGGCCGCGTCCTCGCGGCGCCGGCGCGTCACCTTCCTCGTGCTGACGGTCATCGGCGCCGGTTTCACGGTGACGAGTCTCGGTGTGCTCGTCGCGCTCGCGGTGACCTCCGCTCCCGTGTCCTGGCCTGCGGTCGTCGTCTACGGGTTCGGTGCGACGGCCACGGTCGCGGTGACCGGGGTGGTGCTGTGGGCGCTCCTTGACGACGCCCATGCGCGTCCGGCCGACGGCGTCGACGTGTCGGTCGAGGCGCAGCGACGCCTGCTGGACGACGTGCGCCACGAGCTGAAGACGCCCATCACGATCGTCCGCGGTCACCTCGAGATCATGGACGTCGACGATCCGGAGGATGCCGCCGCGACACGGGAGCTCGGCATGGCCGAGCTGGACCGCATGACGAGACTGATCGGCGACATCGACCTGCTCGCGGCGGTCGAGCTCGACAGCTTCACGATGAGCGACGTCGACGTGGCGGCGCTCACCCGTCGCGTCTCCGAGCTGGTCGGCGTGATCCCGGGGCACGTCTGGAGCGTCGAGCAGGCCGCCACGGGCACGATCCAGGGCGACCACGACCGACTGCTGCAGGCGTGGCTGCAGTTGGCGGACAACGCCGCCAAGTACACGCCCGAGGGCTCGCCCATCGAGATCGGCAGCGCGGTCTACGCCTCGGGGGTGCAGTTCTGGGTCCGCGACCATGGACCGGGCATCCCGCCGGCGCTCCGCCACCGCGTCTTCCGCCGGTTCGACCGCGGCACGGGCAAGCGGTCCGTCGGCGGGTCGGGGCTCGGCCTCGCGATCGTCGACGCGATCGCCAAGGCGCACCGAGGGCACTGCACGGTCGCCGACACCCCCGAAGGCGGCGCGACGCTCACGCTCGACATCCCCACGGGCACGCGTGCGTCGCTTCCCGCACCGGTGCGTGCCGGTGCCGTCGTGCTCCAGCGAGAGGCCTCCGGATGACCCGCATCCTCGTCGTCGACGACGAACCGCACATCGTCTCGCTCGTCGTCCGTGCCCTGCGCGCCGACGGGTACGACACCGTGAGCGCGGACGACGGCCACGCGGCGTTCGACCGCGCTCGGGAGGGCGACATCGACCTCATCATCCTCGACGTGGGCCTTCCGGGCATGGACGGCTTCGAGGTGCTGCGCGCCCTGCGCGCCGACGGCCACGGGACGCCGGTGATCATGCTGACGGCGCGCTCCTCGGCGCGCGACGCCGTCGACGGGCTCGACGCGGGCGCGAGCGACTACGTGCCGAAGCCCTTCTCCGTGGCGGAACTCATGGCGCGTGTGCGGTCCCGGCTGCGCGAGCGCACGGGAGCGATCGACATGGTGCTCACCCACGGCGACGTGTCGCTCGATCTGCTCGGGCGCCGCACCACGGTGTCGGGCCGCGACGTCGACCTGTCGGCGCGGGAGTTCGCCCTCGCCGAGCAGTTCCTGCGCCATCCCGGCACCGTGCTCACGCGCGAGGTCCTCCTGAGCCGCATCTGGGGGATGGACTTCGACCCGGGCTCGAACGTGGTCGACGTGTACGTGCGATACCTCCGCTCGAAGCTCGGTGCGGAGCACATCGTCACCGTCCGCGGCGAGGGCTACCGCTGGGACTGACGCGACGGACCCCGCCGCGGGCGCGGGACGCGCGGCGGGGTCCGTCGACGCTCTCAGCTGAGCTCGCCCTGCTCCAGCAGGTCGGTCACGAGGGCGGCGATCGCCGACCGCTCCGAGCGGGTCAGCGTGATGTGCCCGAACAGGCCGTGTCCCTTGAGGGTCTCGATGACCGACGCGATGCCGTCGTGGCGACCGACGCGCAGGTTGTCGCGCTGGCCGACGTCGTGGGTCAGGACGACCCGCGAGTTCTGCCCCATACGGCTCAGCACCGTGAGCAGGACGTTCCGCTCGAGCGACTGGGCCTCGTCGACGATCACGAAGGCGTCGTGCAGCGACCGCCCGCGGATGTGCGTGAGCGGCATGACCTCGAGCATCCCGCGCGCCACGACCTCCTCGAGGACGTTGCCCGACACGACGCTGCCGAGGGTGTCGAAGACCGCCTGACCCCAGGGGTTCATCTTCTCCGCCTGGTCGCCCGGGAGGTAGCCGAGCTCCTGGCCTCCGACGGCGAACAGGGGGCGGAACACGATGATCTTCTTCTGCTGCTGACGCTCGAGCACGGCCTCCAGCCCCGCGCAGAGCGCGAGCGCGGACTTGCCGGTGCCGGCGCGCCCGCCGAGGGAGACGATGCCCACCTCCGGGTCGAGGAGGAGGTCGATTGCGATCCGCTGCTCGGCCGAGCGGCCGTGCAGCCCGAACACGTCCCGATCGCCGCGTACGAGCTTGTACCCGCCGTCGCCGGTGACACGGCCGAGCGCCGATCCGCGCTCGGAGTGGATGACGAGCCCCGTGTTGATCGGGAGGCCCCGGACGTCGTCGCTGGTGGCGACCTCGCTCTCGTAGAGGTCGCTGATGTCGTCGCCGGACACATTGAGGTCGGCGATGCCGGTCCAGCCGCTGTCGACCGCCTGCTCGGCGAGGTACTCCTCCGCGTTGACGCCCAGCGAGGCCGCCTTCACGCGCATCGGGAGATCCTTCGAGACGACGGTGACGTCCTGGCCGTCCTGTGCGAGGTGCATGGCGACGGCGAGGATGCGCGTGTCGTTGTCGCTCAGGCGGAGCCCGGCGGGCAGCACCGAGGCATCCGTGTTCGCGAGCTCGACGCGCAGCGTGCCGCCCTCGCCGACGGGCACGGAGAAGTCGAGGCGTCCGTGCTCGACACGCAGCTCGTCGAGGTGGCGCAGCGCCTGGCGCGCGAAGTAGCCGAGCTCGGGATCGTGGCGCTTGGCCTCGAGCTCGGTGATCACGACGACCGGGACGACGACGGAGTGCTCGGCGAAGCGGAAGAAGGCCCGCGGATCGCTGAGGAGGACGGACGTGTCGAGCACGTAGGTGCGCAGGTCCTGATCCACCTCCGAGTCCGTGCCGATACGCTGCTGCTGCTCTGGAACTCGTGTGGTCACAACCCACTCCCGCCCCGGGTTCATCACCCGGCAGTCTCGAGTCGACCAGGGCCACGAGTCGTGGATCGGCCGACTCGACCGGGCACCGTGCCCGATGTGATGACGGTACGTCGCGGACGGATCGCTCGCCACCCGCGACACGCCGCCCGGAGGTTGCGGGCGGGTTAAATCTGAACGGCGTCCGGCTGCCGGTCTCCGTCGGCGCCCCGGGTCTCGTCGTCGACGCGGGTCCCGTCGTCGACGCGGGTCTCGTCGTCAGCCCTGGCCTCGTCGTCGCCGTGCGGCTCGTCGTCCTCGACGGTGGCGATCACGATCTCGTCGTCCGGTTCGTCACCGTCGGCGCCCCACGCACCCGTGTGTTCGGTCGACACGGTGAGCTCCTGCGTCGCGGCGTCCTCGGGGAGCGGCGTGAACTCCTGCGGCTCGGCGTGCTCCGCGGAGGCGGGCTGCTCCGCCGCAGGGTCGACCGGCGCGGCCGGTTCGGCATCGACGGCCTCCTCGCCGACCGTGTCCGCGGCGAGTCCCGCCGAGGCGTCCTCGGGCAGCTCGATCGTGAAGACCTCCGCCGCGGGGAGTCCCGCGCCGAGGTCGGGAGCCAGGTCGATCGTGACGGCGCGGCGCGCCGCGGCGTCCGCCAGCGCGTCGCCCAGCTCACCCACGCAGCCGCCTCCGACGTGCGTCGAGACGCGGATGCCGCCGCCGCGGGCGGTCACGGTGAGGCCGTGGTTGGCCAGCGCCGCGGCCAGCGCCGGCGCGTCGGCCGCGTCGGGCATCAGCGTCACGATGCCCGCGTGGGCGTCGCGCGGCGTGATCACCGGCAGCCCGAAGCCGTCGGCGAGCTGCATGACCTCCTGTGCACGCTCCCGGACGGTCGCCGCGACCGCGCCCACACCGGCATCCAGGATCTCCCGCAGAGCGGCGACCAGTCTCGACGCGGCCAGGGGGTCGCCGGGCGCGACCGAGTACGCGGCGGCACCGGCCACCGCCTGGGGCACCCCCCGCGTCGTCTCGTCGCCGACCATGCCGGAGATGCCCGACAGGACGGGCTCGATACGCTCCCGCGCCCGCGGCGAGAACCGCGCGAAGCCGGTTCCGCGGCCCGCGCGCAGCCACTTGTACCCGTTGCCGACGATGACGTCGGCCGCGGTCCACTCCACGTCGGTGACGCCGAAGCCCTGGATCGCGTCGACGATGAGCAGCCGGTCGCCGATGACGCCGCGGATGCCCTCCAGATCGGCGACGGCGCCGGTGCGGAAGTCGACGAGGCTGAGCGCGACGGCGGTGACCTCGTCGGTGAGGGCCGTCGCGATGTCCGCGGGCGTGACGATCCCGGCGGGCGGGTCGATCTCGCGCACGGCGAGCAGGCCTCGCGCCGCCGCCGCCCGCCCGGCGGCCAGTCGCATGGCGGGGAACTCCAGAGCGGGGAGCACGACCGTTCCGGTCAGTCCGAGGAACGCGTGCTGGAGGCCGTAGCTCGTCGAGGGCTGCAGGACGATCTCGTCTACCGGCAGGTCCATGACGCGGGCGACGAGGTCGCGGGCCTCGTCCGACCGCGCGGCGACCAGGTCGATGCCCGCCGACCGTCCGGTACCGAGCGTCTCGGTGTCCGCCGACATCTCCGCCCGTACCACCGGCGAGAGCGGTCCGAACCGCGCCCAGTCGAGGTATCCCGGCGCCACGTCGCCGAACGAATCGATCATCGACGACAGTTCGTTCACGCTTGCCATTGTGTCACGCGGCGCGCACCGCGCCTGCGCCCGCGCCACCGCGATCGGCGACCCCGGCGGGCTCAGCCTCCGTAGCGCCGGTCGCGGGTCGCGAAGTCCCGGATCGCCCGAAGGAAGTCGACCTCGCGCAGATCCGGGCCGAGCGCCTCGACGAAGTAGAACTCCGAGTGGGCGGACTGCCACAGCAGGAAGTCGCTGAGCCGCTGCTCCCCCGAGGTGCGGATGACCAGGTCGGGGTCGGGCTGTCCGCCCGTGTAGAGGTGCTCGCCGATCTGCTCGGGGGTCAGGCTCGCCGCCAGGTCCTCGAGAGATCCGCCGCTCTCCTGATGCTGGCTGATGATGCTGCGGACGGCATCGACGATCTCGCCGCGCCCTCCGTACCCGACGGCCAGGTTCACATGGAGACCCGTGTTCCCGGCGGTGCGCTCCTCGGCGGTCTTGAGCACCCGTGCGAGATCGGCGGGGAGACCCTCCGCCCGCCCCACGTGCTGGACACGCCAGCCCGGCTCGTGCGACAGCTCGTCGGCGAGCTCCGCGATGATCTCGATCAGATCGGTCAGCTCCTGCGAATCGCGTTTGCGCAGATTGTCGTGCGAGAGGAGGTACAGCGACACGACGCGGATGCCGAGGTCGTCGCACCACCGCAGGAATTCGTGCATCTTGGCGGCGCCCGCGCGATGGCCTTCGGCGACGGTGGCGTACCCGGACTGCCGAGCCCAGCGCCGATTGCCGTCGATCATCATCGCCACGTGGTGCGGCACGCTCGCCGGGGTGAGACGACGGCGCAGGCGCGAGCCGTACAGACGATAGAGAAAACCTTTCCCCTCGCCGGATGCCGTCGGTGTCACATCCCTACGCTAGCGCGCCGGGCGCCGTCTCTCCCGTATGTTCTGACGGGAATGCCCACGAGCGTAGTCTCGGAGCGTGCCCGATCAGACCTCCGATGAGGGCGTCGAGATGCCCCAGCTCCCTCTCCTCGATGCCGCGGCGGTCGGCGCGCACGTCGAGCTCAAGCCCACGTGGCGCGGCTGGATCCATGCGGGCACGTTCCCTGTGGCCGTCGCTGCGGGGATCGTGCTGATCACCCTCGCGCAGGGAGCACCGGCGAAATGGGCCTCGGCGGTCTTCATGGCGACCTCGGTGCTGCTGTTCGGCAACTCGGCGCTGTACCACCGCTTCTCGTGGGGACCCGTGACCAAGGCCGTCCTGAAGCGGATCGACCACGCGAACATCATGCTGCTGATCGCGGGGACCTACACGCCGATCGCCGTTCTCGCCCTGCCGCCCCAGAAGGGTCTGCTGCTGCTCATCCTCGTCTGGTCGGGCGCGCTGCTGGGCATCCTCTTCCGCGTCTTCTGGATCAATGCGCCCCGGTGGCTGTATGTCGCGCTCTACCTGCTGCTGGGGTGGGCGGCCGTGATGTACCTCGTCGATCTCTTCGTGGCGAACGTCGCCATGATGATCCTCGTCATCGTGGGCGGGCTCCTCTACACGGGCGGGGCGGTCTGCTACGGGCTGAAGAAGCCCAACCCCTGGCCCGGCCACTTCGGCTTCCACGAGATCTTCCACCTCTGCACGGTGCTGGCGTTCCTCTGCCACTGGACCGCGTGCCTGCTCATCGCGCTGCGGCCCGTCGTGCCCTCGCTCGGCGCGGCCTGAGGCGCGCGGAGGTATCCACCCGTGCGATCGGCAGGCTGATCTCGGCGATCAGCGCCGCGGCGGGTCCTCAGAGTCCGAACCGGCCTGCTCTTCGTGCGTGCCGGCATCCGGCCGCGCCGCCGGGTCTGCCGGGGCTGCCGGGTCCGCAGGGCTCGCGGCATCCGCCGCGGCGTCCGCTTCGGCGTCGAGCTGCTCGTTGATGTCCGCGCGGTAGCCGGCTCGGCGGATGCGGCGGAGCATGTCGATGAGGAGGAAGACCACGACCAGGGCGATCACCGCGATCGCGACGAAGCCCACGAACCCCGGGGTGACCGCGTCGGGGTCGACCGTCATGGACGGCGACGGCGTCGCGAGCCCGGCATCCCGGGTCGATCCGGCGAGCCACGTCAGCGGGAGGGAGAGAGTCTGCATCGTTCCTCGGTTCGGTCGTTCCGGCGCAGCGCGCGCACGGCGTAGCCTGGAACTCCAGCCTAGATCGCCCTCCCCCTCGACTCGGACCCGACATGACCACTGTGACCCCGCCGGACGACCTCACCGATGAGGTGCGCGCCGAGCTCGACGACCGCTACGGTCGTCGCCGGTCGGGGGCGCGCCGACGTGGCCCGTGGATCGCGTTCGGCATCGTCGTCGTGGCCGTCATCGGCTACTTCGGCTGGAGCACCGTGGCGCAGTCGATCGAGACCGTCGACGTGGACAACACCGCGTTCCACCTCGTCGACGAGCACTCCGTGACGGTCTCGTTCCAGGTGACGCTGCGACGTGGCGCCGCCGTGACGTGCGCCATCGAGGCGCAAGACACCGACCACGGCGTCGTCGGATGGCGCGTCGTGCAGTATCCGGCAGATGACGCGCACACGCGAAGCTTCACCGAGACCATCCCGACGGTCGCGGAGGCGACGACGGGTTTGGCGACCTCCTGCTGGATCCCGTAGTCTGATCCGACATACGCGCCCCGGCAGCTGCCGGGGCGTTCGGTTTACCCCGCACCAGACCCAAGGAGAGAGACGTGGCCGACAACACGGAGACCTTCCTCACGCAGGATGCGTACGACCGGCTCGCCGCCGAGCTCGAGCACCTCTCGACCACGGGCCGCACGGAGATCGCGGCTCGCATCGAGGCGGCGCGTGAAGAGGGAGACCTCAAGGAGAACGGCGGCTACCACGCCGCCAAGGACGAGCAGGGCAAGCAGGAGGCGCGCATCCGCACGCTGCAGGCGCTCCTCAAGGACGCCGTCGTGGGCGAGGCGCCCGAAGCCGACGGGGTCGTCCGCAGCGGCACGGTCGTGACGGCGATCGTCGCCGGCGGCGAGGAGGTCTTCCTCCTGGGAAGCCGCGAGATCGCGGCGGGCTCCGAGCTCGACGTCTACAGCGAGGCCTCCCCGCTCGGCGCCGCGATCCTCGGTCTGTCCGTGGGCGAGTCGACGACCTACA
This sequence comes from Microbacterium sp. MMO-56, assembly GCF_037146215.1. Lineage (NCBI taxonomy): Bacteria > Bacillati > Actinomycetota > Actinomycetes > Micrococcales > Microbacteriaceae > Microbacterium > Microbacterium sp. MMO-56. The sequence goes on from NZ_JBBCVW010000013.1 coordinate 31,901, forward strand.
CCGCTCCGACCGGACGCGAGATCTCGGTCGAGATCACCCAGGTGGAGACCTACACGGGCCAGTAAGCCCTCCCCTCTTCGCGCCTCCTCGCGTCATCTCGCCATCTCACCATCTCGACGGAGTTTCGGTCGCTTCCGACGATCTTGAGAGCTCGTCGTCGGGATTCGGGCGCCTGTGGCGTCCGAAACCCCTCCGCTGACCCGCGCGCGACGCATCATCCGCCCGCAGTCCAACCGCGGCGGAGCAGGTGCGTGCGGATGCGGGAGACAAGACGCGTCGGATCGCGCAGGTCGTCCGCGTGGGCCCGCTCCACGATGTAGCCGAGTCGCTGCAGCTCGCCGATCCGCGTGAGGTCCCGGCGCCATTGCCGCTGATCGAGCGCGTGGTGCGCCCCTTCGTACTCGACGATCACGCCCCACCGTTCGAAGAGCAGGTCGACGCGGGCGACCGGCTCACGGCCGTCGCGGACGACCGCGTTGACGAGCGGGCGCGGCAGGCCGGCCAGTTCGCACGACACGCGGATCTGCGACTCGGGGTACGACTCGGCGCCGGGCACCACGAGGGCGAGCGCCGAGCGGAGGGACGCCGCGCCCCGCACGCGCGGCGAGAGGGCCAGTGCCGTCTCGAGCTCGCTCTGTGAGCAGAGGTCCTCCTCGGGCAGGCAGAGCCGGTCGCCGACGGCGACGAGATCGCGCATCCCGATCCACCGCGCCAGATCGACCCAGGTGCGCGCGCGAGTGGTGATCCGGATGCCCCGCAGCCGCGTCACGCACACGTCGTCGATCCCGACGCTGTACCCGAGGATCCCCTGTCCGCGCGGGGCTCTCCCCGGCCTCGGGACGGCGATGTGCACGTCCGCGTCCGCACCGGCCCCGTCGTCCGCGCCGCGCCTTCCGGGAAGCTCCAGGCCCCACGCACGGAGCGCCGACGGTCCGAAGAGGAACGCCGCGGTGCCCGCGGCGCGTACCCGCACCCCGACGGTGTCGATCCACCGGGCATCCGGGGCCGCCCGGATCCCGCGGTACGGATGCTGCCACTCCCGACGCGAGCGCAGCCGGCGATCGTCGACGCCCCACGCCCGCGCGTCGTGGACAGTGAACGCATCCGGGAGTCGAGCCATGCGGCGAGCCTGCCCGACCCCCGCGACCCTCGCGCCGCTTATCCCCAGCCCCGCTTCCGCGAGCTCCCGCGCGCACGCCGCGGGCGCCTCGGGCCCGCGAGTTTCGGTCTCCTCAGGCGTCCGAATCGCGCCGTGGTCGTGTGTCAGACCCCCGAGGGGACCGAAAGTCGGCCGGGTGAGGGATGGAAAGCGTGCCGGGGCGGGTGAGAGAGATGAGAGTCAGTCCTGGACCACGCGCGGGGCGAAGCCCGCCTCCTCCAGGAGGGCGATCACGTGGGCGCGATGCTCCTCGCCACGGGTCTCGACGCTCAGCTGCAGGATGACCTCGCTGATCTGCAGTCCCTGGCCGTGGCGGGTGTGCAGAGCCTCGATGACGTTCGCTCCCGCGATCGCGAGCAGCTCGGACACCCGGGCGAGCTGACCCGGGCGGTCCGGCAGCGGGATCTGCAGCGTCATGTAGCGCCCCGAGGCGGCGAGGCCGTGCGCCACGACGCGCTGCAGCAGCAGCGGATCGATGTTGCCCCCCGAGAGGATGACGGCCGTCGGTCCGGATGCACGGATCTTTCCCGCGAGGATGGCAGCCACGCCCACCGCGCCGGCGGGCTCGACGACCTGCTTCGCCCGCTCGAGGAGCACGAGCAGCGCGCGCGCGATGTCGTCGTCGCTGACGGTGACGACCTCGTCGACGAGTTCCCTGATGACCGCGAAGGTCACGTCTCCCGGACGCGCGACGGCGATCCCGTCCGCGATCGTCGGCGTCGTGTCGACGGACAGCGGCTCGCCCGCGGCGAGCGACGCGGGGTAGGCGGCGGAGTTCTCCGCCTGCACGCCGATCACCCGGACGGTGCGACCCGCGGCGGCGGCGCGCGCCTTCACGGCCGCTGCGACTCCCGCGATGAGGCCCCCGCCGCCGATGCCGACCACGACGGTGTCGAGGTCGGGGATGGCATCCCACAGCTCCAGCCCCAGCGTCCCCTGCCCGACGATGATGTCGCGGTGGTCGAACGGGTGGATGAGGACCGCGCCGGTGCGCTCGGCGAACTCCGCGGCCAGGCGGAGCGGCGTCTCCACCGTCGCGCCCTCCAGCACGACCTCGGCGCCGTAGCCCCGGGTCGCGAGCAGCTTGGGCACGGGTACGCCGAGCGGCATGAAGATCGTCGCGGCGATGCCGAGCTTCTGCGCCGCCGACGCGACACCCTGCGCGTGGTTGCCGGCGGAGGCGGCGACCACGCCGCGCGCGCGCTCGTCCTCGGTCAGACGCGACAGCCGGTAGGTCGCGCCGCGGATCTTGAACGAGCCCGTGCGCTGAAGGTTCTCGAGCTTCAGGTGCACGGGCGCCCCCAACACCTCGCTGAGGTGCTCGGACACGTCGAAGGGCGTCGAGACGACGACATCACGAAGGACGGCGGCGGCGTCCTCGAACTCCGCCAGGGTGGGGATGGTCACGCGGTCTTCTTCCTGTTGCGCGGCACGGTGCTCCAGATGAGGTCCGGCGTGGGCGGCGGCGCGGCGCCCCGGGTGTGCCGGGTGGAGAGGTAGACGGCGACGACGTTCACGAACGCCGCGAGCGGGACGGCGAACAGCGCGCCGGGGATGCCCGCGATCATCGCACCGCCGGCGACGACGAGCACGACCGCGAGCGGGTGGACCTTGACGGCCGAGCCCATGAGCAACGGCTGGAGCACGTGCCCTTCGAGCTGCTGGACGCCCAGCACGACCACGAGCATCCACAGCGCGATCCAGGGGCCGTTGTAGACGAGGGCGAGGAACACCGCCAGAGCGCCCGTCACGATGGCCCCGACGAACGGCACGAAGGCGCCCAGGAAGACGAGCACGCCCACGGGGATCGCGAGGGGAACCTGCAGCAGGAAGGCGCCGAGACCGATGCCGACGGCGTCGATCGTGGCGACGAGGAGCTGGGTGCGCGCGTAGGTGACGACGGTGGCCCAGCCGGCGCGGCCGGCGCCGTCGACGTCGGAGCGGGCGCGCCGCGGGAACAGGCGCACCACCCAGCGCCAGATCCCGCCGCCGTCGGCGAGCGTGCACAGCAGGATGAACAGGGCCAGCACGGCTCCGGTGCCGACGTGGCCGACCGTGGACCCGATCGCGAGGGCTCCCGACCAGAGCACCTCCGCCTGCTGCTGCAGGTACGTCCAGCCCTGCGCGAGCAGATCGTCGATCTGCGCCTCGGTGAGGTGCAGCGGACCGTCGATGAGGTACTGCCGGAACTGGCCGACCGATTCGACCGTACGTGCCTGCACGCTCGACCACTGCCGCGTGATCTGCCAGATCGCCAGCCACAGGAGACCGGCGACGACCGCGACGGTGCCGACGACCGACGCGACGATGGCGAGCCAGCGCGGGACGCCCTTCTTCAGCATCCAGGTGAACGCGGGCCACAGCAGCGCCGTGACGAGGATCGCCGCGAGCAGCGGGATCACGAGGAGCTTCAACTGGATGACGAGCCAGATCAGGATGCCCGCCGCGGCGGCGATCACGACGAAGCGCCACGCATAGGCGGTGATGACGCGCAGCCCGTGCGGCAGTGCGTCCGTGACGTCGTTGCCGACCGTCCGGTGCCGGATCGCGTCGAAGAACGAGCCACGCGATCGCTCCCCCGCGCCTGCGGTCTCGCGGGGGGCGGGGCCACCACTGCCGGAGTCGACGCCGCTCATCCCGCCAGTCTAGGACGGGACGTATGCCGCCCGCGTCACGGGCGTCAGAACTGGATGCGCGGCGGTTCGGCGATCGCGACGCCGCCCGTGACCTCGAAGAACTCGCGCTCGTGGAAGCCGAGGTTGCGCGCGAAGAGGTTGTTGGGGAACACCTTGATCTTGGTGTTGAGCTCCCGCACTCCGCCGTTGTAGAACCGGCGCGAAGCCTGGATCTTGTCCTCGGTGTCGACGATCGACTGCTGCAGCTGCAGGAAGTTCTGGCTCGCCTGGAGCTGCGGATAGGCCTCGGCGACGGCGAACAGCGACTTGAGCGCTTGCTGCATGTGCCCTTCGGCCACGCCCGCCTCGCCGGGAGAGGTCGCACCGAGCGTCTCGGCCCGCGCTCGCGTGACGTTCTCGAAGACGGCCTTCTCGTGGGCCGCGTAGCCCTTGACCGTCTCGATGAGGTTGGGCAGGAGGTCCGCGCGCCGCTTGAGCTGCACGGTGATGTCGCTCCAGGCCTCGTCGACGCGCACGTTCAGCGCGACCAGGGAGTTGTACGTCGCCCACAGGTAGACGCCGACGACCACCACCAGCGCGACGATGATCAGGACCGGGATCAGCCACGCCATGTCCATAGGACTCCCCTCGACTCACCGCCCATCCTATCCGTCTGCCATGCGCCCCTCCGGTGCCCGGGGCACAGTTCTCAGCGCTTACTCACCGAGGACGCGCGTGAGGTACGGGTTGCGGAATGCGCGGTGCGGATCGAGTCGGTCTCGGAGGGCGACGAACTCGTCGAACCTCGGGTAGCGGGCCCGGAGCGCCGCGGCGTCCTGCGTGTGCATCTTGCCCCAGTGGGGTCGCCCGTCGTGGGCGAGCATGACCTCCTCGACGGCCGCGAAGTACGCGGTCGGGTCCGCGCGCCAGTAGCGGTGTACCGCGATGTACCCGCTCGGCCGGCCGGATGCCGTGGAGAGCCAGCGGTCGTCGGCCGCGGCGACGCGCACCTCGACCGGGAAGTCGATGCGCCAGCCGTTCTCGGCGATGACGCGCTGCACGCCCCGGAAGGCGGAGGCGAGCCGGTCGAGCGGCACGGCGTACTCCATCTCGCGGAATCGCACTCCCCGGCTCGTGGCGAACACGCGGTGCGAGGCGTCCGAGAACGCGCGGTCGCCCCAGACCCGTGCGGCGAGCCTGTTGATCCGCGGGACGGCGGCGGGCACCGCGCGGCCGGCGCTGCACGAGATCTGGTGCACGACGTTGCCGAGCAGCACGTCGTCCACGAACCGTCGCGTGGGCGACAACGGCGCCGTCGTCGCGTCGGCGGGAAGACGGGTGTTGGTCTTGGTGAGCGCCACGTCGGTGTGCGGGAACCAGTAGAGCTCGAAGTGATCGACCGCCCGCGCCCGATCGAGGAGATCCTGGACGACGTCGTCGAGCGGCTCCGGGCGCTCCACGGCGGAGAGGCCGAAGGCCGGGACGCACCGGATCGTGACGTCGACGAGGATGCCGAGCGCGCCGAGTCCGAGAGCGACGGCGGGCAGGAGGTCGGGATCGTGGTCCTCGTCGATCGCGAGCAGGTCGCCGTCCGCGGTGACGAGCGTCGCGCCGACGACCTGAGCGGCGATCCCGCCGAAGCGGGCGCCGGTGCCGTGGGTTCCGGTGGAGATCGCGCCGGAGATCGTCTGCCTGTCGATGTCGCCCAGGTTCTCCATCGCGAGGCCGTACGGAGCGAGGAGCGCGGGGATGCGATGCAGGCGTGTCCCGGCGAGCAGGCGGACGCGGCCGCGCTCCCGGTCGACGGCGACGAGACCGGACAGCTCGGTGAGGTCGAGGAGGACTCCGGGGGCCACCGCGATGCCGGAGAAGCTGTGGCCCGCACCGACGGCCTTGATCGCGCGTCCGCGCGTCGCGGCGGAGCGCACCGATCGGCGCACCGCCTCGATGGTCGACGGGTGCTCCACGTACGGGGTGCGCACGCGTTCCGTGCGCCCCCAGTTCTCCCAGACGCCGCCGGGGCGGGTCACAGGAAGGCCTTCCCGTCGCCGCGGTAGGTCGGTGCCTCCCCGACGGCGCGGTCGCCCGAGGTGAGCACGTAGCGGTCGACGCGCTCGGCGAGCTCGCCGCTCTTCGCGTGACGGAACCACACCCGCTCCCCGATCGAGAGCCGCCGCGCGGCCGGGCCCTCGAGCGGGGTCTGCACCTCACCGGTGCCCTCCCGCGCGAGGGAGCGAAGGCCCGTGGGCCAGACCGGCAGCGGCTGCCGCGACGGGAGCGGTGGTCCGGAGGCGATCCAGCCGCCGCCGAGCACCGTGACGATGTCGGGCGCCGGTCGCCGCACCACCTCGAGGGCGAACGCCGCCGCCGGGGCGGGAGAGAAAGCCCGATAGAGGTCGAACAGATGACCGGCGAGCAGGCCGCTCCCCGCCGTCGTCTCGGTGACCGCGGCGTCCGCCGAGGTGGACTCGAGCGATCCGGTGCCGCCGCCGTTGACGAACTCGAGATCGGCGATCTCGCGCAGCCGGGCGACGATCGCGCGACGACGGTCGACCAGCTCCTCCCCCGAGCGCCGCTGCATCCACCGGATGACCGCATCGCCCGATCCCGTCGCGTCCGGCTGGCCGGCGATCTGCGCCTCGTACATCATCAGGCCGACGAGGCGGAATCCGGCGCGGCGCGCGATCGCGTGAGCCAGGTCGGCGACCTCGCCGGGATCGTGGACCGGCGACCGGCGCACGCCGATGTGTCCGAGCACGGGGGCGCGCCACGAGGCATCCGCGTCGATCGCGACCCTGAGCACCGCGCGCATCGCCGGCGCGGCCACGGCGTCGATCAGATCGAGCTGAGCCGGGTCGTCGACCATCAGGGTGATGCGTGCGGCCATCTCCTCGTCGCCGGCGAGGGTCGCGAGGGCGCCCCTGTCGACGGTCGGGTACCCGAGGACGATGTCCTCGTGCGTCTCTGCGAGCCACAGCGCCTCGGGCAGTGTGAAGGCGAGGATGCCGCGGTAGCCCGGGAGGGCGAGCGTCGCATCCAGCACCTCGCGCACCCGGATCGACTTGCTGGCGACGCGGATCGGCACACCGCTGGAGCGGACGACGAGGTCCAGCGCGTTGAATCGGAGGGCCTCGACGTCGATCGTCGCGACCGGGCCCGAGCGGTCCGCGATCGAGGCCGACCGCGCGCGCCAATACGCGGCCGGTTCCGACCACGGCTCGGCCCGCTCTGCGGCGGGCGCGGCGAGCAGATCGAGACTCATGATGCTCCTTCGCACGGGTGGCACGAGCCTATGCCGCCCGAGACGGCAGACCGAGTGCCCGTCGGCCGCCGTCGCGCGGGATACAGGAGCACACGCGGCACCGCGCGCACGCGCACCACGTGCTGGATGAGGGGGTGCCGGCATCGGATCCCCCCAGATGATGCCGGCACCCGCGCTCGACGACCTCAGCCGTCGAGCAGACTCGCCATCTCGGCGCGCACCGCCTCCTGTGGGGTGTACGCAGCCGTGGCCGTGGCGAGAGCGGAAGCCGCCGTGCGGTAGCGGGGGTCGTCGAGGACCTCGCGGACGGCGCGCGCGACCTGATCGGCGGTCGGACGGGACGTCCGCAGATCGATGCCGACTCCGGTGTAGCGGACGCGTGCGGCGACCTCAGGCTTGTCCTCCGCCCCGGGCGCGACGACGACGGGGACGCCGTGACCGAGCGCGGCGAGGACGGTGCCGAACCCGCCGTTACTGACGAGCGCCGACAGCCGCGGCAGCAGGCGGTCGTAGGGCAGGAACGTCGCGGCCTTCGCGTTGCGGGGCAGCTCGCCAAGCGCGGCGATGTCGACCCCGCCCGTGCTGACCACGACGTGCGCGTCGAGGTCGGCGAGACCGGCGAGAGCGGGGGCGATGAGCGTGCCGAGGTCCGAGTTCGCGAGGGTCCCCTGCGTCACGTGCACGATCGGGCGCCCGTCGTCGAGCTGGTCCCACCACTCGGGCAGGTCGACGTCCGCGAGCGTTCCGGGGGGTCTGCCCACGAACCGCACGCCCGGCAGCAGATCGGTGAGCGGATACTCGAACTCCCGCGGGCCGAGCTGCAGGAGACGGTCGAACCGGGGCGTGAGGTCGAGGATGAACGGGAAGTCCTTCGGCAGCGGGGTCCCCGTGGCGTCCGCGAACAGACGCCGGGCGAGGCGCTGCGTGTCGCGGAACACCACGCGCGTCGCGACCGCGGTGAGGATGCGGTTGCGGAGGCGTCCGACGACGCTCCACGACGGCTGGAGTGCCATCCCGGCGGGCGCGGTGTCGATGCTGAGCTGCGCCAGCGGACCGATGCCGATCCCCGCGACGGGTACCCGCCGACTCCGGGGCAGTGCGAGCAGCGGCGCGACCCCGGCGAACAGGTGGTCGGTCATCACGAGGTCGGCGTCGGTGGCCTCGAGAAGCGCCTCGATGGTCGCCCATTGATCGGGCAGCGGCTGGATGAACGTGTGCTGCAGCTGATACTGCGAGAGCGCGACGCCACGGTAGCGGTGGAGGTCGGGGAGATACGCGTCGAGGTCCCGCTCGTCGAAGTCGGCCCGGCCGGCGAGGGGCGCGAACTCGGCGCCGGCGGAGCGCACCAGTGACGCGAACCGAGACCCCGTCGTCATGACGACGCGGTGGCCGCCGTCCACGAGGGCTCGGACGACGCCGAGGACGGGATCGACGTGACCTCGCAGTGGCGCGCAGGCGACGAGGACGGTGGCCACGGGGACCCTCTCAATCTGGGGAGGACGATCATTCGGGTAGGCGGGCGCCGCGTCCAGCAGCGCTTCGAGGGTCGGCGACATTCTGAGTGGAATCCGCTTCCAGGTAGAATTACACCATGCCAACCGCCGAATCGGAATCACCGCGTCGGTACGACGCGACCGCGCGGCGGGAACGAGCGCGCATCGAGCGGGAGGCCACGCGCGGACGGATCGTCGCGGCGGCGAGCGCGGCGTTCCTCGACCGGGGGTACGTCCGCACATCCGTCGCGTCCATCGCCGAGGCCGCCGGGGTGTCGGTGCAGACCGTGTACCTCGCGGTCGGTTCGAAGGCGGACATCCTCCGACTCATCGGCAGGCAGGCGGTCGTGGGCACGGGTGACGCGGAGACACTGCCCGACCTCTCCTGGGTCGCACGGCTCGCCGCCGAACCCGATCCGCGGGCGCAGATCGGCATCCTCATCTCCGAGTCGCTCGCCCTGGTCGAGCGTGCCTACCCGATCTGGCAGGTGTTCACGGAGGCGGCCGCGCACGACCCGGCGCTCGAACCCGACGTCCGGGAGAACGAGGCGGGGCGCCGCCGCGACCAGCGCGCTCTCGTGGGCATGCTCCACGGTCTCGCGGTGTCGCCCCGGAGAGCGTCCGACATCGTGCATGCGCTCCTCAGCCCGGAGATGTGGCGATCTCTCGCCCTCGACAGCGGGTGGACGCACGACGAGATCGAAGCGTTCGCCACCGACCTGCTGACGCACGCGCTGCTCGGCGAGCGCTGACGCGGTCGAACCTCCGCAACGGATCGACCCCGCGATCGATCGCGACGACGTCGATCCTTGTGCGATCTCGTGCTTTGTTCTATGGTTAATTCATGCCTAAACAAAGTCGTGAAGGTGCTCCCACGCAGCGCAGCCAGGCCGACGTCAACCGCACCGCGGTCCTGGCGAGGCTCGGCGCCCACGGCGCGGCTTCCCGAGCGGACCTCGCCCGCGAGCTCGGCCTCTCCCCCGCTCTCCTGACCCAGCTGACGCGCGATCTGCTCCGCGAGGGTCTCATCGAGGAACTCGAGGAGACCAGCAGCAAGGGAGGACGCCCCGCCCGCCTCCTCGGACTCGTGTCGCGCAACCTCACCGCGCTGGGCGTGAAGGTGGCACCGGATCACGTGGCGATCGTCGAGGTCGCCATCGACGGCGAGGTCGTCCGTTCCGAGACGCGGCCCTTCGAGGCGATCTCCCCCCTGGCGACGTCGACGCTGGTCACCTTGGTCGCCGACTTCATCGCGCGGGGCTCGGACACCCGCATCCTCGGCGTCGGGGTCGGACTGCCGGGGAGCGTCGCCGAGCAGGGTGTGGGCGTCGTCGATTCGACTCAGCTCGGGTGGAACCAGGTCCCGCTGGGCGAGATCCTGCGGCGGTCGCTCGATCTCCCGGTCGTCGTGGAGAACAACGTCAATGCGCTCAGCGCCGCAGAGCTCCTCTACGGTCAGGGCCGCGCGCACGACGACGTCCTCGTCGTCACGGTGGGCAACGGCGTCGGCGCGGGACTCATCGCGGGAGGCGCACTCGTGCGGGGGCGCGCCGGCGGAGCCGGTGACCTCGGTCACCTCCCGGTGCGCGAGGACGGCCCCCTCTGTCAGTGCGGCAACCGCGGATGCCTGGAGGCCATCATCGGGCAGACCGCGCTCGTGACCGACGCGCGCTCGATCCGTCTGATCGGCGCCTCCGAGACCATCGACGACCTGCGTGCGCTGGCCGATGCCGACAACGACGGCGCTCGCGAGATCTTCGCCAACGCGGGCCATGTCTTCGGTCGCGCGCTGGCCGGCGCAATCAACCTCTTCGATCCCGCCGTCGTCGTCCTCCTCGGCGAGGGGGTGCAGGCCTGGCCGCACTGGGCCGGAACGTTCGAGAGGGCGCTGCGCAACGCCCTCGTGCCCGGGAAGCGCGGCACCCCCATCGTCGTCGAGAGCTGGCAGGATGACCGCTGGGCCCAGGGCGCCGCCGCCCTCGTGCTGGCGACGCCCTTCGACTCCGACGGGGTGGCCGGTGAGCAGGGCCGTCTGGTCCGCGAGCGGTTGGCCGCTCCCGCGGAGGCGTCGGCATGACGACCTACGCGACGCCCGCGGCGCTCGTCACGACCGAGCCGCCGGCGCACCGCCGCCGCACGCCGCCTCGGGGAGTGCGTCTGAAGTACGTCCTCACCGTCCTGGTGTTCCTGCTGCCGAGCCTCATCCCGCTGCTCGCCTTCGTCATCGGTCCGATGATCTCCGCAGGATGGACCTCGCTGCACTCCTGGAACCTCATCGGACCGATGACCTGGGTGGGCCTCGACAACTATGCGCACCTGCTCACCGACCCGGCGACCCATCAGGCGTTCCTGCACACGGTGACCTACATCGTCGGCTACCTGCCGCTCGTCTACGTCGGCGGCCTCGCGCTCGCCCTCGCCCTCAACTCGCGGTTGCGCGGACGCGCCCTCTTCCGCGGCGTCTACTTCCTCCCCGTCATCACGAGCTGGGTGGTCGTCGCGCTGGTGTGGCGCTGGCTGCTGAGCCCCAGCAACGGCGTGGTCAACACGGCGCTCGCCTGGTTCGGCATCCAGGGACCCGGCTGGTGGGCGGATCCGGCGTGGGCGATGCCCTCGATCATCCTCGCGTCGGCCTGGAAGGACGTCGGCTTCGTGATGGTGATCCTCCTCGCGGGCCTGCAGACCATCAATCCCGACCTGTACGAGGCGGCAGCGCTCGACGGAGCCGGATGGTGGCGGCGCCTGCGCAGCATCACACTGCCGTTGCTGTCCCCGTCGACGTTCTTCGTCATCGTCCTCTCCCTCATCAACGGGTTCCAGGTCTTCGACCAGGTCTACGTCATGACCGGCGGCGGACCGAATGACGCGAGCCGCGTCGTGGTGCAGCAGGTGTACGACCTGACGTTCCGCTACGGTCAGGCCGGCATGGCATCCGCCCTGTCCTGGCTGCTGTTCTTCGTCATCCTCGTCATCACCCTGATCCAGTTCTACGGCCAGAAGCGGTGGGTGACCTATGAGTGAGACGACACGTCGATTCCCGTTCGGGCGCGCACTGCTCTACGTCGTCCTCGTCGTCGGCGGCCTGATCATGCTCTTCCCCTTCCTCTGGACGGTCGTCACCTCGATCAGCCCCGGGGCGACACTGACGAGCACACCGAAGCTGATCCCCGAGGACCCGTCGCTGGCGCCGTACGCGGAGCTGTTCACCCGCGTACCGTTCGCGAAGGTCATCGCGAACTCGCTCATCATCGCCGTCATCAGCACGATCCTGCAGCTGGTCACGAGCTCGATGGCGGCCTATGCGTTCACCCGGCTTCCGTTCCGCGGTCGCGGCGCCGTCTTCGTCCTGTACCTCGCGACGATGATGATCCCCTTCCAGGTGCTCATCGTCCCGCTGTTCGCCGAGATGAAGACGCTGGGCCTCATCAACACCTACCTCGGCGCGATCCTGCCGACGATCGCCTCCGCGTTCGGCGTGTTCCTGCTGAGACAGGCGATGAGCACGGTGCCCTACGACCTGGACCAGGCGGCGACGCTGGACGGCGCCGGGCACTTCCGGATCTTCTTCCAGATCATGCTGCCGCTCGTGCGGCCCGCCCTGGCGACGCTGGCGGTGTTCGCCTTCCTCAACACGTGGAACAGCTTCCTGTGGCCGCTGATCATTCTGCGCGATCCCACGATGCAGACCCTCCCCGTGGCGCTGTCGACCCTGCAAGGGCAGTTCTCCACGCAGTGGGACGTCCTCATGGCGGGATCGGTCGTCAGCATCATCCCGATGCTCGCGCTCTACCTCTTCGCACAGAAGTACATCGTCCAGGGCGTCGCCGGCACGGGGCTCAAGTGATGCCCGGCTCCGCCCGCCCCTCCCTCGCCCGACCCATCCACATCAAAGGAGATACCACCATGAAGAAGACCCTGATCGCCGCCGGAGGCGTCGTGATCCTCGGCGCGGCCGCGCTGACGGGATGCTCGTCGAGCGGCGACGGCGACGCATCCGGCCCGGTCACGATCACCTACTCCAACTTCATCTCGAACGGCGGCAACGAGGCCAACCTCACGACGATCGTCGATGCCTTCGAGAAGGAGAATCCCGACATCACGGTGAACGTGCAGACGGCCGCCTACGCCGACTACTTCACGAAGCTGCAGACCGACCTCGCCGCCGGCACCGAGGCCGACGTGTTCGACGTCGACGCCGGGAGCTTCGCGAACATCCAGGCCAACGGCGTGCTCGCCGAGATGACCGGAGTCGACGACACCAAGTACCGCACCTCGGTGCTCGACACCTACAAGGTCGACGGGGCCCAGTACGGGCTGCCCACGTCCTTCTCGAACGTCGTGCTCTTCTACAACAAGGATCTGTTCGACAAGGCCGGCATCGCCTACCCCACGTCGGACTGGACCTGGGCGGACGAGAAGGCCGCGGCAGAGAAGCTGACGGACAAGGCCGCCGGCGTGTGGGGCGACTACCAGCCCGTCAGCTACTACGAGTACTACAAGGCCGTGCAGCAGGCCGGAGGCACGTTCCTGAACGCCGACGACTCCGCCGCCGAGTTCGACTCCGCCGCCGGGATGAAGGCCGCCGACTGGATCGCCGGCAAGTCCGGCACCGTCATGCCGACGGCGGCGGACGGCGCGGGCACGGCCGACTTCGACACGAACCTGTTCAAGGACGGCAAGCTCGCGATGTGGCACACCGGCATCTGGATGATCAGCCTGGTCGGCGATCTGCCGTTCGGCTGGGACATCGCCGTCGAGCCGGGTGACGCCCAGAAGGCGAGCGCGACCTTCTCGAACGCGGTCGTCATCTCGAAGAACTCCGCGCACCAGGCGGCGGCCCAGAAGTGGGCGGACTACCTGACGAGCTCGAAGACGATGGTCGACACCCGCCTGTCGGCGGGTTGGGAGCTGCCGCCCGTCGCCGACGACGCCCTGCTCAAGCCCTACCTCGACAAGACGCCGCCGGCGAACCGTCAGGCCGTCTTCGACTCGCTCGAGCACATCGCCGTCGCGCCGCGGCTGGGGACCAACGCGCAGCAGATCCAGGACGCCGTGACGAACGCGCTCGGTGAGGTCGCGGCCGGTCGGGCGAAGACCGACGAGGCCATCCCCGCGCTCGCGAGGCAGGTCGACGGCCTCCTGAAGTAGCGGATCCCCAGCACACCCCGGTCGCGGGGGCGGCGCCCCCCCCGGTGGGGCCCCCCCCCCCCCCCGGGGCCCCCCCCGCCCCCCGGGGGGGGGGCGCGACCACTCTCCGAAGGACATCATCGTGGACCACGACGCGCTCACCGACGACGACATCCACCGTCTCGCGCGACACAGCATCGCCCTGATCGGCGATCTGCAGACGCCGGAAGGCGCCTACCCCGCCAGCCCCACGTTCTCGGCCTACGTCGGCTACTGCTGGCTGCGCGACGGCTCCTTCATCGCGGACGCGGCCTCGGTCGCCGGCGGCGCGGAGTCAGCGACGCGGTTCTTCGACTGGTGCGCCGACACGCTCGAACGCAGGGCGGATCAGATCCGGACGATCGTCCATGAGACCGACGCGGGCCGTCCACCGGCGGGCGATCGCATGCTGCCCGCCCGGTTCACGTTCGCGGGCGACGACGGCACCGACGAATGGTGGGACTTCCAGCTCGACGGCTACGGGACGTGGATGTGGGCGCTGGGGGCGCACCTGGACCGGCACGGCCTGGAGAGCGACCGGTACCGCGACGCGGTCGCCCTGACCGTCGACTACCTGCTCGCCTCGTGGGAGCGTCCCTGCTACGACTGGTGGGAGGAGCATTCCCGGCACGTGCACGTCTCGACGCTCGCCTGCATCGCGGCGGGCCTCGACGCGGCGCTGCGCCAGGAGCTCGTCGATGCCGATCGCTCCGCACGCGTGCGAGACGGTCTGGCGGCGATCCGGACGAGGATCCGCACCGACGGCGTCGCGGATGGGCACCTCATCAAGTGGGTGGGGAGCACCGCGGTCGACGGCAGTCTGGCATCCGCGATCGCACCGCTGCACGTCGTCGAGGCGTCGTCAGCCCTCGCCCGCCGCACCATCGACGTGCTGGAGGCACACCTCACCGTGGACGGCGGGGTGCACCGCTACCTGGGCGACACCTTCTACGGCGGCGGGCAGTGGCCGTTGCTGAGCTGCTTCCTCGGCCTCGCGCACGCCGCCGCGGGTGATGAGGCGCGCGCCAACGAGCTGTTCGCGTGGGCCGCCGGGGCCGCGACCGCCACGCTCGACATGCCCGAGCAGGTCGCCGAGCACCTGATCGCCCCCGGCATGCGCGACGAGTGGATCGACAGGTGGGGGCCCGTCGCCACTCCCCTGTTGTGGTCGCATGCCATGTTCCTGCGGCTGGGCGTCGAGCTCGGCCGCATCCCGACGACCCCCCACCACACCCTCGAAGGATCCCGCTGATGCTCCGCCACCGACCCGAAGGCTCGGGACACCCGTACTCCGTCGACACCGAACAGCGCTCCCCCGTCCTCCCGCTCGTGGGCGAGCGCGTCCTCCTCGGGGTGCGGGCGGACGCGAGCATCGTCTCCGTCTCGTGCAGCATCGAGCGCACCGACGAGCGCGACACCATGTCCGGCGAGGAGCTCGCGCTGGAGCGGGTCGCCACGACATCGCGGGGCAAGGTGACCGACGGGGGTCACCTCGCGTCCGCCGCCGCACGACTCGCGCGCGCCACAGGCGGCTGGCAGGTCGCCTCCCCCGTGCTGGAGAGCGGATCCGCGTACCGCTACCGCTTCACCGGGACGCGCGCCGACGGCACGCGGGAGCGCACCCGCTGGTTCGCGTTCCGCCCCGCGCGCTGGCGCGCCGACGACGCCGCGATCCGGCAGATCGGCGCACCGCGGGTGATCCCGGGAAGCGTCGAGGTCCTCGACGACGGAGAACGCCCGCGCCGAGTGCGCTTCGCGGTCCCCCTCGACGCCCCGGAACACGTCGTGGGCTTCGGCGAGCGCTACGACGCCGTCGATCAGCGCGGGAGGACGCTGGACTCCGTGGTCTTCGAGCAGTACAAGAGCCAGGGCGCGGAGCGGAAGACCTATCTGCCCATGCCGTTCGCTCACGTGGTCGGCGGCAGCGGGTGGGGGTTCCACGTCGACACGACGCGTCGCGTGTGGTTCGACGTCGGCGCGAGCACGCCCGACCGCATCGTGATCGAGGCCGAGGCGGACGCCGTCGAGCCGCTCACCGTACGCCTCTTCGAGGGGATGCCCACCGACGTGCTGGGCGCGTTCCTGGACGTCGCCGGCCGGGCGACGGAGCTGCCGAGCTGGGTCTTCCGGCTCTGGGCCAGCGGCAACGAGTGGAACACGCAGGCCGAGGTCATGCGGCAGATGGACCTCCACGCCGAGCACGACATCCCCGTCGGCTCGGTCGTCATCGAGGCGTGGAGCGACGAGTCGACCTTCACGGCGTTCCGCGATGCGCAGTACGAGGTGCACGCGGACGGATCGCCGCACACGCTCGCCGAGTTCACCTTCCCGCCGGAGGGCGCGTGGCCGGACCCGAAGGCGATGACCGACGACCTGCACGACCGCGACATCCGGCTGCACCTGTGGCAGATCCCGTTGATGAAGATGCGCCCGCACCCGCACGGGCAGGCGAGAGCGGATGCCGAGGCGGCGGTGCGCGAGGACGTGCTGATCCGCGAGCCGACGCCGACGGGCGGGACGAGGCCCTACCGCAATCGCGGCTGGTGGTTCCCGCTCGCTCTCATGCCGGATCTGACCGACGAGCGCGCGGCGCAGTGGTGGACCGAGAAGCGGCGCTACCTCGTGGACGAGGTCGGCGTCGACGGGTTCAAGACGGACGGCGGCGAGCACGCGTGGGGTGCGGAGCTCGTCTACCTCGACGGCCGCCGCGGCGACGAGAAGAACAACACCTTCCCGGTCGCGTACCCGAAGGCCTACGGTGCGCTGCTCGCATCGGCGGGCAAGGCGCCGGTCACCTTCAGCCGCGCCGGGTTCACCGGGTCGCAGGCGCACGGCGCCTTCTGGGCCGGCGACGAGAACTCGACGTGGGAGGCGTTCCGGTGGTCGATGAACGCGGGCCTCACCGCCGCCGCGTCCGGCATCGTCTACTGGGGGTGGGACATCGCGGGTTTCTCGGGCGAGATCCCGTCGGCGGAGCTCTACATCCGGGCGCTGCAGGCGTCGACCTTCGTGCCGATCATGCAGTACCACTCCGAGTTCAACCATCACCGGAGCCCCTCGCGCGACCGCACACCGTGGAACATCGCCGAGCGCACGGGTGACGAGCGGGTAATGGAGCTCGCGCGGGCCTACACCCACCTGAGGGAGCGCCTCGTGCCCTATCTGGAGCGGTCGGCCGCGGCGGCGATCGCGACCGACCGTCCGCTCATGCGCCCGCTGTTCTTCGAGTTCCCCGACGATCCCGCGATCTGGTCCGCGCCCCCCGAGTGGCTGCTCGGCGACGACCTCCTCGTCGCCCCGGTGATGACCGACGGCGCCACGTCGACGCCGGTCTATCTGCCGCACGGCGAATGGATCGACGTGTGGACGGGGGAACGGGTCCGCGGCGGCCGGCTCGTCGACATCGACACACCCCTGGAGCGGATACCTGTGTTCACGCGGAACGAGGACCTGGTGGGGTTGTTCGAGATGTAACGGCCGCCGCCGCGTCGCCCTAGCGCAGCGGCGGCAGGACGTCCGCCTGCAGCCGCAGGAACTCGTCCACCATCGCCACCGCACGGTTGTGGTTGTCGACGATCGGGTCGAGCAGGACCGCCTGCAGCAGCTTCGCCTTGGACTCCTCGGCGTACGCCTCGACCAGGAGCTTGTGGATCGCGCCCTGGAGCTGGACCATCGCGAGGATGCCCGTGGGAAGCTCAGCCATCCGCAGCGGCACGAGCTCGCCGTCGACCACCGTGACGGGCACCTCGACGACCATGTCGTCAGGGAGACCGGGGATCGCGCCGCGGTTCGGGATGTTGACGGCCGGGATGTCGCGCGGCACGCCGCACGCGACCGCTTCGATGATCGGGATCGCCAGCTCCTCGGACGACTCGACGGGGCGGTCTTCGAGCGACGTCTCCAGCGTGGTGGCGGGGTTCGGCGCGTGGAAGGCGCGGTCCGTGTCGGCGAAGCGGATCTCGTAGTACCACTCCGGCGTCTCGGCGCCTGCGCGCCACGGCGAGCCCACGCCGGGGTCGTGGAAGTACTGGAGCTGCGTGGGCACGTAGTCCTGCGCCCACGAGAGGTACTCGCCGATGTGGTTCGCGCTCGGCGACGGCCACAGCCCGAACCGGCGGAAGAGGATGCGGGAGAGGCCGATCTCGTGCCAGTCCGAGACCCAGTTCGCGGTGCGCTCGACCTCGCGCAGGCGCGGGTAGAGGTCCTCGCCCGTCTCCTTGTCGCGGATCGCCTGGAACCACGTGAAGTGGTTGATCCCCGCCGCGGGCAGGTCGAGCCGCTCCGCGGGCATGTCCAGGAAGGCGGAGATCTGTCGCACGCCGTAGAAGTAGCCGTGGCAGAGGCCGACGACCTTCACCGAGGTCAGACGCGTGATCGCCTCGCACACCTTGTGCTCGGGATTGGAGAAGTTGAGGAAGAGCGCCTCCGGCGCCAGCCGCTCGATCGCCCGGGCGATCTCGAGCAGGGGACCGAACTGGCGCAGCGCGTGGAAGAGGCCGCCGGGGCCGCCGTTCTCGCCGTATACCTGCGCGAAGCCGTACGTCCTCGGGACGGTGAAGTCCTGCGACCAGTAGTGATAGCGGTCGCGCTCGATCGCCGTGATGACGAAGTCCGCGCCGGTCAACGCGGCGTCGAGGTCGGTCGTCGCCGACACGGCGGCGCCGTGCGCGAGCGTCGCGACCAGGTGGCGCGTGTACGCCTCCATCTCGGCGAGCGGTTCGGCCGCGATGTCCATGAGGACGATCTCGAGACCCTGCTGGGCGATGGGGTCGCTCAGCAGGAGGTCGCGGACCATCTTGCCGGCGAACTCACGGCTGCCGGCTCCGATCAGCGTGACTTTCATGTGGACTGCCTTTCTTCGGGTGTGTGGTCGACGTCGGCGAGCTCCCGCGCGAGGGCGAGGGCCCCCATGACGGGCGGTCGGTCCAGGATGTGGAGAGCGATCTCCGGGTGCGTGCGCGCCAGCGCTGTGCGGAGGGCGAGCTGGAGCCCGGGCTGTCCTTCGATCACCGATCCGCCGGCGACGACCGCGTCCGGGCGGACGCCGCGGCGGATCAGCCGGTCGACGAGCCGCGCGAGGTCGCCCCCCGCCCGGTCCACCACCTGCGCGGCGATCCGCGACCCGGCGTCGGCGGCGGCGAAGACGACCGGGGCGTGTCGGCCCCAGTCGTCCGGATCGGCCGCCTGCGTGAGCGCGAGGGCGAGGGCGTCCTGATCCCCGACGTCGAAGGCGGCGAACAGCGCCCGGCCGAGCGCGTCCGGGGGCTCTCCGTCATCGAGCGACGCCAGCACCGCTCGCGTCGCCTCCCGCACGAGCGCGGGGGCGCTCCCCTCGTCGCCCAGGATCCACCCCCACCCGCCCGCGGTGACGAGCCCGCCCCCGTCGCGCGCCGATGCGATCGATCCGGTGCCCACGACGAGGCCGACGGCGTTCCGGGCGCCCATCGCCGGGGCGATGAGCTCGGAGTCGTTCACGACGCGGATCCGCCCGGCGACGACACGCCCCAGCGCGTCCTCCAGGGCCAGACACTGAGCGGTGTTCTCGCATCCGTGGGCGCCGACCACGACCGCGTCGTCGAGCCCCGCTGCGATGTGCGCGCGGAGGAGCCGCGCGAGGCCGGAGGCATCGGCCTCGACGTCGCCGAGCGCACCTCGCCATGAGGACGAGGCCACCTCCACGTCGGTCACGATGCTCTCGTCGCCGACGTACGCCCGCACGATCCGCGTCTTCGTCCCGCCGATGTCGACGCCGACCAGGGCACGTGCCGCCGTCGCGACCGCGCCGCTCATCCGGCGTGTCCCTGCACGAAGCGCGACGTGCTCACGGTGCCGAGCGCGGCATCCGGCACGAGCGCGGGCATCGTCGGGTCATCGGGCAGCTCGATGGTCCTCGAGAGCCGGATGTCGCGCGAGGACGCCCCGATCTCGATGACGAACTCACCGCCCTCGCGACGCCACGCGCCGGCCCGTCCGTCGGGACGCTCGACGACGGCATCCCAATAGGCGAAGTCCCGGCTGCCGAGGCGGAACTCGACGCGCGCCGCCGCACCGGCGTCGAGGCGCACCTTGTCGAACGCGCGGAGTTCCCGCACGGGGCGGGGGACCTCGGCCTCGGGGTCGCCGACGTACAGCTGCACGATCTCCGCCCCGGCCCGCGCACCCGTGTTCGTCACGGTGCACGTGACGCGCACCTCGCCTGCGCGCGCATCGACGACCTCGACGTCG
Source organism: Microbacterium sp. MMO-56 (assembly GCF_037146215.1). Lineage (NCBI taxonomy): Bacteria > Bacillati > Actinomycetota > Actinomycetes > Micrococcales > Microbacteriaceae > Microbacterium > Microbacterium sp. MMO-56. The sequence continues at coordinate 51,821 of NZ_JBBCVW010000013.1, forward strand.
AGGTCCGCGTACGAGAACGTCGTGTACGACAGGCCGTGTCCGAACGGGTAGCGCACGGGCCGCTCCAGCGCGTCGTACCAGCGGTAGCCGATGAACACGCCCTCGCCGTAGAGCACGGTGCCGCGCTCGCCGGTCCAACGCGGCTGACCGGGGGTGTCCGACAGGGCGAGCGGGAAGGTCTCGGCGAGCTTGCCGCTCGGGGTCGCGCGGCCGAACAGGATGTCGGCGACGGCGCCGCCGATCCCCTGACCGCCGAGCCACGTCAGGACGATCGCATCGACCCGGTCGTGCCAGGGGTCCATCGTGACGGCCGAGCCGGCGCAGAGCACGACGACGAGGCGTGCACCGGTGCGATCGCGGATGTCGGCGAGGCGCTGCAGCAGGGCGACCTGGTCGCCGGGGAGGCCGAGGGTGTCGCGATCGTTCGCCTCCTGCTCGAAGGCCAGCGGCAGCCCGACGACGGCCACGATGGTCCGCGCGTGCTCGGCCACGCGGGCGGCCTCGTCCTGCAGTCGCTGCGCCTGCGCGGAGAGCGGTCCGCGCGTCGCGCGTCGCACCGCCTCGGCGAGCTGGAGCTCTCGTGAGAGCGCCGCCGTGCGCCGTGCGAGCGCGGGGTCGCCCGCGGCGAGGTCGACGCCGTGAGCCGCGAGGGTTGCGAGGTTGTCGTCCTGGTAGGCGTCCTTCGGCAGGTAGACGTATCCGGGGGCGAACGAGACACGGGCGCCGGCCACCGCGCGGATGCTCTCGAGCGGGGTGTCGATCCTCGTCGGGTCGACTCCCGACGACCCGCCGCCCTGGATGCGGGCGTGTTCCGCGAAGGCTCCGATCACTGCGATCGAGGCCCCGTCGATCTCACCGAGCGGCAGGGCCGGTGCGTCCGCGACCCGCTCGTTCCGCAGCAGGGTGATGCACGCGGCCGCCGCCTCCCGCGCCAGCGCGTGGTGCGCCCCGGCGTCGAGGAGGGCGAGCTGGGCGGTGCTCAGGCGGTCGCCCGCGCGGTGACCGAGGGCCAGCACCGGCCCGTCGACGAGGTCGGGCCCCGGGTAGGCCCGCGCCACGAGACGAAGGACCCGGCGCGCGGCGTCGTCCACGAGCCGGGCGTCGAGCCGCCCGTCGCGCACCGCGGCGACGACGTCCGCGTCGGTGCGGCCGTCCGTGCCGGGCATCTCCAGGTCGAGCCCCGCGCGCACGGCGGACACGCGGTCGTGCACCGCGTTCCAGTCCGAGAGCACAACGCCGACGTACCCCCAGTCGTCCCGGAGCACCTCGGTGAGCAGCCACCGGTTCTCCGAAGCGTGCACCCCGAGCAGGCGGTTGTACGAGCACATCACCGTCCAGGGATCGGCGGTCCGTACGACGCGCTCGAACGCGGCGAGGTACGTCTCCCGCAGCGTGCGCTCGTCGGCCACGACGGAGATCCGCGTCCGTTCGATCTCCTGGTTGTTGGCGGCGAAGTGCTTGAGCGACGCCCCAACGCCCACGGACTGGACGCCCTGCACGTACGCGCTGCCCAGCACGCCGGAATGCATCGGATCCTCGGAGAAGTACTCGAAGTTGCGCCCGCACAGCGGCGAACGCTTCATGTTGACGCCCGGGCCGAGCACGACCTGCACGCCCTCCGCCCGCGCCTCCGCGCCGATGGCCGCGCCGACGCGGCGCACCAGGTCGCGGTCCCAGCTGGCACCCATCGCCGACGCGGTGGGAAAGGCGGTCGCGGGCACCCAGACCATGTCGACACCCGTCTCCTTCCGCAGCCCGTGCGGACCGTCGCCCACTTCGATGGACGGGACGGCGCGCGGGAGGCCGGGGCGGTCGATCGGCTGCGTGAACCACTCGTCGGCGCCCGAGAGCAGGGAGGCCTTCTCTTCGAGGGTGAGCGCGGCGAGGACGGCGTCGACGTCGGACGGAGCGAGGGTCATCGGAGGGGTGCTTTCGCAGAGGTCGGGGTCAGACGGCGGCCGCGGCGCGATCGGCGAGAACGGTGGGCCGGCGGCACTCGGTGATGATCGTCGCGGGCCAGTCGGCCTCGTAGCCGCGTGCGGCGATCAGTCGACGGTACGCCTCCCGCTTGTGCGCGCCGCACAGGAGCATCACGGCTTCGGCCGACTGGCTCGCGATGGTGTCGACACCGACCGTCATCCCGTGCAGCGGCACCATCTCGAGGTCGGTGAACTCCGGGAACGTGTGCATGTTGTCGCGGCGCGTGGCCTCGCCGAGGGTGACGATGTGCGTCTTCTCGTTCCGTGGCGTGCCGGGTTGGTTGAAGGCGACATGCCCATCGCTGTCGCCCGACGCCAGCAGGAACAGGTCGATCCCGCCCTCGGCCGCGATGCGCGCGTCGTAGGCCTGCGGGTCCGTGGGGTCGGCGGTCCAGATCCGGGTCGGCGCGACGGTGCCCGCGGCGCGGGCGGCCGCAGCGATCGGCTCGAGGATGTCGCGGCGCGCGAAGCCCAGACACGAGTACGAGGCGTCCGGGTCGACGATGCGGAACACGCCGGCCCCGTCGGCGACGACGTAGTCGTCCATCATGACGATGACGAGCCGGGACAGGTCCGCCCCGGCGGACGCGTGCCGCGCGAGCGCCCGGTAGACCGGCACGGCCGTGCGTCCGCTGGGGCAGCCGAGCAGGAACGGCGAGTCGCCCTTCTGCGCCATCCGCTGCACGATCGCGTCGGCGACGGCGGCGCCGACCGCGTCGCCGTCGGGAAGGATGTCGGGGGTGAGGATCACGATGCTGCCCTTACGTTGTTGTCCACGACCGGCGCTCCGGTCATTCCTTGATGGCGCCCGCGAGCATCCCCGAGATGAACTTCCGCTGGAAGATCACGTAGAGGATGAGCACGGGCGCGGCGACGATGAGGCCGCCGGCGGCCATCAGGTTTATCTGGGTGACGTACTTCCCCTGGAACACGCCCAGCGCCACGGTCGCCGTCTGGTTGTCGCCGTGGAGGAAGACGAGCGAGAGGAAGTAGTCGTTCCACGTCCAAATGAAGCTCAGCAGGATGAACGTGTACACGGCCGGCATCAGGTTCGGCACGGCGATCGACCACAGCATCCGCATCGAGCTCGCACCGTCCATCTCGGCGGACTCGAAGATGCCGCGCGGAAGAGCGCGGAACGCGGCGCGCATCCAGAAGATGCCGAACGGCACGCCCATGCCTACGTGGATGAGGATGACGCCGAGCAGGTTGTCGGTGAGCCCGAGCGTTCGGAACTGGTAGTACAGCGGAACGATGATCGCCTCGAGCGAGATCATCATCCCCAGGAGGATGAGCGGGAACAGGACCCGGTCGCCGACCACTCCGAGAACGCCGAACGCGTAGCCGCCCAGGAGTGCGAGGAGGGTGCCGACGATGACCACGGCGACCGTGATCGTGAGTGAGACGACCATCGAACGCGAGAACTCCGCGCTCGTCCATGCGGTGACGAAGTTGCCCCACTGCAGATCGGCCGACGGACGCCCCGCGCGGTCGGGGCTGAGCGCCGCCGCGACGAAGGTGCCGACCGGCCACAGCACGATCACGGCCATGGTCAGGACGGCGTAGGTGAAGACCTTCTCGGAACGTGAGGACACGGTCACTCCTTCTCCGAGACGCGGGTGATCACGACGGCGATGATCAGGCACAGGATCGCCATGACGACGCCGATCGCCGCGGCCTGGCCGACATCCGGGTTGACGAACGCGGCCTTGTACAGCGCCACGGCGGGGGTGAGCGTCGACGTGCCGGGTCCCCCGCGCGTCGTGATCCAGATCAGATCGAACGCACGCAGCGCCGCCGTGATGGTGAGTGTCAGCGCGACCGCGATCTGACCGCGGAGGCCGGGCAGCGTGACCGCGAAGAACTCCCGGACGGGCCCGGCACCGTCCATCCGCGCCGCCTCGTACAGCTCGGGGGCGATAGACGACGCCCCCGCGATGAACAGGACCATGCAGAATCCGAAGGTCACCCAGGTGCCGATCAGGCCGACGGCCGGCAGCGCCCACGTGAAGTCGCCGAGCCAGTTCTTGGTGAGGGCGTCCAGTCCGAGCGCGCGCAGCGCCTCGTTGATGGGGCCCTCAGGCGCGTACATCCGCTTGAACAGCAGCGCGATGACGACGCTCGTGAGCACTTGGGGCAGGAAGAAGATCCACCGGTAGACCGCCATGCCGCGGCGTTTCCCGGTGGTGATCAGCGCCGCCGACAGGAGCCCCAGGGCGATCGGCAGGATCGCGAAGAAGAGGATCAGGACGAGGACGTTGCCGAGCGTCGAGCGCAGCACCGGGTCCGTGAAGAAGTTCAGGTAGTTGTCGGCGCCCACCCAGATCGCCGCGGAGATCCCATCCCACTTGTAGAACGAGTACTGCAGCGACTGCACCAGCGGCCAGAGCACGACGCCGGCGTAGATCAGCAGGCCCGGCGCGGCGAACATCAGCCCCGCGATACGCGCGCGTCGACGCGCATGCGATGTGCGCCCCCGTCGCCGTGGCGGCACGAGGGTCGCGCGCGTGGCCGAGGGGCCGCCATCACCCGCGTCGCGTGCGACGGCGGCCCCCGCGTGTGAGATGCTCACGGACGATCAGCCCGCCAGGAACGCGTCGCGATCGGCGTCGACCGCAGCGGAGAAGTCCTGCGGCGTCGTCTTGCCCGCGAGCAGCAGCTGCATGTTCTGGCTCAGCACGTCGAGCATGGTCGGGCTGGACCAGTCGAAGTAGGGCACGTAACCGTCGTCGCTGTCGAGCGTCGCGGTGGCCGCCGCCTCGCCTCGCTGACTGAGCACGTCGGGGGTCTTCACCTCGTGCAGGGCGGGCACCAGCCCGAGGTCGACCGCCGTCTGCGCCGAGTCCTGCGACATCACGAAGTCGAGGAAGGCGGCGGCGACGTCGGGGTGGGCGCACATCGCCGAGATGACCATCGCGCCCGGCGCCGCCCCGACGCCGACCGTGGACCCGCCCCCCGCCTGCGGCAACTGGATGTACCCGAACCGGTTCAGTTGGTCGCCGCTGAGACCGAGCGACCCGGTGTACTCGAAGCGGAACACGCCCTTCCCGTCGAGGTAGTCCGCCACCGAGGTCTGGTAGTCGATGCCCTCGAAGTTCGGGGTCAGCCAGCCTTTCGCGTTCCAGTCCTGGAGAGTCGCCGCCGCCCGCGTGAGCCCGGTCTGGTCGGCGGTGACACCCGGGTCGCCGTAGACGAAGTCGTTGATGTCGGCCTCGCTGCCGTACACCGCCTGCAGGCCCAGCAGGGCCGCAGTGTTGCCGTCGAGACCGCTGTAGCTGAAGGGGATCAACCCGGCCGCCTTGACCGTGGCCGCCGCCTGCTCCAGGTCGTCGAGCGTCTTCGGCACCTCGATCCCGAGCTTCGTCAGGACGTCGGCGTTGTAATAGACCCCGATGAGGGAGGCCCTCGCCTGGGGCGTCGCGAACCAGGAGCCCTCGCCGATCTTCGTGACATCGGTCGTGAACTTGTTCTGTCGGGCGATCGTCGTCGGCACACTGTCGTTCCAGCCGTAGAGGTCGGCGTAGGCGTCGAGATTGAGGACGAGGTGTCCCTTCGCCAAGGTGCCCAGCGACGACCAGCCGTTGTTCGCGGTAGCGATGTCGGGACCGCCGTCGTCCTGCATCTGCAGGTTCAGCGTGCTGGTGAGCTGTCCCCAGTCCTCCTGCGTGCGCTCGATCGTGACGTTCGGGTACTTCTTCTCGAACTGATCGATTACCGAGACGATCCAGTCCTGCTCCGCGGAGCCCCAGAAGTCGGAGAGCTTCAGGGTGACGTCGCCCGCGGCGGCGACGTCCTTGGAGACGCTCGCCGGACCCGTCGGCCCGCCCGTCCCTCCGCCCGGCGCACACCCCGTGATCGCCAGCGCAGCAAGCGCACCGGCCGCCGCCACCGCCGTGACGCGTGACTTCTTCGAGATCATCTTCACTCCATCGTGTTCGTGTGCCGTCGCCGGCCCCGGGTGTCGTCACCGGGTGCACCGGAGTCAAACGGGCCGCGCTGCTGGCACGCTAACACCCTCAGACCAGTTAGTCCAGTAGTAAAACAGAATGGTCTACTGGTCGACCAGATCGGCCGTGTGGTACGTTTCGCATCATGAGCCTCACCACGGCGGCATCCCAGGCCTACGAGCAGCTGACGCAGGAACTCGACGTCGGACTGTTCGGCGCGGGGACGCGCCTTCCGGGCGAACGCGAGCTCGCCGAGCGGATCGGGGTGAGCCGCGTGACGCTGCGCTCGGCCCTCACCGCGCTCGAAGGAGAGGGCCGGTTGATCCGCTCCGCGCAGCGGGGGTGGTTCGTGCCGGCAACCGTCCTCGGCGAGCCCCCGAGCACGCTCCAGTCCTTCACCGAGATGGCCCGCGCGCGGGGCCTCCATCCGACGGCGCGCGTCCTGCGGCAGGAGCTGCGCACCGCGACGCTCGATGAGGCGGAGCGCCTGCGCGTCGCCCCCGCCTCGTCGGTCCTGCAGATCGATCGGCTGCGGGCGATGGACGGCACGCCCGTGTGCTTCGACGTCGTGGTAGTCCCCGAGCAGCGTGCGCCGGACCTCGTCGGCGCCGCCCTGGAGAACGCCTCGCTGTACGAGACGCTGCGCGAGCTGTGTGGCGTGACGATCTACCGCAGCGCGTACAGCGTCGCGGCGTCGACCGCCGATGCGACGCTGGCCAAGATGCTGAACACGACGATCGGAGCGGCGGTCCTCGTCGGCGAGGAGACGGCCTACACCGCGGAGGGCATCCCGGTGCTGCTGGGACTGAACAAGTACCGCGGCGACGCGTACCGGTTCCAGGCGGATCTGTTCCGTCGGGCGTAGTACGCCCCGAGGCGAGGGTGCCCGCGCGTCGATCGTGCTCAGCGCCTCTCGACGCGGACCCGCCCGACCCCGTCCCCCGTCTCTTTCGGCGTGCGGCGACAGGCACCGGTCCGTGCCGTGGAGCGTCGAATACCCCCGCTGGGACTCGAACCCGGACTGAAGCGATACGGCGCGAGGTTTACGACTGTCTCCCATCGCCTCCCGCGCCGCGGAAGTCCGGCGAACGGGAACCGACGGTAAGGACCGGGAACTCGCGAAAACGGCGACTAAACAGCGGCTCGTGAGCGACCCGTCTACGTTGGCGGGGTGGATGATCTCGGTGACGGGCTCCCCGGCCTTCCCGGCTGGTGACCGATGGCGGGGGTGTCGTTCTAGGCTGACCGTCTCGGGCCGAGAAGGGGACGGCCATGGGCAGCAACAGGCGATACGAGGAATCCATGGACGCGCGATCACGCGCACGGAACCACGACGCGGGGATCGCGTGCACCCTGCCGATGGACGCGCACGGGCCGAACCCGCTCGAATGAGCGAAGCACAGCAAGCCGGCAGTCTGGGCGTGGATCAGCTGGGCGGAAGGCCCCGCCTCCCGCGTCGCCGGGTTCGCGTCGGGATGGAACGACCGCGTCGTCGTCGTCGAATGGAACGAGGCCCCCGGCGCAACCCGCAACACCGTCGTGTGGCGCACCGCCGTCGCTGTCCGGTCGTAGGGCGACCCGCTCGTGACGCGCTAGCGTCGGAGCGTGCAGTATTCGTTCTCCTCACCGACCGCGGTCGAGTTCAAGGCGCTCTACGAAGAGACAGGGTGGGGCACCTGGACCATTGAACGCTTTGCTCAGGCGCTTGCCGGTAGCTGGGTCGTCTGCTCAGTGCGAGACGACGCTGGGCGCCTCATCGGGATCGGAAGGCTCATCAGCGATGGTGCTCTCCACGCGTTCGTGACGGAGATGATCGTCACCGAGACCGCCCGCGGATCTGGCATCGGTGGGGAGGTCCTCGCCCGCCTCGTAGAGGAAGCGCGACGGCGCGGGGTCGAGGATGTGCAGCTCTTCGCTGCTCGGGGGCGCGCAGGCTTCTACGAACGGCACGGCTTCGAGCGTCGCCCAGAGTCAGGCCCCGGAATGGACCTCACGGTCGTCTGAGCACGTCACCCGACTTAGCCTGACCGGTGTGATCCGTCCCGTCGAGACCAGAACCATGGACGTCGAGCGCCATTCCCTCGCCGAAATCCAGGAAAAGCTCACCGCCGCCGTCCCGGCCGGCTGGGAACTCGCGTCGGCACCCGTCGCGATGGTGAAGGGCTCCACAGTCATGACCGCGACCGGGACGTTCCAGCGGCTCGACGGGCTCCGCGAGATCAACGACGACACCATGCCAGCGCTCGAGGCGAAGGCGCCCAACGGATGGGCCCTACTGAGCGTTCGCTAATGATGTACGAGGATGCCCCGTCTCGCTACCCTCGGCAGATGAGCACGCAAGACACCATCGCGAGGACGCCGCCGCGCGACGTAAGGCTCGAGCTTCGTCAGCGATGCGGGTTTGGATGCGCCATGTGCGGCTCGCCAGTCTTCGATTACGAACACATCGAGGGGTTCGAGGCGACCGGCCACGACCCCGATCACATGACTCTGCTGTGCCCGTGGCATCACCGCGAGAAGACCGCCGGACGTCTTCCGGTCGAGACCGTACGTAAGGCGAACGCCGACCCGCGCAACGTGAAGTCCTCGTTCTCGAGCTCCCACGAGCTCTACTTCAACGGCATGGATTTCGCGGTCGAGCTCGGAAATCTACGACTCAAGACCGATGGGGTCGAGGACGATGATCGTGCCGCAGCAATTGTCGTTGACGGCGCGATAGTTCTCGGCGCCCGGATTACCAACGGCTACCTACGCCTCGACGTGAACATCAGAGACGAGCACAACCGCACGTTGCTTCGGATCGATGACGGGTGGCTGCGGGTCGCCACGGAAAACTGGGACGTCGAGTTCACCGGCACCCACCTTCGCGTACGAGCCGGCCTCGGCAAGATCATCACTCAGATAGAGCTCACTCCACCACACAAGATCAGCCTCGACCGGGGCAAGTTTTACTTCAATCATGTGCCCATCCTCATCGGTTCCGATGCGCCCGACGGTGGTCTTGAGATTGCGGAGAGGACCTTCGCGGGGCTCACTCTGAAGGACGGGTCGATCACCGTCGAGTCTGAACGAATCGGCTATCCGACTGCGCTCGGGATCCGCAGTTCCCCTCGACACTACGGAGCCCCGCCCGCCCCGGTCGGCGGCGCGTTCAGCCGCAGAACACGGGACTAGCTCGGCCTCCCCCGGCCTAGCACCAACGTAGAAAAGCCCCCTCCCCGGCCACGCGGCTGGGGAGGGGGCCTTAGATATGAACCCGGGTTGTCATGCCCTCGGGTCGCGACGCAGCACGCGGGACACGGCCGCTTCCTGGTCGGCGAGCTGCGCGTCCTCGGTGAGCGTCGCCTGTTCGACGAGGGTCGCGTCGGTGTACTCGACGGGGATGCCGTTGCGGATCTTGTCGAGGTACGCGTCGGCGCCCGCCCAGACGACGGTGACGACGCCCGCGCCGGCGACGCCGGCGACGAGCATCCAGTCGACGCCGAGGACGGATGCGCCGATCGCGGCGACGACGGCCGCGCCGGCGCCTCGAGCGGACTGCGCGGCGGTCTTCACCGCGGCGCGCTTGGCGGCGAGCTTCACCGCGGCGGGGATGATCCGGTCGGTCATGACGACTCCTAGAAGGTCGGGAATTCGGGGATTGGGATACCGCCTTGGATGGCGGCGACGCGGACTGTGTGGGCGTGTTCGGTGACGATGCGGAGGCGCCGTTCCGCCTCGTCGGCGCCGGCTTCCTCGGCGGCGCGTTCGGTCTCCTTGCGGTCGACCTCGGCGCGGCGGCGGCGCATCGATCCGGCGATGCCGCCGATGACGGCGCGGATCAGCTCGACGCCCGCGGCGCCGCCGGCGAGGGTCAGGATCGTGCTGGTGATCTCCTGTGCGAGCCGGTCCATGCATCACTTCCTGCGGGGCTCGAAGGTGTACCTCCAGATGTCGTGCACCCGGATGACGCAGACCGTGAGGGCCACCATGACGATGAAGCCCGCCTGCGTGAGGCGGGACGAGCCCGGCGGCTCCTGGAAGTGGAGGGCGAGGACGACGGCGAAGTAGATGAGCGCTCCGACACCTACGTCATAGAGGCCGAGGCATTCCAGCCACCACCACCCCGCGACGACGACCACGAGTGCGAGCACGGCCCCGCGGTGAGAGCGATCGCCCACACCATGGTCAGGCCAGATACCCGACTTTCCCAGGGGTCCGAGTACCCCCGCTGGGACTCGAACCCAGACTGAAGCGATTTTAAGTCGCCTGCCTCTGCCATTGGGCTACGGGGGCCCTCGTCCAGGCTAGCGGGCTCGGGACGCGACGAACCGTGCGGGCCGGGATGCGACGAACCCCCTCGCCCGACCGGCGAGGGGGTTCGCGAGAACAGGGGCGACCGTCAGGCCGACGCCTCGGCCTTCTTCTTCGCGGGAGCCTTCGCGGCGGGCGCCGACTCAGGGGTCTTGCCCTCCGCCTCCGCCGCGACCGACTTCGGATCGATGGCGGGAGCGGCCGGCGCCTCGGCGGGGGCCGCCGGGCGCGGACGCGCGGCGAACTCCTCGAAGACGTAGCGCGGGTTCTGCACGGTCTGCAGCGAGACGTTGTCGCGACGCAGCCAGAAGTTGTGCCACCAGTCGCCGATGACGCGCCACTTGCGCTCCCACGAGGGCATCGCGAGCCCGTGGTAGCCGCGGTGCGCGCACCAGGCGATGAAGCCCTTGAGCGCGATGTTGCCGGACTGGAACACGCCGTCGTAGAGGCCGAGGCCGGCCACCGCGCCGAGGTTGTGGTGGATGTACTCGCGGGGAACCTCGCCGCGGAGCACGCCCACGAGGTTCTTCGCGAGCAGCTTCGCCTGGCGGACGGCGTGCTGCGCGTTGGGCACGCAGTAGCCGCCGACGCCCTTGCCGGTCAGGTCCGGCACGGCCGAGACGTCACCGGCCGCCCAGGCGCCTTCGACGACCTCGTCCGCGGTGCCGACACGCAGGTCGGCGCGGGTCCGGATGCGACCGCGCTCCTCGACGGGCAGGTCGCCGCCGCGCACGACGGTGGGGTTCGCCATGACGCCGGCGGTCCAGATGATGAGGTCGGTCGGGATGACCTCGCCGGTGGACAGCTCGACGTTCCCGTCGACGGCACCGGTGACCTGGGTGTCCAGGTGCACGCTCGCGCCCCGCTTGGCGAGATCCTTGAGGACCCACTCGCTCGTCTTGAGCGAGACCTCGGGCATGATGCGGCTCATGGCCTCGATGAGGTGGAAGTGCGTGTCCTCGAAGCGCAGCTGCGGGTAGTCCTTCAGCAGCGACGACGCGAGCGCGCGGGTCTCGGCGAACACCTCGATGCCCGCGAACCCGCCGCCGACGACGACGACGGTGAGCAGGCGGTCGCGCTCGGGTCCGGGCGGGAGGTTCGCGGCGCGGTCGAAATTCGTGAGGATGCGGTCGCGGATGGCGACGGCCTCCTCGATCGTCTTCAGACCGATGGCGTTGTCGGCGATCCCGGGGATCGGGAAGGTGCGCGAGACCGCACCGGCGGTGACGACGATCTGGTCATACGACTCCTGCCACGGCTCGCCCTGGTCGGGCGTGATCGTCGCGGTCTTGGTCGCGTGATCGATCCCCGTGACCTTGGCGGTGACCACGCGCGTCTTCTTGAGGTGACGGCGCAGCCCGACGATGACGTGGCGCGCCTCGATCTCGCCGGCGGCGACCTCGGGCAGGAACGGCTGGTACGTCATGTACGGCAGCGGGTCGACGACGGTGACCTCGGCCTCGCCCTTGCGCAGGTGCTTCTCGAGCTTCCACGCGGTGTAGAAGCCGGCGTAACCGCCACCGACGATGAGGATCTTGGGCACGGCGCGAACGGCGGTGCTGGACGCTGTGTCAGTCACAGGTGGGAGTACTCCTTGGGTGGGCGGCTCGAAGGGCGCGACGCGCGCTCCGATCTGATTCGCCGGGCAGCAGCAGTGACGCCGAGCGCCACCAGTATAGCGGCCAGGCTGAAGGTCACGAGCGGGACGGTGCCGTAGCGCAGCGTGTCCGCGCTGGGGAGGAGGGGCGAGCGCACCTCGACGCGATCCGCCGCGGGGAGATCCGGCACCACGACCGCGCTGGCGGTCGGCTGCGGGACGGGCGCGACATTGGCGCGGCGGTACAGCCGCACCCACTCGGCGAGGCTTCCCATCGGGTTGGTGTCGACGGATGCCACGTTGGCGGTGACGGCGGCGGCGGCGTCCACCAGGCCGTAGCCGTACTTCTCGTCGGGAACCTTGCGCGCGGCCGGAGCCGGCCGCGCGGTGCGGATGATCCGGTTGATCACGTTCGCGGCATCCAGCTCGGGGTGAGCGGAGCGCACGAGCGCGGCGATGCCGGCGACGATGGGAGCGGCGCCGCTCGTGCCGTTCCACTGGACGATCTGCCCGTCGGCCGACACGCCCAGCAGCTGCTCGCTCGGCGCCGAGATGCCGATCGTGATGCCCTGGGTCGACGCCTCCTTGCTGGAGATCTCGTCGCGCCCGACGCCGCCGACGGTGAGCACGCCGGGGATCGTCGCCGGCGCGCCGACCTCCTCGGTGCCGCTCCCCTTGTTGCCCGCGGCGACCACGACGACCACGTCGTGGTCGAACGCGTACTGGAACGCGTCGTCCCAGGAGGGGTCCCACGCGAGCGTGTTGGTCGTGAACGACAGGTTGATGATGTCCGCGTCGTGGTCGACGGCCCAGCGCATCGCGTCGGCGACCTGCTGCACGAAGGGCACCGACGACGATGCGCCGAACCCGATCGAGATCGAGAGCAGGCTCGCCTCCGGCGCGACCCCGATCATGCCGGTGTCCGTGCCGGTTCCGCGTGCGGCGGCGAGGGAGGCGACCCAGCTGCCGTGGTTCCCGTCCACCGCCCCCACCGGGAGCCGGCCATCGGACGCGCCGACCCCGGAGAAATCGGTTCCCCCGACGACGGCACCGGCGAACTCGACCGGCCCGCGGCCGATGCCGGTGTCGATGATCGCGATCGTCGTGCCCTTGCCCTTCGTGGTCTGCCACGCCGAGCGGACACCGTACTGGTCGAGCCAGTACTCGGCGCCGCGGGTGGGGTCGGGGGCGGGGGTCGGGTCCACCGCCGGCTGCGCGATCGACGTGCGGGGGGCCTCGGCAGCCGGACCGCCGGGGTCGGCCGCCATCGCCGGGTCGGCCGCGAGCGCTGCCAGCAGCGCGGCGACGACGGCTATCGCGGCGAACCGCGAGCGTCGACGGCTCATGCGGACTCCCGCGGACGCGCGCAGGTGCAGTGCTCGGGAGACCACTCCCCGCGCGCGAGGGCGAGATCGCCGATCGGGTTGACGCCGGGACCGGCGGCGAGGGCGTGACCGGCGAGGGCGTGGAGGCACTTCACCCGCGTGGGCATCCCGCCCGCGGAGATCCCCGCGATCTCTTCGACCTCTCCGTACACGGCGCGGTCGGACAGGTAGGCGTCGTGCGCCGCGGCATACGCCGCCGCGACCTCGTCGTCCGTCGCCAGCAGCTCCGAGAACTCGCGCATCACCTGCGTGGCCTCGAGGGCCGACATCGCCGCCGTCGCCCCCGGGTGGGTCAGGTAGTAGAAGGTCGGGAACGGCGCACCGCCTGCCGACTCCGGCAGGCGCGGCTCGGTCGCCACGACCGTCGGATTGCCGCAGACGCAGCGGGCGGCGATGCCGACCACGCCGCGCATCGGGCGCCCCAGCTGCTCACGCATGACCTCGAGGTCGGCGTCGGTGGCAGGAGTCAGTGGGGGGTGCGGCACCGCTCCAGGGTACCGGCGCCCGCTGACGACCGGCTGGACGCCCCGCGGTGCGCTCAGGGCGTGGGCGTGGAGGAATCCGCCGGATCCGCCGGATCGGCGGGCCCCGTCGCGGTCCGGGCGAGCCCGGCACCGGCGACCGAGCGCACGAGCTGACCCATCCAGTCGGCACGGGTGACCTGGACGTCCTCGCTGACGGCCGTCCGGGCGCGCGGGATGGCGGACGGCGGCAGGTCGTTGTCGACGAGGTAGACGACCTCACCCGGATGTACGTAGTAGAGCCGAGCACGGGCCTGCGAGGTCACGTACGCCGGATCCGACCAGCGGTCCTTCTGCTGCTGCAGGGAGGCGACCTCCGAGGTCGTCAGCGTGACCGACTGCTCGAGGGCCGCGATCTGCTGCCGCTGCGAGAGGAACGTCCCCACCGTCGGCACGAGCACGAACACGGCCAGGACCACGAGGCCGAGCATGATCGCGGTGAACGCCGAGAAGCGGATGCCTCCCGCCCACTCCCGCACGTCGACCGTGCGCCGCGGCCGCGCCGTCCCCCCGCGTCCCCCGGACGCCGGGCGGGCGCGCGCCGCGGGCGACGCCTCGGCGAACTGCGAGCCGCGCGGAGGCCTGACGGGACGAGAAGAGGGAGCCGGCGCGTGGCGCCCGGCTCCCTCTTCTGTCATGGAGTCCACCCTACGTCGAGTGATCGCGACGCGAAGCCGGCACCCCGGTCATCCAGCGAATGCTCAGCCCTTGAACCGCGGGAAGGCACCGCGACCGGCGAAGACCGCGGCGTCGCCGAGCTCTTCCTCGATGCGCAGCAGCTGGTTGTACTTCGCGACGCGCTCGCTGCGGGCGGGCGCACCGGTCTTGATCTGGCCGGCGTTGACCGCGACCGCGAGGTCGGCGATCGTCGTGTCCTCGGTCTCGCCCGAACGGTGCGACAGCATCGAACGGTAACCGTTCTGGGTCGCGAGCGCGATGGCGTCGAGCGTCTCGGACAGCGTGCCGATCTGGTTGACCTTGACGAGCAGCGCGTTCGCGACGCCCAGGTCGATGCCCTTCTGCAGGCGGACCGGGTTGGTCACGAACAGGTCGTCGCCGACGAGCTGGACCTTGTCCCCGATGGCGTCGGTGAGGTGCTTCCACGCGTCCCAGTCGTCCTCGGCGAGGGCATCCTCGATCGTGACGACAGGGTAGTTCGCGACGAGGTCGGCGAAGTAGTCGGTCAGCTTCTCGGCCGACCACGCCTTGCCCTCGACGGTGTAGACGCCGTCCTTGTAGAACTCGGTGGCGGCGACGTCCAGGCCCACGGCGACGTCCTTGCCGGGGGTGAAGCCGGCCTTCTCGATCGCCTTGATGAGGAAGTCGAGGCCCTCGCGGTTGCTGGGGAGGTCGGGGGCGAAGCCGCCCTCGTCGCCGAGGCCGGTGTTGTAGCCGGCGGCCTTCAGCTCGCCCTTGAGGACGTGGTAGACCTCGGTGCCCCAGCGCAGCGACTCGCCGTAGGTCTCCGCGCCGATAGGCGCGAGGAAGTACTCCTGGAAGTCGATGCCGTTGTCGGCGTGCTCGCCGCCGTTGATGACGTTGAACAGCGGCACGGGCAGGACGTGCGCGTTGGGGCCGCCGAGGTAGCGGAACAGGGGCAGGTCGGCGGCGTCGGCCGCAGCCTTCGCCACGGCCAGCGACACGCCGAGGATCGCGTTCGCGCCGCAGCGCGACTTGTTCTCGGTGCCGTCGGTGGCGATCAGGATCTCGTCGATGACGCGCTGCTCGCTGGCGTCCACACCCTCGACCGCGGGGCCGAGCTCGTCGATGACGGCGTTCACGGCCTTCAGGACGCCCTTACCGCCGTACCGGCTCTTGTCGCCGTCGCGCAGCTCGTACGCCTCGAAGGCGCCGGTGGATGCGCCGGAGGGGACGGCCGCGCGCTGGACGATGCCGTCGTCGAGCAGCACCTCCACCTCGACGGTCGGGTTGCCACGCGAATCCAGGATCTCGCGTGCGCCTACAGCCTCGATCAGTGCCACAGGGGACTCCTTGCTTGTGGAGGATGAATCTCGGAGCGTCACTGGTGTGTTCCCGCTCCGTGTTCGAGCATAGTGACCCGGATGCCACCGCCACAGCGGCCGCCCCGGAACAAACGGGGAACAGCGGGGTCAGACGACGACGGCGACGGCGATGCCGTCCCATCCCTTGGCGTCCAGGGTCTGCAGGGCGGTCGCCTCGAATCGGGGGTCGTCGCGCAGCATCTCCAGCCCCGCGCGCACGCCCGAGACCTGCGCGCTGTCGTCGCCCGGGTCGGCGACCCGCCCGCCGCGCACGACGTTGTCGACGACGACCAGAGCGCCGGGGCGGGCGAGCCGCGCCGCCCAGTCGAGGTAGACCGTGTTCGACTCCTTGTCGGCGTCGATGAAGACGAGGTCGAAGGGCTCGCCGCCCGCGAGCGTCGGCAGGACGTCGGCGGCCCGTCCGACGCGGATGTCGACCTTCTCCCCCACACCCGCCCGGTCGATGCTCCCGCGGGCGACCCGGGCGTTGTCGGGCTCGGCCTCGATCGTCACGACCCGCCCGTCGTGCGGGACCCCGCGCGCGAGCCAGATCGTCGAGTATCCGCCGAGCGTGCCGATCTCGAGCACGCGGCGCGCGCCGGTCGCGCGGGCGAGCAGGTGCAGCAGCTTGCCGCCGGTCGGCGCGACCTCGATGTCGGGCATCCCCGCGGCGCGCTGATCCGCGACCGCCGCGTCGAGCGCGGGATCCGGGGCGATCAGCGTCGCGACGAGGTAGCGGTCGACGTCGTGCGCCGCCGCGGGAGTGGGCTCGGTCATGCCGCCAGCCTCATCGCCGGCGATCCCGACGTCAAGGCGTGACGGAGTCAGGTGCGGGTCGCGCGCGCCGCGAGCGCCGCCAGCACCGCCGCTCCCGTCTCCGCGTCGTCGACAGTCACGGTGAACACCTTGCCCGACCGGCGTCGCACGCGGATGCCCTCCCCCTCGCGCAGCACGACTCCGAAGCCGCCGCCCGGCGCCCACCGGAGCCCCCACCCGCCGAACTCTCCCATCGGAGACACCCACACGGCGCTCACCTCGTCGATGTCGCTCAGCGGGATGTGGACCCGCGGAAAGCCGAACACCGACGTGACGCTGAGCCCCGACCCGTCCACCCGCACGTGGAATGCGACGGCGACCGCGACCGCGACGAACATGAGCACCGTGAGCGCAGCCATCGGCAGCACCATGCCGAGCGGCGCGACGAGGATGGTGAGGATCAGCGACCCCACGATGATCAGGAGGGCGATGCCCAACACGATCGCGCCGCTCCGCGCCATGCGCGCGCTCTGCAGCCACACGACCCTTTCGGTCGGCTCGAGCTCGACGCGGGCGAGATCGACGGGAGCGCTCGGACGATACGGCTCGTCCGGCTGCAGGTGCCACGCGATCACGCCGGCGCCCACAGCAGCGGCGAATGCCACGATCGTGGGAAGCGTCGCGGCGGGCGCTCCGGCGGCATCCTCGAGCCCCGTCTGCATGAGCGTCGTCCAGGTGACGAGCACGGCGAACAGCACGCTCTCGCCGAGTGCGACCGCGCCGAGGAAGCGATAGGTGATCCCCCGGTCGCCCCGGCGGAGCCCGTTGAGCACGGAGGCTGCCAGCAGCAGAGGAATGCCGAGACCGACGAGCAGTGTCAGCAGGGGCGGCACCCACACGGGCCCGAACCCGTTCGGGCCGCCGGTGAGGCCCCAGTGGATCGCGAGGGGATCGGGCAGCGACGGCAGGGCGACGAGCTGTGCGATCACCGCCACGAGTGTCAGCACGGAGGGCAGGGTGATCGCGACCAGGACGAGCCGGCGGACGGCGGTCGAACGGGGCGAGGGCATCGGTACTCCTTCTCGAGGGAATGGGCGTCGGCGTGAGCGCGTCAGCCGCCGGTCGATGCGTCGGGGCGGAGGGCGGCGCCGCGCACGAGCGCGGCGAGGGTGTCGGGCGCGATCCCGTGCTGACGGGAGCGCCGCACGAGCGCGGCGATCTCGACGCCCAGCTCATACAGCGACCCGGCGGCGTCGGTGACCGTCGCGCCGCGGCCTCGGCGAAGCTGGACGATCCCCTCGTCACGCAGCAGCTGGTACGCCCGCAGCACGGTGTGCAGGTTGACCCCGAGTCCCTCGGCCAGGACACGCGCCGAGGGCAGACGGTCGCCAGCGTGTCGACGTCCGGCCGCGATGTCCGCACGGATCGCATCGGCGATCTGAGCGAACAGGGGCGCGTCACTGCCGGAATCGACACGAATCAACACACAGTCATTCTAGTTCAACTAGAACAATGCGCTGAGACCACGTCGACAACGACGGAGACGACGACCGAACGGGAGGTGGCGTGCCCGTGCGGCCGGACCGTCAGGCGAGGTCGCCGACGGCTGCGCTCACGCGCCGCGTACGCGTCTCCGGTTTCTTCGCCTCGACGATGCCTCGGACGAGCTCGGCGCGACGGCTCGGCGACAGCGCGTCGAAGGCCTCACGCGCGCCCGGAGTCTCGGCGAGCGCCGCGGCGAGATCGTCCGGCACGACGACCTCGCGCGGCGCGTCGTCGAGATCGATGTGCGCATCGACGGTGTCACCGATCTCCACTCCGAGCTCGGCGCGCGATGCCTTCGACAGTCCGATGAGGTTGCGCCCGCCCATGACGCCGAGGCGCAACCGCGCCTCGCGGTCACCGATGCGCACGCGGACGGCCGCGCGCTTGCCTCCGCCGAGCTCGGCGACCTGGGCGTCGGTGAGCTCGATCGCCGTCGCGGGGCCGGTCGCGGGCAGCGTCGTTCGCACGTGCAGGGTCATGGAGGCATCCTCCCGCATCGGCACCGGCCCGGCCAGAGGGGTCGGTCCGCCCGCAACGGCGGCGACACGCAGCCGCTCGCCCTCCGGCGCGCGATCGAGGCCGCGCTCGCCGCCGGCGGGGCGCGCGGCGAGCGCAGCGACGACTTCGGGCACGAGGGCGTCCGCCGTGCGTCGATATCCGAGTGCGCTCGGGTGGAAGCGGTCGAGACTGAACATGTCGTCGGGGTTCGCGACGAACAGGTGACCGACCGCGCGCCGCAGCGAGACGACCCGAGCACCGCCGCGCTCGGCGGCGGTCGCCTGCGCGCGCGCGAGCTGGCGCGAGGCCTGGGCGCCGAGGCTTCGCAGCGGCTGCGGCACCGCGAGCAGGGCGCCGAGGTCGGGGCACGTGCCGACGACGACCTCGGCGCCGAGCCCGCGCAGGCGTGTCACCGCCTCTTCGAGCTGCGCCGCGGCGACGCCGATCGGGGTGCGATGCGTCACGTCGTTGCCGCCCACGATCACGACGGCCACCTCCGGGCGGTAGAGCTCGGGGAGCCGGTCGAGCTGTCGGGCGAGGTCGCGCGACTCCGCGCCGACGGATGCCACGGTGCGCAGCTGTACGGATCGACCCAGGAAGTCGGCAACGCCCTTCGCGATGCGGGCGCCCAGGACATCCTTCGCGCGTTCGGCGCCGAGGCCGGCGGCGATCGAGTCGCCGACGAGCAGCAGCTCCACCCGGGGCCCGCGCAGCTTCGGCCGCCAGACGCGGTCCGCGTCCAGGGCGATCTCGCCCAGGGGTTTGCCTATGCGTCGCCGCGCGACGGCGGCCTGTCGCGTGAGCACGCTGCGGGCCGCGACGGTCGCCGCCGCCGCGCCGACGATCGCGCCGCCGACGGCGACGATCGTGCGGCGTGGGACCTGTCGTCGAGACACTCGTCGATTGCACCGCGCGCAGGTGAACGGGCGGTGACCGAGCGGCTACCCGGATCCGGTACGGTGCGCGCATGTCCTTCCCCGCTCTGCAGCGCCGCCTCGGCCTCGGCGACGCCGTGTCGCTCGGTCTCGGCTCCATGATCGGCGCGGGCGTCTTCGCCGTCTGGGCGCCCGCGGCACAGGCCGCCGGCAGTGCGCTGCTGATCGGCCTCGTGATCGCGGCGGTCGTCGCCTTCGCCAACGCCACCGCCTCGGCCCAGCTCGCGGCGGCCCATCCGACCTCGGGCGGGACCTACGCCTACGGCCGCGCCGAGCTCGGGCCGTGGTGGGGGTTCACCGCCGGCTGGGCGTTCGTCATCGGCAAGACGGCCAGCTGCGCCGCGATGGCGATGACCTTCGCCGCATACGCCGCCCCGTCGGGCTGGGAGCGGCCCACCGCGATCGCCGCCGTCGTCGCGCTGACCGCGACCAACCTCCTCGGCATCACCCGCACCGCGCTGCTGACGCGGATCATCGTCGTCGTCGTGCTGATCGTGCTCGCGATCGCCGTCGGCGGCGCGGTGGCGGCGCCGGATGCCGAGGGGTGGCTGGTGGGCGTCCCACAGCCGGACGGCGGTGCCGCCGGTCTGATGTACGGCGTGCTGCAGTCGGCGGGTCTGCTGTTCTTCGCCTTCGCCGGCTACGCACGCATCGCGACGCTCGGCGAGGAGGTGCGCGATCCGCGGCGCACGATCCCGCGCGCGATCGTCGTCGCCTTCGCCGCGGCGGTCGTCGTCTACGCCGTCATCGGCGTCGCCGTCCTCTCGACGCTGGGACCGGCGGCGACCGCGGCATCCTCGGAACCGGTCGCCGCGGCCGCAGCGGCGGGATGGGGGTGGACCGGCCCGATCGTCCGCGTCGGCGCCGCCGCCGCGTCGCTCGGTGCCCTGCTCGCGTTGATCACCGGCGTCGGGAGGACCGCGTTCGCGATGGCGCGCGAGGGCGATCTGCCTCGTGCACTGTCGGCGGTGCACCCGACTCGAAGCGTCCCCCATCGCGCCGAGCTCGTGCTCGCCGTCGTCGTGATCGCCCTCATCGCCACGATCGATCTGCGCGGCGCGATCGGCTTCTCCTCGTTCGGTGTGCTGCTGTACTACCTCGTGGCGAACGCGGCCGCGTGGCGGCAGCGCGGCGACGCGCGCCGGTACCCGCGCGTCCTGCAGATCGTCGGCGCGATCGGGTGCCTCGTGCTCGCCGTCACTCTGCCGTGGCAGAGCGTCGCCGCCGGCACCGCTGTCGTCGCCGCGGGCATCGCGTATCGCATGCTGCGGATGCGCCGTTCTTCGCGGGCACCGCTCGGCTGACGCACGATCGGGGCCCGCAGGCCGCGCCGCGAGCACCCGGCGGCGGCCGGCGGCCCGCGCGGGCTCGCCGGCGCGGGCCCCGACGATGCTCCGACAGGGCCGTACCCTTCTTCTCTACCGCGCGTTCTTCTCTGCCGCGCGTTCTTCTCTGCCGCGCGTTCTTCTCTACCGCGCGTTCTTCGCTGCCGCGCGTTCTTCTCTGCCGCGCGTTCTTCGCTACCGCGCGCCCGCCCGAAGGCGCGGCACGACGAGCACGACGGCCAGCGTCAGCACGCCCAGTGCGAGTGCGGCGTCGAAGGCGACCCCGGCGAGCAGTTCGGCCCGGCCCGTCCACCCCATCGCGCCGGCGACCGTGCCCATCGCGATGACCCCCAGCGAGAGGCCCAGTTGCTGCACCGTGCTGAACATGCCGCCCGACAGCCCCGCCGCCTCGACGGGCACCTCACGCACGACGGTCTGCGTCAGCGGCGAGAAGATGAGCGCCTGTCCGACCCCGAGGAGCACGAGCCAGGGCTGCAGCCACCAGATGAGCGCACCGCCCCATCCCGCGGCTGTCGTGATGCCGAATCCGAGCAGGGCGAGCAGTTGCACGGCGACGCCCCAGACGAGGGTCGTCTCACCCAGGCGGCGCTGGACGCGCGTCACCGACAGCGAGACGACGGCGAACACGACCGCGAACGGCAGCAGGAGAAGCCCTGCATCCAGCGGGCCGTAGCCCAGTCCCGACTCGACCGCACGGGGAAGGACGTAGAGCACGGCGGCGTAGCCGGCGAAGAACAGTCCCGCCGTCAGAAGGCCCAGCTGCAGGGGGCGGAGCCGGAGCACGCTCGGGGGAAGGAGCGGCACCCGCCCGCTGCGCTCGATCCGGCTCTGGTGCATCCACATGACGACGAGCACGGCGAGTCCTGCGGCGAGCGCGGCGAACACCGGCGCGGACCACCCGAGCGCAGGCCCGAAGGTGAGCGCCGAGGCGATCAGCAGGATGCCGGCCGCCAGCTCGACCGTGCCGGCGAGGTCCATGGCGACGACCTCGTGCGCACGCGAGGCCGGCGCGAGCCCGGCCAGCAGCATCGCCGAGAGCGCCGCCGCGGCGACGACGACGTACACCAGCCGCCAGCCCGCGATCCCACCCGGCTCGACCCCGGCCAGCGCGCCGCCGAGGACCTGTCCGATGGCGGCACCGATGCCCCCGCTCGCTCCGAACGCAGCGATCGCGCGGGCGCGGGCCTGACCCGTCGAGGTGGCCTGGATCGTGGCGAGCACCTGCGGCGTGCACAGCGACGCCCCGATCCCCTGCACGATCCGCGACGCGATGAGGATCTCGATCGTCGGGCTCAGAGCGCACCCGATCGCGGAGGCGAGGAACAGCCCCATGCCCGCGATGAACATGGCGTGCCGGCCGAATCGGTCGCCGAGGCGCCCGCCGAGGATGAGGAGCACCGCGAACGGGATGCCGTACCCCGCGACGACGAGCTCGAGCTGCACCTCGGTCGCCGCGAGAGCGGTGTGCACCTGCGGCATCGTGACGGTCACGGCGTTGAACGCGAAGGTGCCCACCCCCGGTCCGATGAGGAACCCCAGGTAGCGCCAGGTCGGCATCGCGGCCGGGAGTACCCGGACGGCGGCGGTCGCAGGGTCGTGCAGTGCGGTCGTCATGTCCACAGCATCCCGCCCCGCTCATGCTGGTACCAGGAGTCTCCTCATCCTGGTACTGACAGCACTCGTCACCGTGAGCGTCGCGGGGCGCGAGAGGGCTACTCTGGCGGGAGACGGCCCCGAGGAGGCGATCGATGAGCGGGCACTCCGAGCGCCGCGACGAGTTCGCCGCCTTCCTGCGCACGCGCCGAGAGCGCCTGCGGCCCAGCGACGTGGGGCTCCAGACCGGGTCGCGTCGACGCGTGGCGGGACTCCGACGCGAAGAGGTCGCGCAGCTCGCCGGTGTCGGACTGACCTGGTACACCTGGCTCGAGCAGGGGCGTCCGATCGCCGCATCGGAGCAGGTGCTCGGCGCGATCGCCCGCGCCCTGCGGATGTCCGAGGACGAGCGCGACCACCTCTTCGCGCTGGCGGGCGTCTCGGTGCCCGGCCGCGAGGTGCGCGCCTGCGTGCAACCGGCGCACCTGGATCTGCTCGCGAAGCTGATGCCCTACCCCGCCGCCGTGCAGACCGCGCGGTTCGACATCCGCGCGTACAACCGCTCGTACCGCTTCCTGTTCGACGACCTCGACGAGTATCCGGCGACCGGGCGCAACTGCGCCGTGCTGATCTTCACCGACCCGATCTGGCAACGCGCCCACGCCGACCTCGCCCACGCCCAGCACCGCATCGCCGCACGGCTGCGCGCCGCCTACGGCCGGCACCACGACGAACCGGGCTGGCAGGAGTTCGTCTCACGGCTCGAGGACCGATCGGCCGCCTTCGCTGAACTGTGGCGTCGGGGCGACGTGGGCGGCGAGCAGAACACCGTGAAGAACCTCGTGCACCCCCTGCTCGGCCCGCTGCGCCTCGAGATGACGAGTCTCTGGATCGGCGACGCCGGTGCGTCCCGCGTCGTGTGGTTCACCCCGGCCGACGAGGCCACGCAGCGCGCCGTCGAGGAGCTGTCGCGGTTCGCGCCCGACGATCCCGTGGTCTCCGAGCCTCCAGCCGGCTCGGCGCCGCCTCCCGCTGCGTCACCCGGTCACCGTCACCGGACGCTCACCGCGATCGGCTGATCAGGCGAGCGGCTTCACCTCGAGCGATGCGCGCGCCTGCCCGGCCGCGACGGTCGCGAACGCGGTGTAGCCGTCGGCCGCGGCCCGTTCGAGGAGAGCCTTGAGGTTCTTGGTGCGCTGCTCGAGGCGCACGCGCGCTCCCTCGGCGACGAGGGCCGATTTCAGCGCGACGAGCTCGCCGACGGGGACGTCACGGTCGTGCACGAGGACGAGGGCCGTGGCCGCCGCATCCGTCTCGGAGTCGAGGAGCTCGACGAGGCGCTCGAAGCCGAACGAGAACCCGACAGCCGGAACGTCCTGACCGAGGAACCGCCCGATCATGCCGTCGTAGCGGCCGCCCCCACCGAGCGAGTAGTCCACGCTCGGGTGTGCGAGCTCGAAGATCGTGCCGGTGTAGTACCCCATGCCGCGCACGAGGAAGGGGTCGAACAGGAGCGGGACACCGGAGACGGCGTCCGTCGCGGGGCGCGCGGCACCGACCGCCTCGCCGATGGCGACGAGGTCCGCCACGACGTCGTCCGGGACGCCGGCGGGCAGCGCCGCACGGATCTGCCCGTCTCCGTAGGGGCGGAACTCGAGGGTCCCCGGGCGACGCAGGAACGCCTCGAAGGCATCGACGGCCGACGCCGTGGCGTCGCGCTCGCGCAGCTCGGCCGTGACGCCGTCGGGCCCGATCTTGTCGAGCTTGTCGATGGTGATCAGGACGCCGGGGCGCTCATCGGCGGCGAAGCCGAAGTGCCCGAGCATCCAGTCCAGCGCGCGACGGTCGTTGATGCGGATCGTCCCACCGTCGAGCCCCAGGGCGTCGAGCGCGTCGAGGCTCGCGACCAGCAGCTCGGCCTCCGCGCGCGCCGATGCGTCGCCGATGACGTCGATGTCGCACTGCACGAACTGGCGGTAGCGCCCCTTCTGCGGACGCTCCGCCCGCCACACCGGCGCCATCTGGATCGACCGGAAGACGCTCGGGAGCTCTCCGCGGTGGCTCGCGTAGAACCGCGCGAGCGGCACCGTGAGGTCGTAGCGCAGGCCCAGGTCGGACAGTGCCGCCGGGTCGTCGGCTCCGGCGCGGACGGCGTCGGCGTCCAGACCGCGCTTCAGGACGTTGAACGCCAGCTTCTCGTTGTCTCCGCCGATGCCCGCGTGCAGGCGCGAATAGTCCTCGAGGACGGGCGTCTCGATCTCGTCGAATCCGTGCGCGCGATAGCGCTCACGGATCACGGCGAGGACGCGCTCGCGGCGGGCCTTGTCGGCGGGGAGGAAGTCGCGCATGCCGCGCGGCGGGTTCACGGATGCCACGGGTTCATTCTTCCAGGTCGGGCGTACCGCCCCGACCGTTGTGTTGGCATGATCGACGCCGCCCGCATCCGGGCCGTCTCGCCTCCTCGCGCGGACGCGGGCGGTCGCACGGGTCGTCAGAGTTCGCGCTCGGCGGCCCGGATGTCGCCCTCGAGACGACGGAGGGCGCCGCGGAGAGCCCGTTCGGCATCCCACCCGTGCGTGCGCCCCTGCGCGACGAGCCAGAGCAGCCGCTCCCCCAGCTCGTCCTCGCTTCCGGCATCGACCCCCGGGACGGGCGAACCGGTCGGGATCGTGAGGCCGACTCCTCCGGGGAGCGCCGCGGCGCGGCCGAGGAGCTTCTGGGCGAGGGCGAGGGCGGGCATGTGCGGCGAGACGCCGTCCAGCACCGACCGGCGCTCGCGCTTCTCGGCGGCTTTCGCCGCGTTCCAGTGCACGAGGACCTCCTCGGGCGTGGTGGCGACCGCGTCGCCGAACACGTGCGGATGCCGCCGCACCATCTTCTCGGTGAGGCCGGCGGCCACGTCGTCGATGTCGAACGGGTCGTCGGGGTCGTCTGCGGCGACGGCGGCGTGGAACAGCACCTGCCAGAGCAGATCGCCGAGCTCTTCGCGCAGGTCCGCGCGCGTACCCGCCTCGACGGCGTCGATCAGCTCGGCCGACTCCTCGACGAGGTAGGGGACCAGGTCGTCGTGGGTGATCCGCTGCGACCAGACGCAGCGCTCGCGCACGGCACGCATCGTCTCGGCCGCCTCGCGCAGACTGTCGTGCGCTGTGACATCCGACGCGGAGAGCGCTGCGGTGTCCGGCGCAGAGTGCGCGGCGGAGCCTGTAGCGGAGGGGGGCGTCAGCGGGTCGTCGTCGCGCGTCGATGGTGCCATGCCCGCCACGATACGAGGATCGAGGCGAGGACGAGGGAGATCGTCGATCCGGCGAGCACGCCGAGCACCGCCTGGTCGCGGATGCCGGCGTCGCCCTCGAAGGCCAGATCGCTCAGCAGCAACGAGACCGTGAAGCCGATGCCGCCCAGAGCGCCGGCGGCGAGGAGGTCGCCGAGGCTCATCGCGGTGGTGCGCGGCACCCGCAGGATCCGCTGCGCGATACCGCCGGCGAGGGCGATCCCGGCGAGCTTTCCCACGGGCAGGGCGATCAGCACGCCCCAGAACGCGGGCGAGAGGTCGCCCGGCGACACCGCGGGGATCGTCACGAACGCGGCGCACAGGGCGAACAGCGGAAGGACGAGCGCGTTGACCCACGGCTCCAGGACGAACCGCGCGCGCAGCGCGGGCTGCGGCGACATCGCGAGCCCGAGCGCGACGCCGGCGATCGTCGCGTGCACCCCGGATTCGTGCACGGCGTACCAGGCGCCGAGCGCCGAGACGACCTGTCCGGCGCGCGCCCACCGGCCGCCGCGTGCGCCCACAAGACGACTGCACACGGCGAAGACGCCGACGAGCCCCAGACCGAGCAGCAGCATCCCCACGTTCACGTCGGAGGTGAACAGCACCGCGATGAACACGATGCCGACGATGTCGTCGAGGATGGCCAGAGCCAGCAGGAACACCCGCACCCGCGGCGACAGGCCCCGGCCGAAGACCGCGAGCACCCCGAGGGCGAAGGCGATGTCGGTCGCGGTGGGGATCGGCCACCCCGCGGATGTCGCGGTCTCACCCGCGACGGACAGATACAGCACGACGGGGACGACGATGCCGCCCGCCGCGGCGAGCGCCGGGAGCGCGGCCCGGCGCCGCGACGCCAGGTGCCCCACGGTCAGCTCCTGGCGCAGCTCGACCGCGGCGACGAAGAAGAAGACGGCGAGCAGCCCGTCGGAGACCGCCTCGCGCAGGGTCAGCCCGAGGACCCCGGCGACGCCGAGGTGCAGGTCGAGGACGGCGGCGACGGCGCCCCTCGCGGGCGAGTTCGCGAGGACGAGCCCGAGGGCCGCGGCGACGAGGAGGAGGACGGCCGGGAATCGGGCCGAACGCAGCAGGGACACGGCGCTCCGAAGGGGTCGGTGAACGGGAGACGCCGACCAGACTTCCCGGCACACCAGGACGGCATCATACCGCGTGACACGCGGGAAACATCCGACCGTTAGCGTGGGGGGATGCGTGAACTCACCCGCACCGAAGCCATCGACCTCGTCGGTCGCGATGAGGCCGAACAGGAACTCCCCGAGCGACTGCGCGCCGACGTTCGACTGCTCGGCTCGCTCCTCGGCCGCGTTCTCCGCGAGAGCGGATCTTCCGGCCTGTACGAGGACGTCGAACGGCTCCGCGTCGCCACGATCGCGGCCTACACGGACGAGTCACCGGAGGCCTTCGAGCGTGCGGCCGCCATCGCGGAGTCGTTCTCGATCGACCGCGCCGACGAGGTCGCGCGCGCGTTCACCGTCTACTTCCACCTCGTGAACCTCGCCGAGGAGCACCAGCGCGTCCGCGTCCTGCGCGAGCGCGACGGTCGTCCGGAGAAGGAGGGCGCCGCCGACTCGGTCGCCGCCGCCTTCGTGCGCCTGTCTGAGGAGGTCGGCGACGACACGGCCCTCCAGCGTCTGCGCGATCTGCGCTTCCACCCTGTGTTCACGGCGCACCCGACCGAGGCGCGCCGGCGAGCCGTGTCCACCAGCATCCGGCGCCTCGTGCGTCTGCTCGGCGAGTACGACGCCTCCCTCAGCGGCGGCGCGGACGAGCGGCGAGCCGAGCGCCGGATGCTCGAGGAGATCGACACGCTCTGGCGCACCGCTCCCCTGCGCGCCGAGAAGCCGACGCCCGTCGACGAGGTGCGCGCCATCATGGCCGTGTTCGACGAGACGCTCTACACGGCGGTCCCGCACGTCTATCGCCGCGTCGACGACGCTCTGCAGGGTCCGGCGGCGGGCGGCCGCGCCCCGGTCATCCGTCCGTTCGTGCGCCTGGGCACCTGGGTCGGCGGAGACCGCGACGGCAACCCCTTCGTGACGGCGTCCGTGACCCGCAAGGCCGCCGGGATCGCGTCGGAGCACATCCTGCTGGGCCTGGAGAAGTCCGCGAGCCGCATCTCGAAGACCCTCACCGTCGCCGGCGAGACGACGCCCGCCAGTGCCGACCTCGACGCCCTCCTGCAGCGCCTCGGTGCCGCCGACGAGGACGGCGCCGCCGACGCGCTCAAGCGCGCCCGCACCGAGCCGCACAAGCAGGCGATGCTGCTCATCACGCGCAGGATCGGCGCCACGCGCGCCCGCGACGCCGACCTCGCCTACCGCCAGCCCGCGGAGCTCCTGCGCGATCTGCGCGTCGTGCAGGACTCCCTCGTCGCAGCGGGCGCCCCCCGTCAGGCCTACGGGCACCTGCAGCAGCTGCTGTGGCAGGTCGAGACGTTCGGCTTCCATCTCGCCGAGCTCGAGGTGCGGCAGCACTCCGCCGTGCACGCCAAGGTGCTCGCCGAGTGCGAGGCGCTCGCCTCGGGCGGTTCGCTCAGTACCCAGGCGGAGGAGGTGCTCGAGGTCTTCCGCACGATCGCGCAGATCCAGCACCGCTACGGACCCGACGCCGCGGGGCGCTACATCGTCTCCTTCACGCAGTCGGCGACGGACCTCGCCACCGTCCACGCCCTCGCGCGGCACGCGGTGGGTCCGGGCGGCACCCCGCCCGTGCTCGATGTGATCCCGCTGTTCGAGACGTTCGCCGACCTGCAGGCCGCACCGGCGATCATGGCCGAGATCATCACCGACCCCGACTTCGCCGCACGCCTCGACGCGACCGGACGACGCCTCGAGGTCATGCTCGGCTACTCGGACTCCTCGAAGGACGTCGGACCGGTGGCGGCGAACCTGGCCCTGTACGAGGCGCAGGCGAAGATCGCCGCGTGGGCGCAGGACGAGGGCATCCATCTCACCCTCTTCCACGGCCGCGGAGGCGCCCTCGGCCGCGGCGGCGGGCCGGCCAATTCCGCGATCCTGGCGCAGCCGCCGCACTCGGTCGACGGACGGTTCAAGCTCACCGAGCAGGGCGAGGTCATCTTCGCCCGCTACGGCGACCCCAACATCGCGATGCGCCACATCGACCAGGTCGCGGCGGCCGTGCTGCTGGCATCCGCCCCCTCGATCGAGCAGCGCAACAGCGCCGCCGCGGAGCGGTACGCCGATGTGGCCGCGGCGATGGACGCGGCCTCGCGCGAGCGGTTCTTCTCGCTCGTCAAGGCGGACGGGTTCGCGCCCTGGTTCGCGACCGTCACCCCCATGGAGGAGATCGGCCTGCTCGCCCTCGGGTCCCGCCCCGCGCGCCGCGGCCTGTCCGTCGAGTCGCTCGAAGACCTCCGCGCCATCCCCTGGGTGTTCGCCTGGTCGCAGGCCCGCATCAACCTGGCCGGATGGTTCGGGCTCGGCACGGCGCTCGACGCCGTCGGCGACGTGGAGCTGCTGCGCCGCGCCTACGAGGAGTGGCCGCTG
Organism: Microbacterium sp. MMO-56; assembly: GCF_037146215.1. Classification (NCBI taxonomy): domain Bacteria; kingdom Bacillati; phylum Actinomycetota; class Actinomycetes; order Micrococcales; family Microbacteriaceae; genus Microbacterium; species Microbacterium sp. MMO-56. Next base: position 81,020 of record NZ_JBBCVW010000013.1, read on the forward strand.
CTGCGCACCGTGATCGACAACGTCGGGATGAGCCTCGCGAAGGCGGACGACCGGATCGCGCGCCGCTACCTCGACCTCGGCGACCGGCCCGACCTCGCGGACCTCGTCGTCGACGAGATGCGTCTCACACAGCGGTGGGTCGTCGCGATCACCGGCGGCGACGAGCTCCTGGCCAACAAGCAGGTGCTCCAGCGCGCGGTCAAGATGCGCAGCCCCTATGTGGACGCGCTGTCGCTGCTGCAGCTGCGCGCGCTGCGCACCCTGCGCACGGGCGACGTCTCCGAGGCGGACCTGCCCCGCTGGCAGCGTCTGCTGCTGCTGTCGGTGTCGGGCGTCTCGGCCGGCCTGCAGAACACGGGGTGAGCCGACTCCGCACGCCGCGCGGCGGGGCCACCGGACCGGGGCCCGCTGCGTCCTGCCGTCCGTGCCGCCGTCAGTCCAGGCGGCGGTCGTCGGCGTGTCGGGAGAGCGCCGCGGCATAGCGCTCGGTGAGCTGGATCATGAGGTCCGGGGTGTCGCGGTCGAGGCCGAACACATAACCGGGGAAGTCGAGTTCCTTCTGCAGCGCCCAGATCTCCTCGTGGCGGTCGGGCGAGAGCACCCGCGCAGGGTCGCCGACCGCGATCCATCCGATCGGGACGACCGAGTCCGGCGGCAGGACGGTCCGCAGGTGCACGATCGCGCCGATGCGCACCTCGGAGCGCGCGCCGATCCGCGCGCCGTTGAACACGCGCACGCCGGTCGCGAGGAAGACCTCGTCGTCGACGACAGCGCCGGACAGGCTCGCCGTCGGACCGACCAGGACATGCGAGCCGATGTGGACGGGATGGGTGGCGCTCGCACGGATGAGGGCGTTCTCCATGACGATCACGTGCTCGCCGAGCGTGATCGGCCCACCCTCCGCCGTGATCACGGCGCCGTGCAGCACCTGGCATCCCGCACCGATCGTCACGTCGCCGGAGACGACCGCCGTGGGTGCGACGATGGCGTCGGGATGGATGCGGGGCTGTGCCCCGAGGTGCTCGAAACGCATATGGGCCTCCGCCGCCAGCGTAGGCCCGCGTCGTCGGCGGCGTCGAGGGCGGGGCGGCGACAGCGCGTGTTCCCGCGTTCTTCGTGGTGTCGTCACACGGCGTCGAGCGCCCTGCGCACGTCGATACAGTGGAATCTCCTGCGCCCGCGCTCCCGTCGCGGGCCGCTCATCCGGCCAGAAAGCTCCACCGTGCCCGAAACGCTCACTCCCCTGCCCGATTCCGTCTCGTCCGTGTTCGACGCCGTACTCGCCCGAAGCCCCCACGAGCCGGAGTTCCAGCAGGCGGTGCACGAGGTGCTGGGCTCCATCGCGCCGGTGCTCGATCGCCATCCGCAGTTCGTCGACGCCGGTATCCTGCCGCGTCTGGTCGAGCCCGAGCGCCAGATCATGTTCCGCGTGCCGTGGGTCGACGACGCCGGAGCGGTGCACGTGAACCGCGGCTACCGCATCCAGTTCTCCTCGGTCCTCGGGCCGTACAAGGGCGGACTGCGCTTCCACCCGTCGGTGAACCTGTCGATCATCAAGTTCCTCGGCTTCGAGCAGATCTTCAAGAACGCGCTCACCGGTCAGGGCATCGGCGGCGCCAAGGGCGGCAGTGACTTCGATCCGCACGGACGCTCGGATGCCGAGATCATGCGCTTCTGCCAGTCGTTCATGAGCGAGCTGTGGCGACACCTCGGCGAGCACACCGACGTGCCCGCCGGCGACATCGGCGTGGGCGCGCGCGAGATCGGCTATCTCTTCGGCGCGTACCGCAAGATCACGAACCGCCACGAGTCCGGGATGTTCACCGGCAAGGGCGTGCAGTGGGGCGGCGCCGAAGTGCGCACCGAGGCGACCGGCTACGGCGCGGTGTTCTTCGCCGAGGAGATGCTGGGCGTGCACGGCGAGTCCTTCGCGGGCAAGCGCGTGGCCGTCTCGGGGTCGGGCAACGTCGCCGTCTATGCCATCTCGAAGGCGCAGCAGCTCGGCGCGGTCCCCGTGACCGCGTCGGACTCGTCGGGCTACGTCCTCGACGAGGACGGCATCGACGTGGACCTGCTGCGGAAGGTGAAGGAGATCGACCGCGCACGCATCTCCGAGTACGCCGCCGCACGACCCTCCGCACGCTTCGTCGAGGGCGCGCGCCCGTGGGAGGTGCCGGTCGACATCGCGATCCCTTCCGCGACGCAGAACGAGCTCGATGAGGACGATGCACGTGCCCTCATCGCCGGCGGCGTGCGCGTCGTCTCGGAGGGCGCCAACATGCCCTCCACGCCCGCCGCGGTCGCCGCCCTTCAGGGGGCGGGCGTCCTGTTCGGCCCCGGCAAGGCGGCCAACGCGGGCGGCGTGGCGACCTCGGCACTGGAGATGAGCCAGAACGCCTCGCGCCAGCGCTGGAGCTTCACCGACAGCGAGAACAAGCTCCGTGCGATCATGGCGGACATCCACGCGGCCGCCTTCGGCGCCGCGGAGCGATACGACCGCCCGGGCGACTACGTCGCCGGGGCGAACATCGCCGGCTTCGAACGCGTCGCCCACGCGATGCTGGCGCAGGGCGTCATCTGACGCGGGCGCGGGGCGGCGCCGTGGGTCGGGATGCGAGGGTGCCGAGCGCCGAGCCCTCGGACGTGATCTTCATCGGCGGACGCTCGGGGGTGGGGAAGACGTCGGTGGCCGCCGAGGCCTCCCGAATGCTCGTGCGCGCCGACGTCCGTCACGCAGTCATCGAAGGTGACAACCTCGACCAGGCGTATCCAGAGCCGTGGCGTGACGGCGTCGACCTCGCGGAGCAGAACCTCGCAGCGATGTGGCGGAATTACCGGGCCATCGGGTACTCGCGGCTGATCTTCACCAACACGGTGAGTGTCCTGCAGATCACCGCGCTCACCGCCGCGCTGGGCGGCGAGGTCCGTTGGTTCGCCGCCCTGCTCACCGCGACCGACGAGACAGCCGCCGGCCGACTCGCGCACCGCGAGGTCGGCACCGGACTGGACGAGCACCTCGAGCGCAGCCGGGCTGCAGCGCGGAGCCTTGAGGCCGCGGAGCACGCCGTCGCGCGTATCTCCACCGATGGCCGCCGTGTCACGGACGTGGCGGAGGAGATCCTCGTCCGGGCGGGTTGGTCGGCGGTGCGACACACCACGGATGTCGCAGGGAGCGCGGAGTGACCGCCTGCGGGGGTGAGCACGGCTCGGGCGGCGCATCGGAGTGGGGCGACTCCGCGGGGCGGAGCGCGCGTCGACGGGATCGGATCGTCGCTAGAAGGGCGGTCGCTCGGCCGCGGCAGGCTCGGGGATGCTCGGCGTGAAGTGGACGGGCGGGGCGGGGGCATCCTCGCGGTAGACCCGGCCCAGCGGTGAGGTCCACTCGAGGACGCCGCCGCCGAGCTGACGCACCCGCCACCTCGTGAACTGCTTCATGCTGTGGTGTCGCTGACAGAGGTGCGCGAGGTTCCACAGCGCGGTCGGGCCGCCCCGGGCCGCATCCACGGTGTGGTCGATCTCGCAGCGGATCGCCGCCCGCCGGCATCCGGGGAACCGGCAGTGCTGATCGCGCGCCCGGAGGAATCGCCGCTGCGGCCACGGTGTCCGGTAGCGGTCGACGGCCACCACGGTGCCGTCGACGGGCTCCGTCAGCACACGCGCCCAGCTGTGGGACTCCGACGCGAGCCGTCGCGCCGTGTCCGCGTCGATCGGCGCGCGCCCGACGAGGTCTGCCGGCCCGTCGTCGGAGCCCAGGAGGGTCAGGGCGGGCACGATCACCTGGACGTGCGCGCGGATGGCGCCGAGTGCGCCGGGGCCGTCGGAGTCCGCCGTCGGGTCGAGCGACGGTGTGCCGGCCAGCAGAAGGTCCGCGAACACGTCGGCGCGGACCTGGTCGATGCGGCGATGGTCGCCCTCGACGGGCTCCCGCGCATCGATCACAGCCTGGGCCTGCCGGGTGAGGCGGTCGAGGATGCCGTCCGCGATGACGGTCGGCAGCTCGGCGACGACCTCGCTCATCCCGTCGGTGCCCGGCGTCACTCGGACGCGCCGCCCGTCGGCAGCCGCCCGGTGCCGCTCGGTGAAGGAGACCTCCCCCATCCGGTGGGCGAGGATCTCCACCTCCGCACGCACCCGATTCGGCGTGTCTCGCACGCACCGCTCGATCGCCTCGCGCTCGTACTCGGCGCGCCGCTCGGCGGCGACGACGTTCCCCGCCTCGACGATCACCCGGACGTGCCCCCGCGTGATACGACCCGACTCCCACGCGGTGAGGGCCGCCGGGTACGACTCCACGATCTCGCGGGCCTCGTCGATCCGAGCCTGGACGGTGCGGTCGGTCACACGCAGCACGCCGCCGAGCTCCGCCGCGACGGACCGCAGCGCCATGTCGTGCACGCGCACGCTCTCGGGAGACCCCGCGGCCTGCTGCGCCGCGAGTCGGCCCGCACACGCCAGCAGCCGCACCTGCGCGACCTGCGCCGCCGTCAGCTGCGCGTCGACCGAGGCGACGCCCGCCACGATCTCCGCCAACGCCGCGACGTCGGTGTCACTGCCGAATGCCCCCGCCAGATCTCCCATGACCCCATTCTGACCAGGGGTTCCGACATCCGCCGTCCCCGTGCCCACCGCCGTCAGGCGCCTCTCGCGAGACCGCGCATATCTCACGGAAGACACCCGAGAACCGCACACTCGCGCGGTCTCGCGTGGATGCGCGGAAGCGATGAGCGGAGGCGGAGCGGGAGGGGCGGAGGCGGAGCGGGAGCGGGCGGGTCAGGCGTCGGCGGCGGGCTCGGGCAGGGGGTACAGCTGGTCGAGGAGCTGCGCCACCCAGGCGATCAGGTCCGCGTCCGCCAGCGGTTCGCCGCCCGCCGAGGGCAGCGGCACGACCATCGCCTCTCCCCCGGCCAGCACCTTGGACTTCGGGTAGAGCCTCTGCAGCCGCACGCGCAGCGAGTCCGCCGCGGGCGCGGGCGCGACCCGCAGGTTCGGCCCCATCGCCACCACGTCGGAGAGCTGGGCCTGGGCGGCGCGCCGACGGAGCCGCGCCACCTGGAACAGCCCGTCCACCTCCGGCGGCGCCTGACCGTAGCGGTCCTCGAGCTCTTCGCGGACGAGGTCGATCGCGTCGGCGCCGTCCGCGCCCGCGCGCGCCGGGGAGGCCGCCGCCGACAGCTTCTGATAGGCCTCGAGCCGGAGCCGCTCGCTGTCGATGTAGTCCTCGGGGATGCGCGCGTCGACCGGCAGCTCCAGCCGGAGCTCGGCCGGCCCGTCCACCTCGTCGCCGCGGAAGGTCGCGACCGCCTCGCCGATCATCCGCAAGTACAGATCGAAGCCGACGCCGGCGATGTGCCCGGCCTGCTCGGCTCCCAGCAGGTTTCCGGCGCCGCGGAGCTCGAGGTCCTTGAGCGCGACCTGCATGCCCGATCCCAGGTCGTTGTTGACCGCGATCGTCTCGAGTCGGTCGGCGGCCGTCTCGGACAGGGGCTTGAGGTCGTCGTACAGGAAGTACGCGTAGGCCCGTTCCCGCCCGCGACCGACGCGCCCGCGCAGCTGGTGCAGCTGGCTGAGGCCGTACTTGTCGGCCCGGTCGATGACAATCGTGTTCGCGTTGGAGATGTCGAGACCCGTCTCGATGATCGTCGTCGACACCAGGACGTCGTACTTGCGCTCCCAGAACCCGTCGACGACCTCCTCCAGCGCGTGCTCGCCCATCTGCCCGTGGGCGACCGCGATCCTCGCCTCGGGGACGAGCTCGGCGAGGTGCGCGGCGACGCGCTGGATCGACTGCACCCGGTTGTGCACGTAGAACACCTGTCCCTCGCGCAGCAGCTCGCGACGGATCGCGGCCGCGATCTGCTTGTCGCTGCGCGCGCCGACGTAGGAGAGGATCGGATGCCGGTCCTCCGGCGGCGTCGCCAGGGTGGACATCTCGCGGATGCCGGTGACCGCCATCTCGAGCGTGCGCGGGATCGGGGTCGCGCTCATCGCGAGGATGTCGACGTTCGTCTTCAGCTTCTTGAGGGCGTCCTTGTGCTCGACGCCGAAGCGCTGCTCCTCGTCGATGATCATGAGGCCGAGGTCCTTGAAGATCACCTTCTCGGTGAGGATGCGGTGCGTGCCGATGACCATGTCGACGGTGCCGTCGGTGAGACCGGCGAGCGTGTCGCGCGCCTCCTTGTCGGTCTGGAACCGCGACAGCGGCCGCACCTTCACCGGGAAGCCCGCGAACCGCTCCTGGAAGGTGTCGAGGTGCTGCTTCACGAGCAGCGTCGTCGGCACGAGCATCGCGACCTGCTTGCCGTCCTGGATGGCCTTGAACGCCGCGCGCACGGCGACCTCCGTCTTCCCGAAGCCGACGTCGCCCGAGAGCAGACGGTCCATCGGGATCGGCCGCTCCATGTCGGCCTTGATCTCGTCGATGGTCTGCAGCTGATCGGGCGTCTCGGCGAAGGGGAACGCCTCCTCGAGCTCGCGCTGCCACGGGGTGTCGGGGCCGAAGGCGTAGCCTTTGGCGGCCATCCGCGCCGAGTAGAGCTTCACCAGCTCCACGGCGATGTCGCGGACGGCCTTGCGCGCCTTGCCCTTCGCGGCGGCCCAGTCGCTGCCGCCCATCTTCGACAGCGCGGGCGCCTCGCCTCCGACGTACTTGCTGAGCAGGTCGAGCTGATCGGTCGGCACGAAGAGCTTGTCGCCGGGATGCCCGCGCTTGGAGGGCGCGTACTCGAGCACGAGATACTCCCGCGTCGTCTTGACGGCGTTGCGCCCGCCGCTGGAGACCTCGCGCTGGACCAGTTCGACGAACTTGCCGATCCCGTGCGTCGAATGCACGACGACGTCCCCCGCCTTCAGCTGCAGCGGGTCGACGACGTTGCGCCGGCGCGAGGCGAGCTTCTTCACGACGCGACCGTCGGAGCCGATGGTGCGGCCGTAGAACTCCGCCTCGGTGAGCACGGCGAGCTTGGCCTCGGCCAGCTCGAAACCGCTCTCCAATGCTCCCAACACGGCGGTCACGACCCCGGCGTCGGGCGCCTCGGCGAGGGCGTCGACCGCGCGCGCGGCGATGCCGCGCTCGGCGAGCACATCGCGCGCACGATCGACCAGTCCCGCACCGGACGCGGCGACCACGACGCGCCAGCCGTCCGCGACGAGCCCGCCCACGTGCTCCGTCGCGCCGTCCACGTTCCCCTGGAAGGAGGGCACGGCGCGACCGGCCACCCGCACGACGTCGCTCGCGCCGAGCCCCTCGTCGGCGGCGTCCGCGGCGCCCGAGTCGAACCCGCTGAAGGACCACCACACGCCGCCCCGCGCGTGCGCGGCGGCCTCGAGGTCGGGAAGGGCGAGGAAGTCGCCGGCGCCGAGGTCGACGGGGGTGTCGGCCCCCGCGACGGCGGCGCTCCACGCGGCCTCCAGGAACTCGCGGTTCGTGTCGCCGAGGGTCATCGCGCGGGTCACGGCGCGTTCCGGGTCGATCAGGGCGACGGCCGTGCCGCGGGGCAGATAGTCGACGAGCGGCACGACGGCATCGGCCACCGCCGGCAGGAGCGACTCCATGCCCTCGACGGGGATGCCCTCGCTCATCTTCTCGATCATCGCCTGCAGACCCGGGAACTTCTCGCGCAGGGCGGCGGCCCGCGCCCGGACGTCCTCCGTGAGCAGCAGCTCGCGGGCGGGCAGCAGCGTCACCGATGCGACCTCGCCCGGCAGCGAGCGCTGGTCGGCGACCGAGAACGCGCGGATCTGATCCACCTCGTCGCCGAAGAACTCGATGCGGTACGGGTGATCCGCCACCGGCGGGAAGACGTCGAGGATGCCGCCGCGCACCGCGAACTCGCCGCGGCGCGACACCATGTCGACCCGCAGATAGGCGAGGTCGACCAGTCGACGCGCGACCGCCTCGAGGTCGTGGCCGCGCCCGGAGACGGCGAGGTCGAGCGAGCCCGCGTCGGTGAGCCCGGCGGCGAGCGGCTGGAGGGCACCGCGGACGGAGGCGGTGACGATCAGCGGGGCGGAGCCGTCCCACGCCGCGGCCTCCCGCAGCACCGCGAGCCGCCGCCCGACCGTCTCGGTCGAGGGGCTGAGCCGCTCGTGCGGCAGCGTCTCCCACGCGGGGAAATGGTGCACCGCCGCGCCCGGCACGAGGCTCTGCAGCGCCGCGCCGATGCTCTCCGCCCGCCGCCCGGTGGGGGTGATGACCAGGAGCGAGACGGGTGCCGCGCCGGCGGACCCGCGCGAGGCGAGCAGTGCGGCGAGCACGGGTGCGTCGAGGCCCGCCACCACGGAGAAGTCGGTGTCGGCGCGGGCGGCCTCCACGGCACGCTGCACGGACGGAGCCTGCGTCAGGGCGCGCGCGATCCCGGAAACTGTCACGGACCGAGTCTATTGCGCCCCGCCGACACGGCTCCCTGGCGCCCTGCCTAGGATGAGGCTGTGAGCCAGGATCCGCAGACTCCCCCGCCGGCACCGCCCGCACCGTCCGTGCCGTCCGCACCGCCGGCGACTCCGCCCGGCGGCTGGGTTCAGACGACTCCCGGCGCGCCGCCGCAGCCCGCCCCGTACGCCCAGCCTGCGCCGCCGTACGCGCAGCCCGCCCCGCCGTACACGCAACCCGCAGAGCCCGCGCCGCCGTTCGCACAGCCCACCCGGCCCCTGCCGCCGTACGCGCAGCCCGCGCCGCAGCCCACCCAGCCGTCCTCCGCGCCGCTTCCGACCGGCACCGCCACGCCGTCACGGTCGGGCGTTCCGGGCGCACCGGCGGACGCCGCGACGCGACCGGCGATGCTGGGCATCCTGGCGCTGTCGCTGGCACTCGCCGCGGTGACGATCTCGATCGTCCTGAGCGGAGCGACCGGGTTCGCCGCGGCCGAGGGGGCGATGCGGCACGCGATCGGCATCTCGCCCTCGGGCCTCGAGGACCTGTCCGAGCAGCAGCTGCTGAGCCTGCTCAGCCCCGTCCGCGGCCTCGTGCTGTGGGCCGAGATCGGCTACTGGATCGGCACCGGGCTGGGGCTTGCGGCCCTCGTCACCGGCATCGCGGCCATCGCGACCCGCCGCGGGCGCGCGCAGGGGATCGCCGCGGTGGTCATCGCCGCGGTCGGTCCGTTCGTCTTCACGGTCGTGGTCGGCATCTGCGTGCTCACCGGCATCGGCGCCGGGGCGAGCGGAGCCTGACGCGCGGGTTCCCCCGACGCGCGCCGGACGCCCTCAGGCGCGGGGCGCGTGGTGGGTCTGCTGCGCGGCGAGCAACCCCTGATCGATGAGCTGCTCGACGGCGTCCGCCGCGTCGCCGAGGAGGATCGGCAGCTGCGTGCGCTCGGTCGAGGCGAAGGGGTCGAGCACCCAGTCCGCGGGATCCTGCCTGCCGGGAGGACGGCCGATGCCCACCCGCACGCGCGGGAAGTCGGGGGTTCCGAGGGCCTTGGCGACGTCGCGGATGCCGTTGTGGCCCCCGTGGCCGCCGCCGACCTTGAGCTTGATGGTGTCGAACGGGATGTCGAGCTCGTCGTGCACGAGCACGACGCGCTCGGCCGGGACGTCGTAGAAACGCGCGAGCTGCGACACGGGCCCGCCCGACACGTTCATGTACGAGTTCGGTGTCGCCAGCACGAGCTTCGGGCCGCCCGGACGCAGCCAGCTCTCGGCGACGCGGGCGTTCGCCTTGTGCGCGCGCAGGGTCTCGGATCGGCGCGCGGCGAGCTCCGCGACCACCATCTGACCGACGTTGTGCCGCGTGTTCTCGTAGCGCGGGCCCGGGTTCCCGAGGCCGACGACGAGCCAGGTCTGCGCCATGCTCTCCCCCTCTACGGCGAAGCCCGCCACACCCGTGTCGGTGGTGGCGGGCTTCGGACGCGGTGTGCTTACTCGGCGGCCTCTTCGGACTGCTCCTCGGCGACGGCCTCGTCGGCCGCCTCGATCTCGTCGGCCTCGGCGATCGTCGCGGCCGGCACGGAGATCGCGACGACGAGGGTCTCCGCGTCGGTGACCAGCGCCGCGCCCTTGGGCAGGACGAGGTCGGCGGCCGTGATGTGCGTGCCGTCCTCGAGGCCCTCGACGTCGACCTCGATGGTCTCCGGGATGTGCGTGGCCTCGACCTCGAGCGACACGGTCGCGTTGTCGAGGTTGGCGATGGTGCCGGCGAAGGGCTCGCCCAGGATGACGACGGGCACGTCGACCTGGATCTTCTCGCCCTTCTTCACCACGAGCAGGTCGATGTGCTCGATGATCTGGCGCACCGGGTCCTTCTGGACGTCCTTGACGAGCGTGAGCTGCTCCTTGCCGCCGACCTCGAGCTCGAGGACGGCGTTCGCACGCCGGATGAGCAGCGCGACCTGGTGGCCGGGCAGCGCGACGTGGACGGGGTCGGTGCCGTGCCCGTAGATGACGGCGGGGATCTGGCCGGCGGCGCGCAGACGACGCGCGTAGCCCTTGCCGAAGTTCTCGCGCAGTTCTGCGACGACCTTGGTGTCGGTCTCGGTGGTCATGTCTTCTCCTTGCAGGACGGGATCCGCGGCAGCGGATCCGGTGGGGTCTGGGGCTCGACTCGAACGCTCGCACGTGAGGAGATCCCGCCCTCCGGACTCCTCCGGGAACAGGCCCTGCCACACCGCGTCGATCACGGATGGACGGAACCGGCGGTGCCGGCACGCGGCATCCCTCGCCGAAGTACGCACCGAGTCTACCAGTGACCCCGCTACGATGAAGACGTCACCCGCACCCACCGAGGAGGATCCCCATGGACTACGGCTGGATGTCGCACGCGCTGATGTGGATCATCGGCGCGATGTCGGTCTGCGCGACCCTCGGAGCCGTGGGCGCGATGTACGCCATGGGTCGCTCGGAGTACCGCAAGCGCTGACGCGTCGCACGTCGGCCTCCCCTCAGCCGCAGGGCAGGGAGTCTGTCCTCAGCCCGCGCCGAGGAGATCCACGATGCGATCGACCACGGCGGGCAGATCCACGTCGTCCGCGACGCGCACGCCGCGTTCGTCCTGCGTGAGGGGCTCTCGGGCCCCGTCGGCCCCGGCGTCGGGGACGATCTCGACGAACAGCGTCTCCGGTACCGCGTGACGCACGCTGTCGCGGCCCGAGCGCGTCAACGCCGCGGTGGTCACGACGGCGCCCTGCGTCAGAGCACGGCAGAGCGCGTCGAACCAGAGCTCATGGTCGGAGCGGGCCGGCTGCGGGGCCGTCCGTGCCCGGCGGAGGCCCCCGCGACGGGGCCGCGGCCACAGGTCGGCGCCGTCGACGTACGGCGCACGCAGCCTCGCGGCCACGGCGGCGCCGATGATCGAGGTCGACGTCCCCGCCGATCCCATGACGACGACTCGCGCCACCAGCCGCTCCCTCCGCGCACCCCGTTCCGCACACCGCGGCGGGGTCGATGCTACCGTGCCGCGGACGCCCCGCTCAGGCGTCGCCGGGCGTTGCGCGGTTCTCGGCGCGCGCGGCCTCGTCGAGGGCGACGCGTGCGCGACCGGCCACCTCGACGATGCCGCCGTCATTGTCCACGACGACTCCCGGCTCGTCGTCCTCGAGGTGTTCGAGGGTCGCGAGCTGCGAGTCGAGCAGCGCCGCCGGCATGAAATGCTGCCGGGTGCGCATCCGCCGGTCGAGCTCCTCGCGGGAGACCCGCAGCTCGACGAAGCGCACGTCGGGCGCGGCGGCGCGGATCCGGTCGCGGTACCGGCGGGCGAGCGCGGAGCAGGCCATCACGAGCCCCGGAGCGTCGGCGAGGGCGGCCCCGACCGTGTCGAGCCACGGGAGGCGATCGTCGTCGTCGAGCGGGACGCCGGACTCCATCTTCGCCACGTTGGCGGCGGGATGCAGGTCGTCGGCGTCGACGAAGCGGACTCCGAGGTCGACCGCGAGGGCCGCGCCCACCGCGGTCTTGCCGGATCCGCTCGGACCCATGACGACGACGCGCGGCGTGGGGCGAGCGTCGGCACCCGCTCCCCCGTGTCCGGCCTCGCGCGCAGCGGACAGCGTGACGACGACTTTGCCGCTGTCCGACGACCGCCGCGCGGTCTCGAACGCCGCGACCGAGTCCGCCGGTGCGAACTCGTGGGTGATCACGCGCTCGACGTCGGGGCGGGCGAGCAGCAGCGCGAGGGCCTCGTCCATCTCATCGAGGAAGCGGAAGGCGCCCACGAGGGTCGCCTCCTTCGCGACCAGCGGGGCGAGGTTGATCGGTCGCGGCTCGTTGGGCAGCATGCCGATCTGCACGACCGTGCCGCGCCGGCGCACCGCCGCGACCGCGGCCGTCACGGCCGGGCCCGCCCCGGAGCACTCCAGCACGACGTCGAAGCCCTCCGTGGGGACGTCGTCCTCGCCGATGCGCAGCACCTCGTCCGCCCCGAGTTCGCGGGCGCGCCCGAGAGGCTCGGGCAGGAGGTCCGTCACCGTCACCGAGGCGGCTCCTCGAGCCTGCGCGGCGACGAGGGCGAGCAGTCCGATCGGGCCCGCGCCGCACACGAGCACGCGCGCCCCCTCGAGCGCACCGGCGCGACCGGCCCCGTGGAGGGCGACGGCCAGGGGCTCCGCCAGCACCGCGCGACGCACGGGCAGGCCCTCCGGAAGCGTGCGGATCATGCCCGCGTCGACGACGAGCAGGTCGCTCATGGCACCCTGCGTGTGCGGCGTCGTCGACGCGCTGCCGAGGTAGGACCCGCCGGGCCAAAGGTGCGGCGCGTCGGGGAGCTCCGCCATCCGATCCCCGAAGCGCGCGGGGTGCACGGTGACCGGGGTGCCGGGGGCGACGCGGCCCGACGGGTCGACGTCGATCCAGCCGGACAGCTCGTGCCCGGGCACGAGGGGCTCCGCCACGACGAACGCTCCGTTGGCGCCCTCGAAGTAGTAGTGCAGATCGGACCCGCAGATGCCGACGTAGCCGACCCGCACGCGCACCTGCCCCTCGCCGGGCTCGGGCACCGGGCGCTCCTGCACGCTCAGGTCGAGCTTGCCTGCGATGACGACGGCGTCCATCCGCCTCCTCCTTCTCTCGGTCGCCTGATCCGGCACGTCACACGACCGCGGTCATGCCGCCGTCGACGAACAGGTTCTGCCCGCTCACGAAATCACTCGCCGCCGACGCCAGGAAGACCAGCGGACCGCGCAGCTCCTCCACGCGCCCCCAGCGGCCGGCCGGCGTGCGCTCCTGCACCCAGGCCGTGAAGTCCGGGTCGGCCACGAGCGCCGCGTTCATCTCGGTCGCGAAGTATCCCGGTGACAGCGTATTGACCTGGATGCCGTGCCGCGCCAGATCCGCAGCCATCCCGCGTGTCAGCTGGGCGATGCCGCCCTTGCTCGCCGAGTAGGGCGCGATCGTGCGTCGGGCGAGCGCGGACTGGACCGAGGCGATGTTGATGATCTTCCCCGAGCCGCGGTCGATCATGCCCGGCGCCACGAAGCGCGAGACGTAGAACGCACTCGACAGGTTCGTCGCGATGATGTCGTCCCAGTCCGAGACCGCGAACTCCGCGAACGGCGCGCGGCGCTGGATGCCCGCGTTGTTGACCAGCACATCGGGCACGCCGACACGCGAGACGAGGTCGCCGACGGCATCCTCCACGGCGGCGGCATCGGTCACGTCGAACAGCGCGGTCTCGGGGCGCACCCCGGTGCGCTCCTCGATCAGCTCGACGCTGCGGCGCACGGCGGACTCGTCGCGGCCGTGGACGATCAGCCGTGCGCCGGCGTCGGCCAGACCGACGGCGAGGCTCTGACCCAGTCCGCGCGACGACCCCGTGACGAGCGCGAGCCTACCCGAGAGGTCGAAGGTGCGGGAGGGTTCCGTGCTCATCGTTCTCCACCCTTCCGCTCCGCCCATGCCGGACTGTCGAGCACGTCCCGATTGACCACGAAGGACGGGACCCGGCCGTCGCGCGCGTCGAGGATCGCGCGCACGGCGCTGCCGCCGTTGCCGCGCGACATCTCGTCCGTCCAGCCGATGCAGTGCGGAGCGAGCAGGACGTTGTCCATCCCGCGCAGCGGGCTCCCCGCCTCCAGCGGCTCCCCCTCGAACACGTCGAGGCCGGCCGCGCGGATCGCACCGCTGCGCAGCGCGTCGATCAGCGCCTGTTCGTCGACGATGGGCCCGCGCGCCACGTTGACGACCGTCGCGGTCGGCTTCATCGCGGCGAAGAACGCGCGGTCGAGCAGGTGGTGGGTCTCCGGCGTGAGGACGGCCATCACGACGACGGCGTCGGCGCGGCGCGCGAGCTCGCCGATGCCGACGAGCTCGGCGCCGAACTCCGCGGCCCGCGTGGGCGGCGCATACGGATCGTAGGCGAGCAGTTCGACCTCGAAGGGGGCGAGCAGCCGCGCCAGGTCGGTGCCCGTGCTGCCGAAGCCGACGATCCCGACGGTCGTTCCGGTCAGGCCGCGCCCCATCCACTCCGTTCGTTCGTCCCACCTGTCCTCGCGCACCAGGCGGTCCTTGATGCCGACGTTCAGAAGCGTCGCGAGCAGCATGGTGAGCGCCGCGGTGGCGACGGGGCGACGGGCCCCGTCGGGGGTGATCGTCACCGCGACGCCGGCCGCGGTGCACGCTGCGAGATCCACCGCGTCGTAGCCGACACCGAACCGCGCGAGCACGGCGGGCGGACGGGCCACGCCGTCGAAGGTCGAGGCGTCGACCGCGGGCGCGGCGAAGATCAGACCGGGGCGTCCGTCGACGTCCTCGGGGCGGAGGACGTCGACCGTCTCGGGCAGGTACTCCCAGGCGACGCCGGCGTCGTCGAGGGCGCCGAGTCCGATGTCCCCCCAGACGTTCGTGCCGTCGGGGCCGAGGAAGTCGCGGCTCACGCCGACGGGGCGCGAGGAATCCGTCGCCGCCATCAGAACACCGCCGTCGGGGTCACGGGCGATCCGGTTCCGCCCGGCACGTTGAGCGGCAGCACGGCGAAGAGGAACTCGTATCGACCGTGCCGCGCGGCCGCCTGCGACACCGCCTCCAGATCCAGGTTGTCCAGAAGCGGGATGCCGAGCGCCGTGAGGGCGAGGATGTGCACCGGCGAGTGCACGCCCGGCACCGGCGACGGGCGCACGTCGCTGTCGCCGTCCGATCCGAGCAGCGAGATGCCGCGATCGGCCAGCACCGGCATCGCCGTCGCATGCAGCCCGGCAGACAGGTCGGACGGGTCCCACGCCCCCAGGTCCGTACGCCGCGCCTTGTGACCGGTGCGCACCAGCACGGCGTCGGCCTCGCCCATCTCGACGCCGAGCACGCGCTCCGCCTCGAGGAGGTCGTCCGCGTACACCGCCTCCCCCGGCTCGAGCCAGGACCGTCCGGCGACGACCGGCAGATCCAGCAGCACCCCACGGCCCACGAACGGGCCGAGGGCCGACACGGCCCCGAAGCGCGCGCCCGTAGCCCCGACGACCGAACGGCTCTCCCGGCCGTCGAACAGCTCGCCGCGGTAGGCGATGTGCGCGAGCGCGTCGAGATGCGTCGAGGACTTGCCGTGGTAGTCGATCCCGATGAAGTCCTTGTTGGTGGAGGGCTCCGGCGCCTCGCGGTCGCCCAGGTCGGTCATGTGGTGCAGGGCCGGCCGCGGGTTGTCGACGTCCGGCTCGGTCGCCCAGGGCAGCGCCATCGGCACGACCTCCCCCGCCGTGGCCAGGCGCGCGGCCCGAGCCGTGTGCGCCGGGGTCAGCAGGTTGTAGGCGCCACGGTCGGCGTCCTCCCAGGCGCCCCAGCGACGGATGCCCCGATAGAGGTCGTCGAACGCCTCGGCGGAGAGCGGTGCGGTCTCGCCGCGGTGCTCGTCGGTGATCATTCCTCTGCCTTTCGTACGGGTGGGACGCCGAGTGCGACGTCTCCGGGAGGCGGGTGGGGAGGTGGGCCCTCCCCGCCCGCCGTCGTGGTTACTTGCCCCAGACCTTCTCGTACACGTCGCGGTACCCGCTGGCCGGATCGAACACGTCGCCGGTCGGCGCGTTGGCCTTCGTCACGAGCGCCGGAGCGGCGACGAACCCGGAGGGCTGCTGCTTGGCGAGGGCACGGTTCACCTCGTCGACGAGCTGCCACCCCTGGAGCAGCAGCGGCTCCGCCACGGTGGCCGCCTGGTAGTCGACGTTGCGGATCCGCTGGAACTCGGCGGCGTCACCGTCGCCCGCAGCGATCGAGATCGGCGGACCGGCCGGGTCCTTGCCCGCCGCCCGGAGGGCCTGCTGCGCCCCGCCGAAGTAGTTGCCGTTGATCGCGAGGAGCGAGGTGAGCTTGTCGCCGTCGCTCTGCAGGAGGTTGGAGATGATTCCGGGCATCCGCTGATCGGCCTCGGCGATCGGCGAGTCCTGGTAGGACAGCACGGTGCAGCCGCTGCAGCTCTCGACGTAGGCCTTCATCGCGTCCGCCTTCAGGCGTGCGATCTCGTACTGGCCGTCGGTGAAGATCGCGACGCCCGCCTTCCCGTCGGCCTGCGCGACCGCGTAGGCGGCGGCGAGCTGCGACACCTTCAGCGGGTCGGTCGTCACGTTGGTGAACAGGCCGTTGCCTCCGCCGGTCTGCGTGCCCGCGTGCCAGCCCACCACGGGGATCCCGGCCTGCGTCGCCTGCGCGATCGTGCTGGCCTGCTCCGTCGGGTCGAATCCGCCGAGGATGATGGCCGCCGGTGCGGCCGCGATCGCCTGGCTGAGGGCGTCCGAACGGCCCTGGGCGGTCGCCTTGCCGTCGTAGGAGTCGACGGTCCACCCGATCGCGGTCGCTGCCTCCTGCACGCCTTCGGCGACCGTGTTGATGCCGCCGTTGGTGAGGTCGCTGCCCACGTAGGCGACGTGCGCACCGGGCTCCTGCGCGGTCGGGCCGGTGCTGGGCGGGGTGAACCCGTCCGAGGCGGACAGGCTGGTCTCGACGAGCTTCTTCGAGAACTCCAGGGCGTCGCCCGTGGGGAGGATCGAGGAGAAGTCGGGTCCGGTCGAGGGCGTGGCCGACCCGCTCGCCGCGCTTCCGGCGCCGACGCTGACGCTGGAGCAGGCGGTGAGGCCGAGGGCGAGCACGAGAGGGGCGGCGAACGCGGCCAGGGTGAGACGGCGTCGGTGCTGTCGATTCACGGGTGATCCTTTCGGTGGAGCGTGCGGTGTCGGTACTGCGTGCGGGATGGTGTCGGTGTCAGGAGGTGTGGTCGGATGCCGCCGAGCGCCTGCTGGGCAGATCCGCGTCGGGCGGGGCGACGGCGTCGTCGGCGACCGCCTCGTCGGTCAGGCTCCGATCGGGCCCGATGTGCGACGGCGGGGCGGGCGTCGCGGCGGCCACGGGCGCATCGGCTCGGGACACGCGGCGACGCGTGGCGAGGGACGCGATCGTGATCGCGGCGACGAGGGTCAGCCCGTTGAAGAGCGGCTCGAGGTAGAACTGGCCCGGGAACACCTGCTGCAGGCCCGAGATGCCGATCGTCGCGATCGCGACGCCGAGGATCGTCCCCAGACCGTTGACGCGGCCGGGCCGGATGGTCGTCGAGCCGAGGAACGCGGCCGCGAGGGCCGGCAGCAGGTACTCCGGGCCGATGTTCGCCTGCGCGACGCCGGCCTGCCGCGAGGCGAGCAGGATGCCCGCCACACCCGTGAGCATCCCCGACGCGACCATCGCGCCGACCACGTACTTGCGACGCGGGATCCCGGACAGGCGTGCCGCGCCGGGGTTCGCGCCGACCGCGTAGAGATAGCGTCCGACCGGCAGGTAGTCCAGCACCAGCCAGACGACGACGCCGATCAGGAGGGCGATCACGAACGGGCCGGGGATGGGGCCCAGCGACCATCGCGTCAGCTCGTCGAAGGCCGCTGCACGCGCCCCCGCCGAGTCGGTGACCTGGCGTCCGCCGGTGTACCAGTAGGTGATCGCGAAGATCACCTGCCCCGTGGCGAGGGTCGCGATGAACGCGTCCACCTGTGCCAGTTCGATCAGCAGCGCGTTCAGCAGACCGATCACGCCCCCGCCGACGAGCACGAGGAGGATGACGAGGCGATAGTCGAGCCCCTCGATCTGCCACGAGAGGGCCATCACCTGCCACAGGCCCACGCCGTACCCGATCGACAGGTCGATCTTCCCGGCCACCATCGGGATCGTCACGGCGAGCGCGAGGATCAGCAGGACCGACTTGCTGGAGGCGAGGAGCTGGAAGTTCAGCAGCGAGGCGAACGTGTCCGGGCGCAGCAGCGCGAACAGGACGAAGAGGGCGATGGTGAGCAGCACCATGCCGTAGTTGCTCGTCAGTCGCGCGAAGAAGCTCGATCCGGGACCGGGCTCCAACGATGTCGACGTGAGCGAGGTGTTCATGGTCATGCGGCGTCCACTCCAGTCCGTGCGTCGTGGCCGACGGCTCCGAGGTCGGAGGCGGCGGCGATGAGGTTTCCGATCGTGACGTCGTCGCCGGACAGCTCCGCGACGACGCGCCCCCGGCCGAAGACGATCGCGCGGTGGGCGATCTTGGCGACTTCTTCCATGTCCGTCGAGACGACCACGGCGCTCGTGCCGGCGCCCGCGACCGTCCCGAGGAGGTCGTAGATCTCGGCCTTCGCCCCCACATCGACGCCCATGGTCGGCTCCTCCAGCACGACGACGGATCGCGCGCTGCCGAAGCAGCGGGCGAGCACGACCTTCTGCTGGTTGCCGCCGGAGAAGGTGTCCAGCGGCAGCTCGGGATCGGCCGGACGGATCTGGTACGGCGCGAGCACGGCCGCCGCCTGCTCCCCCTCTCCGCGGGCGCGTCGGGCCTGCCAGGCGCGACGCCCCCAGACCCGGGGGTTCAGGAAGAGGTTCTCCCGCACCGAGAGGCCCGCAGCGACCGACTCGGACTCGCGGTTGGACGTCGCGAACGCGACGCCCTGGGCGATCGCATGCCCGGGGTCCCGGGGGGCGTACGTCGCGCCGTCGAGGGTCATGGCTCCGCCCGTCGTGGGCAGCGCACCCGCGACGGCGCGCCCGATCGGCTCATGCCCGGCGCCGCGCAGGCCGCAGAGGGCGAGGATCTCGCCCTCGCGCACCGACAGGTCGATGGGGCCGGTGTCGCCGACGCGCACACCGCGCAGGGTGAGTCGTTCGCGTTCCCCCGCGGCGCCGATCCGGGGCGGCTTCGTGCCGTGGCCGACGATGAGTTCGACGAGGGTGTCCGGGGGCAGGTCGGCGACGCGGGTCTCGGCGACGACCCGGCCGTTGCGCATCACGACGGCGCGCTGGCTGATCTGGTAGATCTCGTCGAGCCGGTGCGAGACGTAGATCATCCCCACGCCCGAGTCGCGCAGCGTGCGCAGCACGTCGAAGAGACGCTCGACGTCCTTGGCCGGCAGCGACGCGGTGGGCTCGTCCAGGATCAGCAGCTTGGGCTTGCTCACCAGTCCTCGCGCGATGGCGAGGAGACTCCGCTCCGCGCGCGGCAGATCGAAGATCCTCGTCGTGGGGTCGATGCCTCCGCCGACGCTCGCGAGGACCTCGGCGGCCCGCGCGTTCATCCGGGTGCGGCTCAGCAGACCCAGCCCGGTCCGGGGGTATCCCAGCGTGAGCGCGATGTTCTCTGCGACGGTCATCCACTCGATCAGGCCGAGGTTCTGGTGGACGAACGACACCTGCTTGCGCGTGGTGCCGTCCAGCTCTGCACCGAGGAGGCGGATCGTGCCGCCGTCGGGGCGGTAGACGCCCGCGAGCATCTTGATGACCGTCGACTTCCCGGCACCGTTCTCGCCGAGCAGGGCGACGATCTCGCCGGACCGCACCGAGAACGATGCGTCTGATACCGCTTTGGTCGCGTAGAACGACTTGGTCAAGCCGTCGACCTCGAGCAGAGGGATCTCCGCTCCGGTGTTCGCCGTCACCACAGTTCATCTCCTTCGATGGGATGCCACATCATCGTGACCGGCATCAGCGTCGCACAAAAGGTAACACCTTTGCAAGCCTTTGGGATGACTTTTCTCGCCGCGATGGATCGCCGGGTGACAGGATGGGCATCGTGACAACGCGCACAGCGGCCCCCGCGCCGGTCTCCCACACACCCGTCGTCGATGCGCTGGGCCGGCGCATCACGAGCGGCACCCTCGCGGTGGGCGACGTGCTGACGCTCGCCGAGGTCGAGGCCGAGTTCCAGGTGTCGCGGACCGTCGCGCGCGAGTCGGCGCGCGTCCTGGAGGCGCACGGCCTCATCGCGTCCCGCCGGCGGGTGGGTCTCGTCGTCCTGCCGCGGTCGGAGTGGGACAACCTCGACGTCACCGTCATCGAATGGATGCTGGACGGTCCCTACCGCGGTGAGACGCTTCTGGAGCTCACTCAGCTGCGCACGGCGGTGGAGCCGCTCGCCGCCCGGCTCGCCGCGCTGCGCGCCACCAACGCCCAGCGCGCCGAGCTGGTGCGCTGGGCGGACGAGCTGAGCACCCTCGGCGGACGAGGCCAGGGCGCCGGAGCCGAGTATCTCGCCGCCGACATCAGCTATCACTCGCTCCTGCTGGAATCGAGCGGGAACACCCTCTTCGCGCAGCTGACCGAGCCCATCGCCGAAGTCCTCCGCGGCCGATCGATGCGGGGGCTCACCCCGAGCATGCCGCGCGTGGGAACCCTCGAGGCCCACGTCCGCACGGCTCAGGCGATCTTCCGCGGCGATGCGGAGGCGGCCGAGCACGCGGCCCGCGAGCACCTGGTCCTGGTGGCGCGGGAGGTCGAGCCGACGTGAGTCGGCGCGCGGCTACAGCGTCGGCGTGATCAGACGCACCGCACCCACCGCCACCTCGACGCGCTGGCCGGGCTCGATCGGCACGTGCGTGAAGGGCGCGCCCGTCATCACGACGTCGCCGGGCCCGAGCGGCGTCCAGCCGGCGAGGTAGGCGAGGCACTCCGCGATCGCGACAGGGAGGGCCGCCGCGGTCGTCTCGCCCCGCAGCCGACCGTCGATCCTCAGCGCGAGGGGGACCGTCCCGATGTCCGCCTCGGTGTCGATCCATGGGCCGAGGGGGGTGTAGCCCGCACCCGACTTCGATTCGAAGTTGCGCGGGTCGGCGTCGTTGCGGTCAGGACTCGACAGATCGTTCACCGCGGTCACGCCCCACACGTACTCGTGCGCGTTCTCCGCCGTCAGGTCGCGCGCATCGCGCCCGAGGACCACCGCGATCTCGCCCTCGGCGACGGGTGTCCCGGCATCCCGCCGAAGCCGCACGGCCGTCCCGCTCGGCACGATCGTGCGAGGGCTCTTCAGCCACGCCTGGACCGGCGACGCGTGCCCCGGCCCGTTCTGCGCGATCCCGATCAGCAGGGTCGGCGCGACGGGCGCGACGAGGACCGCACCCGGGATCGGGTCCCCGACGTCCTGCGCCGCGCGCCCCGCCGCGAACGCCGCGAGAGGCGACTCGATCGGCACGGGACCGTCCGCGCTCCAGCGCACGTCGCGCACGCCGTCGGCGGTGCGTGCTCGCCCGACGAGCACGCTCACCACTCCACGGTGCGGATCGTGACGGTGGTCGACGAGACGCCGGGCCCCGCCTCCTCCCGCGACACCTTGACGGCGTCGTCCGTGCGCGTGAGGTCGCGCCGCAGCGTCTCGGGGACGAGGAAGGTCGAGGCGGTCGTGATGAGTGCGAGCACGGTCATGTAGATCGCGAGCAGCACCCAGTTGCCCCCGCTCACCGCGATGAGGTACGCGCCGAGCACACCGGCCGCTCCCCCGGCCAGGACGGCGGAGATCTCCCGCGCCATGGCGACGCCCAGGTACCGGTGGCGGTTGCCGAACAGCTCGGGCAGCATCGCGCACTGGGCGCCGAGCATCGTGTTGACCGCGACGCCGATGCCCACGGCGATGACGGCGATCGCGAGCGGATAGCTCCCGAGGGTCAGCATCCACCACGCGGGGAAGGTGTACAGGAGCATGAAGACGGCGCCGGCGCGGTAGACGGTGCGCCGTCCGAAGCGGTCGGAGAGGGCGCCGGCGAGGGGGACCGAGAAGATGCCGATGAGCGATCCGAGGGTCACGCCCCACGTGAGCAGGCCCCGGTCGGCCGTGCCGCCCATGGTGGCGACGAAGAACGTCAGGGCGAGCGTGCTGAACATGTAGGAGCCGCCGTTCTCCGCCATGCGCAGCCCGATGCCGACGATCACCGTCGGAAGACCGCGCGTGAAGATCTCGCGGATCGGGCGCTCGGCGATCTGCTCGTGCTTCTCCAGCTCGATGAAGGTCGGGGTCTCGCGAAGCCGCATCCGGATGAACAGCGCGACGATGATCAGCAGGAACGAGGCGAGGAAGGGCACGCGCCAGCCCCACGAGAGCAGCTGCTCCTCGGGGAGGAGGGAGATGAGCGCGAACACGACGGCCGCCAGGAGCGTCCCGGCCTGGATGCCGATGAACGGCAGCGCCGAGAAGAAGCCGCGCCGCTTCACCGGGGCGTACTCGGCCATGAGCACGGTGGCACCGGCCTGTTCGGCGCCGGCGCCGAACCCCTGCAGCAGTCGCATGAGCACGAGGAGCGCGGGCGCCCACAGCCCGATCTGCTCGTAGGTCGGGAGGAGGCCGATCGCGGTGGATGCCCCGCCCATCAGCAGGATGGTGATCACGAGCACCCACTTGCGCCCGAGCCGGTCGCCGAGGGTGCCGAAGAACAGGCCGCCGAACGGCCGGGCGACGAAGCCGACGCCGAACGTCGCGAAGGCCGCGACCGTCGCCATCGCGGGGTCCTCCTGCGAGAAGAACAGCACGTTGAAGATCAGAGCGGTCGAGAGCCCGTACAGCGCGAAGTCGAAGTACTCCAGGGCGCTGCCGATGCTCGAGGCGAGCGTGGCTCGGCGCAGGTTCGCGGCGTACTCGGGGTCATCCGCCAGGGCGGTGACCTCGGGGGAACGGGTCTCGGACACGGCCATCTCCTTCGATCGGCGCGGGTGTTCTGCGTGAGATCACCGTACCAACCTGTTGGCCCGAGTACAACCCATTGAACGAGCGTCGGGACGAAGGAGGCTTAACCCTGGCGTACCGCGGCGCTGAACGGGTTCGTCAGCTGCCGCGCGGCGTCGCCCAGTGCGGCCGCGACGGCGGCGATCCGCTCCTCGCTCGCCTCCCCCACCGGGATCCCGACGCCGATGCCCAACTGCGGATCCCCCGGCGCCCAGCCCTCGAGCGGCACCGCGACGCCCACGATCCCCGGGAACGACTCCTCCGCATCCAGCGCCCAGCCGCGCGCCCGCGCCTCGGAGAGGCGGCCGAGGAGCCCGGCGAGGTCGCGGGTGGAGTTCTCGGTCGCGGCGGGGAACACCGCACCCGGCCCGAGGAGCGCGGTGACCTCCGCATCCGAGAACGTGGACAGCATCGCGCGACCGGTCGCCGACAGCGCCGCCGGCAGGCGCGAGCCGAGCGGCGTGCCGATCCGCAGCGACCGCGATCCCTCGTGACGGGCGATGTAGAGGGCGTCGGCGCCGTCGAGGATCGCGACCTGGACGAGCTCGGGCGCCAGCACGGATGAGGAGTCGCACACCGCGTAGAACTCGCGGACCTGGTTGAACTGCGCGGCGAAGGCGCCGCCCAGCTCGGCGGCCCGCAGCCCGAGCCGGTATCCCTGCGCCGTCCGCTCGATCATGCGGGCCGCCTCCAGCGCGAGGCACAGATTGGCCGTGGAGGACTTCGCGAGACCGAGCCCGGCGGCGAGCTCCGTGAGGTTCAGCGGACGCCGCGCGTCGGCGAGCAGGCCCAGCAGGCGGATGCCGCGGGTGACGGCGGGAGCCGGATCGCGCCCGGTGCGGTCGTCGATGTCGTCGGTCATGCCCTCCCCCTCCCGCCCGTACGGGCGGTGCGTGGAATCAGTAGAACTCGACCGTATCGACAACGGCGCGCATCGGCTCGCCGTCGAGCAGCCGCGTCGCATCCGCGGCGAAGCGTCGGGCGATGCGCTCCTCCTCGCGCGAGCTCAGCGCCGCCGTGTGCGGACTGACGAGCACGCGCGGATGCGCCCACAGGGGCGAGTCCTGCGGCAGCGGCTCGACCTCGAAGACGTCGAGCGCCGCGAAGGCGACCGTGCCGTCGTCCAGAGCGGCGAGCAGAGCGCTCTCGTCGATCACGGTGCCGCGGCCGACGCTCGCCACGATGAGACCCGGACGGGCCGCGGCGAGGACTCGCGCGTCGATGAGGTGGTGGGTCTGATCCGTGCCGGGCAGGGTGATGACCAGGGCATCCACCTCCGCCATCGCACTCTCGAGCCGGTCGAGCGGCACGAGCACGTCGACGTCGTCGACGGGGGCGCCCGAGCGCGTCGTCCCCCAGACCGTCGCACCGAGGGCGTGGAAGCGCCGCGCGCACTCCGCCCCGATGCCGCCGAGACCCACGACGAGCACGGTCATCTCGTCGAGCTGGCGCATCTCCCAGCGGTCCGGCCACTCCCGGGCATCCTGATCCGCGCGCAGACGCGGCAGTCCCTTCGCGCCGGCCATCACGCCGAAGACGGCGAACTCGGCGAGCGGCCCGCCGTGTACCCCGGCGCTCGTCGTGAACACGATTCGCTCCAGCGCCGCGGCATCCAGCCCCGCGGCGCGCACCTGGGCCCCTCCGCCGGCCGCGGTGGTCATCACCCAGCGCAGGCCCGGGTTGGCCTCCGCCGTGCGCGCCAGCGCGGCGGGATCGACGTCGGGGATCCCGAACAGCGCATCCGCGGAGTCGACGAGCTCGTCGAAGGCGCGCTGCTGGGCCGTGGTGCGCTGGTAGGACGGGTCCCCCGACCAGTCCGCCGGACCCCGCATCGGAGGCAGCAGGTCCGGGTCGTTCACGACCTGTACGCGCGGCTCGAGCCTTTCGATCAGGCGGCAGAGCTCGTCGCGCAGGGGAACGGCGGCGACGACGCGCAGGGCGGGGGTGTTCTCCGACATGGATGATCCCTCCATCGAGACAGCAGACGGGCGGCAGCGCCCTCGGCCACAGTATCCCACGTCCAGTCAGCTGGACACTGTCCGGCCCAATGAATGTGCGCTACGGTGTCCGCTATGAGTCCGCTCCTCGATGAAGAGATGCCCCGCCTCGGCGTGATCGGGCTGGGCGCCATGGGTGCCCCGATGGCCCGGAACCTGCTGGCCGCCCACGGTCGCCTGTCGATCTTCTCCCGCTCGCCGCGCCCCGACCTCGTCGCCGCCGGAGCCATCGTCGCGAACACGCCGCGCGAGCTCGCCCGGCAGAGCGACGTGATCCTCGCCATGCTCCCCGATCTGCCCGAGCTCGACGCGGTGCTGGGCGGTGCCGACGGGCTGCTCGCCGCCGAGGGCGAGCTGCTGCTGCTCATCGGATCGACGTCCTCGCCCACCGGTGTCCGCGACCTCGCCGAGCGTCTGGGCGCCGAGACCGACGGACGCGTCCGCGTCGTCGACTGCCCGGTGTCGGGCGGCGTCGACGGTGCGACAGCGGGCACCCTCTCCATCATGATCGGCGGCGCGGATGCCGACGCGCGCCGGGCGGCGGCGGCGCTGTCCCCGTGCGGCACGCCCGTGCATCTCGGCCCCCTCGGGGCGGGAGAGGTGGCGAAGGCGTGCAACCAGCTGGTGGTCGCCGCGACCATCACCGCCCTCGGGGAGGCCACCGAGCTCGCCGCACGGTCCGGCCTCGACGTCGACGCGATGTGGACGCTCCTCGGCGGCGGCTACGCCGGATCGCGGCTCCTGACCAGCCGGCAGGAGCGGCTCGTGGCCGGCGACGACTCGCCCTCGGGCGCCGCCAAGTACATGGTCAAGGACCTCGCGTACGTCGCCGACATCGCCCGCGACACCGGCGTCCTCCCGGCGCTCGTCCCCGCCCTCCGCGACATCTTCGCGGAGATCGTCGACAGCGGGCTCGGCGACCGCGACATCTCCGTCACCCGGCGCCTGGCGGCCGAGCGCCGCGCCCCCGCGGACGCGGCGACGACCGGTGCCGCGGCGGACTACGCTGAACGATGAATCCCGTTCGAGACCTGAGGAGTTCGACGTGCCCGAAGTGACCACCGCAGAGACCAGCCCGTCCGCCACGGCCAACATCGGCGTCGTCGGCTTGGCGGTGATGGGCTCGAACCTCGCCCGCAACCTCGCCAGCCGCGAGGGGAACACGGTGGCGGTGTACAACCGGTCGCGGTCGAAGACCGACGAGCTGGTCGCCGAGCACCCCGAGGCGGGCTTCATCCCCGCGTTCTCGTACGAGGAGTTCGCGGCGTCGCTGCAGAAGCCGCGCACGGCGCTCATCATGGTGAAGGCGGGCGCACCCACCGACGCCGTGATCGACTCCCTGATGGACGTCTTCGAGCCGGGCGACATCATCATCGACGGCGGCAACTCCCTCTTCACCGACACGATCCGCCGCGAGAAGGCCGTCCGCGAGCGCGGCTTCAACTTCGTGGGCATGGGCGTCTCGGGCGGCGAGGAGGGGGCACTCCTCGGACCCTCGCTCATGCCCGGCGGGCCGGACGAGGCCTGGGTGACCCTCGGCCCGATCCTGCGCTCCATCGCCGCGGTCGCCGAGGGCGAGCCCTGCGTCACGCACGTCGGACACGACGGCGCCGGTCACTTCGTGAAGATGGTGCACAACGGCATCGAGTACGCCGACATGCAGCTCATCGCCGAGGCGTACGACCTCATCCGTCGCGGCACCGGCAAGTCCCCGGCCGAGATCGCCGACATCTTCGCCGAGTGGAACCGCGGCGAGCTCGAGTCCTACCTCATCGAGATCACCGCCGAGGTGCTGCGCCAGGTCGACGCCACCACGGGGCTCCCCCTCGTCGACGTCATCCTCGACGAGGCCGGCGCGAAGGGCACCGGCGCCTGGACGGTCCAGACCGCCCTCGACCTCGGCGTCCCCGTCTCCGGCATCGCCGAGGCCACGTTCGCCCGGTCGCTCTCCAGCCACCGAGAGCAGCGCGAGGTCTCCGGGTCGCTGCCGGGACCGGCGGAGGACGCGTTCACCGTCGAGGACGCCGACGCGTTCGTCGAGCGCGTGCGCCTGGCCCTCTACGCCTCGAAGATCGTCGCCTACTCGCAGGGCTTCGACGAGATCCGCGCCGGCGCCGCGCAGTACGGCTGGAACATCGACCTCGGAGCCATCAGCCGGATCTGGCGCGGCGGCTGCATCATCCGCGCGCAGTTCCTCAACCGGATCGCGGATGCCTACGCCGCCGAGGCCGACCTGCCCGTGCTGCTCACGGCGCCGTACTTCGTCGAGGCGCTCGGACGCGCACAGGACGCGTGGCGCGACATCGTCGGGATCGCCGCGACCGCGGGCATCCCCGCTCCGGCCTTCTCCTCGTCGCTCGCGTACTACGACGGGCTGCGCGCCCGGCGCCTTCCCGCGGCTCTCATCCAGGGCCAGCGCGACTTCTTCGGAGCGCACACCTACAAGCGCATCGACAAGCCGGGCACGTTCCACACGCTCTGGTCGGGCGACCGCACCGAGGTCGAGGCCGAAGACACGCACTGACGCCCGGAGGGGCCGGATGCCGGGGGTTCAGCCCTCGCGTCCGGCCCCTCCGTCCCCCCCGCGTCGGGCCTCGCCGCCCCCGCGCGGTCTCGCCACCCCCGCGCGGTCTCACCGCGGACATCCCACGAGACCGCCTCCGTGCATCGAGACCCATGTCGACGCCAGCGGTCTCGACGCCGCATCCCGGTCTCGACGGGGCGTCCCGGTCTCAACGTGGCATCCCGGTCTCGACGCCCGCGCGCGGTCTCGACGCGGACATCACGCGAGACCGCCTCCGCACGTCGAGACCCAGGACGACGCCCGCGGTCTCGACGCCGCATCCGGGTCTCGACAGGGCATCCGGGTCTCGAAGCCCGCGCGCGGTCTCGCCGCGGGCATCCCGCCAGACCGCCTTCCCGCGTCGAGACCCAGGACGACGCCCGCGGTCTCGATGCCGCATAGGGGTCTCGACCCTGCCGCTGGGCCTCGACATCTGCGGATGGTCTCGACGCCCTCGCGCGGTCTCGACGTGGACATCACACGAGACCGCCTCCGCACGTCGAGACCCAGGACGACGCCCGCGGTCTCGATGCCGCATCCGGGGCTCGATGCCGCATCCGGGGCTCGACGTGGCATCCGGGGCTCGACGTGGCATCCGGGGCTCGACGTGGCATCCGGGGCTCGACGCGGCGCCCGGGGCTCGGCTACAGCCAGTCCTTCGACTTGAACACCGCGTACAGCCCGGCGCTCACGGCGACCATCAGGCCGAGGGCGAAGGGATATCCCCAGGGCCATGCCAGTTCCGGCATGTACTGGAAGTTCATGCCGTAGATGCCCGCGACGAGCGTCGGGGCGAACCCGATCGCCGCCCACGACGAGATCTTCTTGACCTGGTCGTTCTGCTGGATGCTGGTCTCCGTCATCCGCTGCATCGCCTCGTTCCTGCGCTGATCGACGAGCGTCGAGTGGATCGTCAGCGCGTTGTCCAGCGTCGATCGGAACCCGGACACCCGCTGATCGACGAACCGGGCGCGCTCGGCGATCTCGCCGAAGGCCGGGGCATCCTCGACCTTCTCGCGCCGTTCGACGATCCGCTGGATGCGGGCGAGCACGTCCGGCAGCGACGATGTGGCATGCCCGAGGTCGATGACCTCGCGCTGCAGCGCGAAGATGCGGCGCGAGACGCCCTCGTCCTCGGCGAAGAGCTCCTCCTCGATCTGGTCGATGTCGTGCTCGATGCCGTCGAGCACGTCGCGGTACCCCCGCGTCACGTACTCGAAGACGCCCCACAGCACTCCGAACGGCCCGCGATCCAGAACATGCGGATGCTGGTCGAGCAGCCCCCGCATCGCCTCGAGGTCGACCGCACCGTCGGCCGAGATCACCACGAAGACGTCGTCGCCCAGGAAGATGTCCACCTCGTGGCACTCGACCGTCTCCGCCGCGTCGTCGTACTGTGCGGGCTGCACGACGACGAACAGGTGGTCACCGACGCGAGTGAGCTTCGAACGCTGATGGGTGCGCAGCACCGACGCGACGCCCAGCGGCTCGAGCCCCAGGACCGTCCCGAGCCGGACGACCTCGTCGGGGGTCGGGTCTTCGAGGGTCACCCACAGCATGCCGCCGACGGCACGCGCCGCGGCCAACGCGGTGGCGGGATCGGGGTCGGTGGGAAGCGCGGTGTGCCCGTCGTAGACGACGAGATGCGGCTGGGACATGCTGACACCCTAGGCCTCGTTCCGATGGATGCCCGGCGCGCCGACGCGCCGCGCCGCCGCCGCTCCCCCGGCCCGCTCGGTAGGCCCATCGGCTGATTCATAGGGAGCACATAACCTGCGGCATAGCTCCCTCACAGCACACGCCAGACAATGGAGACATGACCGCTCCCGTCGCCAGCCCCGCCCTCCGTCGCCCCGACGGGTCTCCCCTGCGCCTCCTCGTCGTCGACGATGAGCAGATGCTCACCGACCTGCTGTCGATGGCGCTGCGCATGGAGGGGTGGGAGGTGCGCACGGCGGGATCCGGCTTCGACGCTCTGAACGTCGCCCGGGACTTCGACCCGGACGCGCTCGTCCTCGACGTGATGATGCCCGATCTCGACGGGATGGCGGTGCTGCAGCGTCTGCGGCACGCCGGAAACGACGTGCCGGTCCTGTTCCTGACCGCGAAGGACTCGGTCTCCGACCGGGTCGCCGGACTCACCGCGGGCGGCGACGACTACGTCACGAAGCCCTTCAGCCTGGAGGAGGTCGTGGCACGCCTGCGCGGCCTGATGCGCCGGGCCGGCACGGCGACGGCGGGCGGGTCCGATCCGGTGCTGCGCGTGGGCGAGCTGAGTCTCAACGAGGACTCGCACGAGGTGGAGCGCGCCGGGACGGAGATCGAGCTGACTGCGACCGAGTTCGAGCTGCTGCGCTTCCTCATGCGCAACCAGCGCCGCGTGGTGTCGAAGGCGCAGATCCTCGACCGGGTGTGGAACTACGACTTCGGCGGCCGGTCATCCGTCGTCGAGCTGTACATCTCGTACCTGCGCAAGAAGATCGACGCGGGACGCGAGCCGCTCATCCACACCGTCCGCGGCGTCGGCTACATGATCAAAGCACCGCAGTGAGCGCCGCGCCGGGCGCGCCGGCCGGTGCGCGCGCACGACGGAGATGGAGCCTGCAGACCCGGCTCATCGTCACCGTCGTGTCCTTCGTCGCGCTCATCCTCATCGCGGTGGGGCTCGCGACCGGGGCGGCGCTGCGTTCGATCGTCTCGGAGGGCCTCGACTCCAAGATCAACGCCGCGGCATCCGAAGTCCCCTTCAAGCCCGAGATGACGGCATCCGCGCTTCTCGCGGATCGTCCGCAGGACGGCGCTCTGCTCATCGTCCAGAGCTTCAGCGGGCTGAGCGGGGCGTACGTCGGAGATGACGACCGCGTCGTCGCCCTCTCGCCCGACGAGATCAGCACGATCGTCGACAGTGTGCAGAAGACGGGATACGCCACCCTCCCCGTCCTCGACCTCGGCGAGTACCGGGTCATGGCGAAGTCGCTTCGCGGGTACGGATTCGTGATCTTCGGGCTGCCGGCGACCGAGCAGACCGCGCAGATCGCCCAGATCCTCACGACCGTGGCGCTGCTCACCTCGGGCGGCCTGCTCGTGCTCGCCGCCATCATCGCGTTCGTGATCGGGCGCTCGCTGCGTCCGCTGCACGTCGTCGCGGAGACCGCCGCACGCGTCGCCGCGCAGCCCCTCGCATCCGGAGACGTCACGATCACCGAGCGCGTCCCGCTCGCGGAGGCCGATCCCACGGACGAGATCGGCGCCGTCGGCGCGGCGCTGAACACCCTGCTCGACCACGTCGACCAGTCGCTCGCCGCACGCCAGCGCAACGAGGAGCGGATGCGCGCGTTCGTCGCCGATGCGAGCCACGAGCTGCGCACGCCCCTCGCCGCGATACGCGGGTACTCGGAGCTCTCGCTGAAGTCCCTCGCGCAGGATGCGGCGTCCGGGCGCGACTCCGGGGGGATCGGCGGACGGGCACCGGCGGGCGCGGAGTCGGCGGGCGCGGATTCGGGTTCGGGTTCGATCGGGCTGGGCGCGTCCGCTGCAGGTTCGGGGTCGCTTTCCGTCGGCGGCGAGGCCGGCATCCGGTCCGTTCTCGCGGATGAGGATGCCGCGGATGCCTCGCGGCGTGCGGCGCGTGCGGAGCAGACCCGGCAAGCCCTGGAGCGCATCCAGGCGGCATCCTTGCGGATGACCACCCTCGTCGAGGATCTGCTGCTGCTCGCGCGGCTCGACGAGGGCAAGGAGCTCGTGTACGGATCGGTGGACCTGTCGCGGGTGGTCGTGGACGCCGTCACCGACGCGCAGATCGCCGGCCCCGATCACGAGTGGGTGATCGACGTGCCCGAGGAACCGGTCGTCGTGGCCGGGGATGCCGGGCGTCTGCATCAGGTGATCGCGAACCTCCTGACCAACGCGCGGGTGCACACCCCCGCCGGAGTGCAGGTCACCGCGACCGTCTCGATCGACGAGGGCGACGCCGTGGTCCGCATCGCGGACGACGGGCCCGGTATCGACCCCGCGGTCGCCGGTGAGCTGTTCGAGCGGTTCGCCCGAGCGGATGCCTCGCGCGCGCGCCAGACCGGCGGCACCGGACTCGGGCTGTCGATCGCGAAGGCCATCGTGACCGCCCATCAGGGCTCCATCGGTGTGCAGAGCACGCCCGGATCGACCGTCTTCGAGGTGAGGCTTCCGGCGCGACCGGCCGCACCGGCGGTGGTGGCCGCACCCACGGCATCCTGATCCTCGTCGTGCGGGGTGGGGGCGGGTTCGGGGTTCTCGACCCCGGGTCCGGGTTGCGTTCCGGGTTTGGGGTCGCGTCCCGGGTTTGGGGTCGCGTCCCGGGTTTCGGGTCGCGTGGTGTCGCCGCCGAGCGGGTTCGGGGTCGCGTGTGGTCGCTTCCAGTCCCAGGTGGCGACCACAGGCGACCCCGAACCTGCCCATGCATGCTGCGGGAGCGCCGCGCGAGGCGACGGCTGCACCCTGATCTAGGAGCGGGATCGGGTCGTGGCTTCGCTCCCCTCCCCAGTTCGGGGTCGCGTGTGGTTGACGGGGGCAGGTTCGGGGTCGCGTGTGGTCACTGCACCCCAGGTTCGGGGTCGCGTGTGGTCGCTTCCACTCACACGTGGCGACCACGGGAGACCCCGAACTCGTCAGCCGTCGCGCCTGGGACTGGCGAGCGCGAGGGATGCGGAGGAGCGCGGCACCGACGTGACGCGGGTCTCCCCCCGCCGTACGTGCCTCACGGCCAGGTTCGGGGTCGCGTATGGTCGCCCGGGGGCACGTTCGGGGTCGCGTATGGTCGCCTCGATCATGCTGAGGCGACCACTAGCGACCCCGAACCTGATTGCTCAGACCGCTTAAGCGGCTCTGCGCATTCTGGGTGGGGTGAGGCGCTCGGGCGTGGCGTGACGGGGTGAGGTGGGTCGAGGCCCGGAGGATCGGTAGCGACCAAGCAACCTGTTCGTCC
>NZ_JBBCVW010000014.1:0-109655 GCF_037146215.1 Microbacterium sp. MMO-56
CGCCGGATCGCCCGCGGCTTCACCAACTACGACAACTACCGGCTCCGCATGCTCCTGATCGCCGGCGGACTTGACCCCCTCACCCCCACCTAGAATGCGCAGAGCCGGATAAATCGGGCGAGAGAATCCCGCGGCAGACAGCATGTCGTCATGGTCGAACTCATTCGCGGACGCATCCGAACCATCCTCGACGACGAACGCGGCGACGTACCCGGCTGGGTCCTCGTCACGCTCATGACCGCCGGGCTGGTCGTCGCCATCTGGAGCCTCGCGGGGCCGGCGCTGGTCGACCTCTTCGAACAGGCGCTGGGTCGCGTCGTCGGACTCTGACCGACCATGCCTCGACCACTCGACGACGATCGTGGGTCGGCGGCCGTGGAGTTCGTGCTCGTGGGGCTGATCCTGACGTTCCTGACCCTCGGGGTGTTACAGCTCGCACTCGTCGTCTACGTGCGGAACGTCCTGCACGACGCCGCCGTCGACGGTGCGTACGTCGGAGCCCGCGCCGACAACGAGCCCGCGGACGGCGCCGAGCGGACCGCCCGCCTGATCGAGGTCGCTCTCGGCGGCGGGCTCGAGCCGCGTGTGGACGCGGCCGTCGTCGCGGGACCCTCCGGCCAGCGCGTCCGGGTGAGCGTGGCGGCGACGCTGCCGTTGCTCGGCTTCCTCGGTGTTCCGGAGTCTCTGGAGGTGGCCGCGCATGCGCCGCGCGAGAGTTTCGACTGAGATGCCGACGGCCGGGGAGGCGGGGTCCGCCTCGCTGGAGTTTCTGGTCGTCGCCGTGATCCTCCTCGTGCCCATCGTGTACCTGATCGTCGCGCTCGGCACGATCCAGCAGCAGGCGCTCGGCGTCGAGACGGGTGCGCGGCAGCTCGCGCGCACGGTCGCCACGGCGTCGGACGCGGCCGTCGCCCGAGATCGATCGAGTCGCGTCATCGACGAGATCGTCGCCGAGTACGGGATCGATCCGACTGCCCTGGCGGTGTCCGCGACGTGCGACCCGGGTGCGCCGAGCTGTCCGGAACCCGGGGCGCTCGTCAGGGTGACGCTCCGCACGTCCGTTGCGCTCCCGCTGGTCCCGCCGGTGCTCGGTCTCGACCGCGCGACGCGGGTCTCGGTCGAGGCGTCGGCCGTGCACCGGGTGTCACGCTTCTGGACGGGAACACCGTGAGGCGTCCGCCGCGAGTCGGCCCACCCGCTCGGGGATCGGATGACGAGGGCTCGGTCCTCCTCCTCGCTCTCGGCTACGCGCTCCTCGCTCTGGCATTGGTCGCCGTGTGCGTCGACGCGACGAGCCTCTACCTCACGCAGAAACGCGCCGCCGCGGCGGCCGATGCCGCGGCCCTCGCCGGGGCGGACGCACTCACCCTGGTCGTCGACGACGACGACGGCAGCGGCGCGCGCGCCGTTCTGACGGATGCCGACGTGCGCGCCCACGCGTCGCAGGTGCTCGAGGCGCTCGGCACCGCGCAGCTCGTCGACGCGGCCACACCCGACGGGGTCTCGGCCCGCGTGCGGGTCGCCGCCGAGTGGCATCCGCCGGTGCTGACGGTGTTCGTCCCCGACGGCTGGATCGTCGAGGCCACCGCGACGAGCCGCACCGTGCTGCGCTGACGCGCAGCGTCAGTCGCGCCGGCGGGGCACGAAGCGCGGCACCCACCGTGCGAAGGCGGCGGCGCCGATCAGGCCCACGATGCCCATGGCTCCCGTGGCGACCGACAGGGACACGGCGGCGGCGAGCGCCGACACGAGCAGGGGAGCGACCGCACCGCCGGCGTCGGTGAGGGTGCGCCAGGAGCCGAGGAAGGGCGCGGGATCCTCCTGCGGCGCGACATCGGCTCCGAGGGTGAGCAGGATGCCGCTCGAGAGCCCGTTGCCGACGCCGAGCACGGCCGCGAAGAGCGCGAACCACATGGCCGCCTGGTCGCCGTCGTGCGTGAACGCGAGTGCGAGGAACCCCGCTCCCATCAGGATCATCGCCGGCAGGGCGGCCCAGAGCCTGCCGAAGCGGTCCATCACCTGACCGCTGGCGTAGAACAGGGCGAAGTCGATCGCGCCGGAGATGCCGACGACCAGGGCGATCGTCTGGGCGTCGAGACCGATAGAGACGCCCCAGAGCGGCAGCACCACCTGACGCGCAGAGCGGACGGCCGACAGCGACGCCGCCGCGAGGCCGAGGCGCGAGAGGACGTCGCGGTGGCGCCACATCGTGCGGAAGACGCCGGGCGCGTCCGCGGTCGGAAGAGCGCCCGTGACGACCTCCCCGGTGTCCTCGCCGACTTCCGAATCGCCGCCTGTCGTCGTCCCGGCGGCAGGCGGCGCCGGGATCACCCCGGGCGCGGACTCGGTCTCGGGATCGGGGCCGAACAGCACGAGCAGGATCGCAGCCGCGAGGCAGACCGCGAAGAACCACACGGCGGCGTGCTCGTCGCCGAACAGCGCCAGAAGCGCCGCCGCGATGAACGGGCCCACGAACATCCCGAGCCGGAAGGTGCCGCCCAGCAGCGACAGGGCCCGGGCGCGGAAGTCGAGCGGCACCCGGGTCGTCATGAAGGAGTGCCGCGCGAGCCCGAACGCGGCAGCGCAGAAGCCGATCACGAAGACCGACGCGGCCAGGACGGCGAGGTTTGGCGCGAGGGCGAGGCCGACGACGCCGAGCATGCCGAGGACTCCGCCCCCGGCCATCGTCCATCGTTCGCCGATGCGGGCGACCGTCCAGCCGGCGGGGATGTTGCCGCACAGCTGGCCGACGACGAGAGCGGAGGCGACGAGAGCCGCGGTGGGGACATCCGCCCCCAGGCGCGCCGCGATGACCGGAAGAAGCGGGATGACCGCTCCCTCGCCGAGCGCGAAGAGCACGGTCGGCCCGTAGATGACGGGGGCGAGTCTCCACAGCACCCGTCGGATCGAATCGGGGGTGGAGGCATCGGTCACCGCATCCACGTTAGTCTGGACTGTCATGCTTGAGTTCGATCCGTCTGCCGACATCCAGGCCCTCCGTTCCACCTTCTCCGACATCCAGGCGGTGGTGGACGTCGAGTCGCTGCGCGCCGAGATCGACCGCCTCTCCGAGGAGGCCGGCGCACCCGATCTGTGGGACGACGTCGAGAAGGCGCAGAAGGTCACGAGTGCGCTGAGTCACCGCCAGTCCGAGCTGAAGAGGGTGACGGATGTCGAGCAGCGCCTCGACGATCTGGACGTTCTCGTCGAGCTCGCCCACGAGATGGACGACGAGGACACCGCTCAGGAGGCGAGGCGCGAGATCTCCGACCTCCAGGGCGTGATCGGTCAGCTGGAGGTGCAGACCCTCCTCGACGGCGAGTACGACGACCGCCCCGCCGTCGTGACGATCCGCTCCGGCGCGGGCGGCGACGACGCGACCGACTTCGCGGAGATGCTCCTGCGCATGTATCTGCGCTGGGCGGAGCGTCACAAGTACTCGGTCAAGGTCATGGACACCTCCTATGCGGAGGGCGCGGGCATCAAGTCCGCCACCTTCGAGGTCGATGCACCGTACGCCTACGGCACCCTGTCGGTCGAGGCCGGCACGCACCGACTCGCCCGCATCAGCCCGTTCGGCGGCGCCGACAAGCGGCAGACCTCGTTCGCCGCGGTCGAGGTGATCCCCGCGCTCGAGGAGGCCGTCGAGGTCGACGTGCCTGAGAGCGACATCCGCGTCGACGTGTTCCGCTCGTCGGGCCCGGGCGGCCAGTCGGTCAACACCACCGACTCCGCGGTGCGGATCACGCACCTCCCGACGGGCCTCGTCGTCTCGATGCAGAACGAGAAGAGCCAGATCCAGAACCGCGCCGCGGCGATGCGCGTCCTCCAGACGCGCCTGCTGCTGCTGAAGCGCGAGGAGGAGGCCGCGAAGAAGAAGGAGCTCGCCGGCACGATCACGGCGAGCTGGGGCGATCAGATGCGCTCCTACTTCCTGTACGGTCAGCAGCTGGTCAAGGACCTCCGCACCGGATACGAGGTCGGCAACCCGGCCGTCGTCTTCGACGGCGATCTGGACGGTCTCATCGCCGCCGGCATCCGGTGGCGCAAGCGCAAGGACGACGATTGAGTCGATCCTTCCACCGCTGAGGCGCGCATTCGGACGCTCTCGCGGAGCACGAGAAAGAACTCGCGGAAACATCCTGTTTTAGGACGCTGATCCGCGGTTTTCCGATCCGCAATGTCGGAGGCCGTCGGCAGGATGGGGGTATGGACCTCCTCCGACAGACGCTCCGAGAGCTGCGCACGACCGTGCAGGCCGCGGCGGCGGGTGCCCGCGACGAGCGAGCCTGCGAGCGTCTGTCGGACGATGAGCTGGCGGCGCATCTGGGCTCCGTCGCGGAGCTCGTACGCCTCGTCGAGGGGATGCTGCTCGACGCCGTCGGCGAGGCGGCGCGGCGTGCCGACAACCCGGTGCGCGAGGAGAGGATGACCGATCGGCTCGGCTGCCACGACCTGAGTGAACTGCTGCAGAGGACGACGCGGCTCTCTCCGCAGACCGTTCGGCGGCTGCAGCGCGCGGCCGTCGCGGTCCGCCCTTCCGTGTCGGAGACGACCGGTGAGGTCCTCGACGCGTCCTTCCCGTCGGTCCGCGCCGCGATGGTCGACGGTGTGCTCGGCGTCGACGGCATCCTCTCGATCGTGGAGCCGTTGCAGTCGACCGCACCGCGGGTGACTGCTTCCGCGCGGCGCGCGGCCGCCGACATCGTCGTCGCCGAGGCACGAGGCGACGGACCGGACGGCGCATCGCCGGCGTGCGCGGACATCCTTCGGATCCATGCCCAGGCGTGGGCCTGCGCCCTCGACCAGGACGGCGCGGAGCCGCGCGAACGCGCCGCCGAGCGCAAGCGGCACGTCACGTTGGGTGTCGCGACTTCCGACGGCGTGCCCCTTCGAGCGATGCTGCTGCCGGAGGTCGCCGCACAGCTGCAGACGATCTTCGATGCGCAGCTCTCGCCCCGGGTGTCGTTCCCGCCGCCGGCCGGCGCGGACGGACACGGCGACGACGGGGCCGGGCGGTCTTCCGACCTCGAGTTCGGCGATGACGGCCCCGTCGCGCCGCTCGACGAGCGCACGCGGCGGCAGAAGCAGCACGATGCGTTCGCGGCAGCCCTGGGCGTGGCGGCGAGCTCCGGCCGGCTCCCCACGATCGGGGGCGCGCCGGCGACCCTCGTGGTGCAGGTGGACGCCGAAGACCTGGCATCGGGCACCGGGTACGCCCACGCGCAGGGGTGCGCGCAGCCGGTGTCGCTCGCGGTGGCCCGCCACATCGGCTGCGGCGGGGTCGTCGAGCGCGTGGCCATGGCCGCGAACGGGCGGATCGTCGCTTTCGGCACCGGTGACCGGGTGTTCGGTCACCGCCAGCGCCGTGCGATCGTCCTGCGCGACGGCGGGTGCATCATCCCCGGGTGCGGCGTCTCGGCCGCATGGTGTGAGATCCACCACGTGGTCGAGCACGCCCGCGGTGGACCGACCCACACCGACAACGGTGTGCTGCTGTGCTGGCATCATCATCGATCGCTCGATCGCAGCGGGTGGGGCATCCGCATGCGGCACGGGGTGCCGGAGGTGCGCGCCCCCGGCTGGTTCGACGCCTCACTGCGATGGCGTGCGGTGACCACCGCCCCGATCCGCCAGCGCACGAGGATCCTGCGGGGGTGAACCCCTGAACCCCTGAACCCCTGTACCCCGCAGCCGTGAACTGACGACCCCGTGAACGCCGGGCGCCGCTGATCCACGCCCCCGGGGTGTCGCGAGCGGGATCCACGGGTCGCCCGCTTAGGCTCATCGGGTCATGATCCGGTTCGAGCACGTCACCAAGAAGTACCGCGGCACGAACAAGCCGGCGTTGAGCGACGTCGACTTCGAGGTGCAGCGCGGGGAGTTCGTCTTCCTCGTCGGCGCGTCGGGGTCGGGGAAGTCCTCGTGCCTCCGGCTGATCCTCCGCGAGGACACGCCCAGCGACGGGCGTGTGGTCGTGCTGGGCCGCGATCTGCGGACCCTGTCCACGCGCAAGGTCCCCTACTTCCGTCGCCACATCGGGTCGGTGTTCCAGGACTTCCGCCTGCTGCCGAACAAGACGGTGTTCCAGAACGTCGCCTTCACGCTGCAGGTGATCGGTTCGTCCCGCGTGTTCATCCAGCAGGCGGTGACCGAGGCGCTCACGCTCGTCGGCCTCGACGGCAAGCAGAAGCGCTTTCCGCACGAGCTGTCGGGCGGTGAGCAGCAGCGCGTCGCGATCGCCCGCGCCATCGTCAACCGCCCGCAGATCGTCCTGGCCGACGAGCCGACCGGAAACCTCGACCCCGCGACCTCCATCGACATCATGCAGCTGCTCGCCCGGATCAACGAGGGCGGGACGACCGTCGTCATGGCGACCCACGAGGCGGGCTTCGTCGATCAGATGAAGCGCCGCGTCATCGAACTGCAGGACGGCGTCATGGTCCGCGATGACCGACACGGCGGCTACGGCGACCGCTCGTCGCTCCCGACGCTGACGCCCCAGCAGGAGAAGGGCGCCGCCGCGACCGCGGCCCTGACGGCCGTGCTCGAGCTGCAGCGCGAGATCGCCGCATCGCCGGTCACGCCGGTGCCGTCGGCCGTGTCGGATGCCGCGGCGGACGCCGTCGCCGCCAGTGCGGTCGCGGCCGCCGCTGCGGCGATGCCGGCCGACCCCGGACCTCCCGAGCCCCGGCCGTCCACGCGCCCGATCAAGATCGACACTCCTGCGGTCGAGCTCGACGGTCTGGCACTGGGAGACCTCGGGGTCGCCGACCGACTCGGTCTGGCATCCGACGAAGACGAAGTGGGGCCGACCTCGTGAGAGTGCGCCTTATCCTCGCCGAGGCTCTCACGGGCCTGCGGCGCAACGCCTCGATGGTGATCTCCGTCGTGCTCGTGACCTTCGTCTCGCTGACCTTCGTCGGTGCGGCGATGCTCATGCAGATGCAGATCGGCAAGATGCAGGCGTACTGGGTCGACCGTGCCCAGGTGTCGATCGTGATGTGCCGCGATGATTCGACCGCGACCACCTGCGTCGACGGTGCCGCAACCGAGGAGCAGGTGAAGGAGGTCGCGGATCGCCTCGCGAGCCCGGCCCTCGCCGATGTCGTGCGGGACGTCCGCTTCGAGACGGCCGACGAGGCGTACCAGAACCTGATCGACCTCTACGGCGACGAGTACAAGGACTACGTGACCCCGGCGCAGCTGGGCCAGACCTACTGGGTGGGGCTCGTCGATCCTGCGAAGTCCGACGTGATCACCGAGGCCTTCAGCGGCACCCAGGGCGTGGAGGCGGTGCGCAATCAGATGCAGTATCTCGAGCCGCTCTTCTCCGCGCTCACCGTCGCGACGTACATCGCGGTCGGCATCGCGGCGCTCATGCTCATCGCCGCGGTGCTGCTGATCGCGACCACGATCCGCCTGTCCGCCTATGCGCGACGACGCGAGGTCGGCATCATGCGACTGGTCGGCGCATCGAACCGCTTCATCCAGACGCCGTTCATCCTCGAGGGCGTGTTCGCCGCGCTCATCGGCTCCGTTCTGGCGGGTGCGGCGATCCTCGGCGGGGTGGTGTTCGGCGTCGGCGGCTATCTCCAGGAGCGCGTCACGTTCATCACCGATTGGGTCGATGTACGGGACGCGGCGATCGTGATCCCCGTCATCATCCTGCTCGGTCTCGTCCTCGCCGCGCTGTCGGCCGGCTTCGCCATCCGGCGATGGCTGCGCGCGTGAGCGTCGTCCTGCGGTAGGCTGGCAGGCTGCCGCGGAGCGCGGCATCCGTCCCACGCGGGGCGCAGCACTCAGGAGGATCTGTCATGCCCAGGGAACGCGGGGAGAAGGTCGTCGCGACCAACCGTCGCGCGCGGCACGAGTACGCGATCGAGAAGACCTACGAGGCCGGCATCGTCCTCACCGGTACCGAGGTCAAGTCGCTGCGGGAGGGTCGGGCGAACCTCAGCGACGGCTATGCGTACATCGACGGGGGAGAGGCCTTCCTCGACGCGGTACACATCCCCGAGTACGCGCAGGGGCACTGGACCAATCACTCCTCGAAGCGCACGCGCAAGCTCCTCCTGCACAAGGAGGAGATCATCAAGCTCTCGCACGCCATC
The DNA here is from genome assembly GCF_037146215.1 of Microbacterium sp. MMO-56. Classification (NCBI taxonomy): domain Bacteria; kingdom Bacillati; phylum Actinomycetota; class Actinomycetes; order Micrococcales; family Microbacteriaceae; genus Microbacterium; species Microbacterium sp. MMO-56. Next base: position 8,115 of record NZ_JBBCVW010000014.1, read on the forward strand.
AGTGCGGGCGGCTACACTCTCGTCCCGCTCAAGCTGTACTTCTCGGACGGACGCGCGAAGGTCGAGATCGCCATCGCCAAGGGCAAGCGCGAGTACGAGAAGCGGCAGACCATCCGCGAGCGCGAGGACAAGCGGGAGGCGGAGCGCGCCATGCGCAGCCGCAACCGTCTCGGCGACTGACCGCGGGGCCCGCGCCCGCGGAGCGCGGGGGCGCGCCCCGCTGGCGTGGCGGCGCGTGCAGCGGCGTGACGAACTCCGCAGGATGCCACGTACTCCGCACCCGCACGGGCGATCGGATGCGGAGTACGCGCGATCGTGCGGAGTTCGTGCAGACAGGGACGGGTGGCGACGGGGCGCGGCGGCTCAGTGCGCCGTGAATCGGGCCTCGACCGCGGCGGTGACCACGATGTCATCCGGCTGGAAGTCGACGACGGGCGCGGCATCCATCGCGACGGATGCCGACCGCGCGAACATCCGCGGCGCGGGCGCCTCGGGGCGCCCGTCGCCCAGCAGCCCGACGTCCGCCAGCTGCACCGGAACGATCGTCTCGCGCCCGATGGCCCGTGCGTACGCCGTCGCGCGCTCGACGGCGACACCCACCGCCTGCGTCGCGACCCTCCGCTCGACGTCGGCACGCGTCTCGGGCGTGAGACGCCACTCGACCGCGCCGACCTGCAGCCCGTCGGTGCCGACGATCCCGTTGAGCCAGTCCGAGAGCGCGAGGACGTCCGTGAAGGTCGCGGTCAGCTCGACGGACGCATGGTGCACGGGGTCGAGTTGGCGTCCGTCCGAGTTCCAGGGGCGGTCCGCCCAGACCGACACGCGCTGGCTGGACCAGTCGCTCAGCGTGCCGGACGCCTTGCGCGCCGCCAGGTCCGCGCGGAGAGGCTCGGCGAGGGCGGCGATGCGCTCCACGACGGTGCCGCGCGCGGCGCCGTCGGCGGTCGCCGTGACCCGGGCGACCGCGATCTCGGGGGCAACGGCCGTCTCGCTCTCGCCCCGGACCGTGATGGTGACTTCGCTCATGCAGCCGAGCCTACGGTGTCGGCGCGGAATGGCGTCAGAGCGAGTTCCGTTGTAGTCTGGGATGCTCGGATGCCTCGGCATCCTGCACACAACTCCACAGCGTGACAGTGGCTCACCCTGCCGCCAGGCGCACGGGGCTGATCGGTTTCGACAGCGCCTGTGTAACTGCGGGAAGCGGGCCGAGGATGCAGGGTTATCTCGTAAACGATCTCTGCGAACCAATAGTTGCCGATGCAAAGCGCAACGACTTCGCCCTCGCTGCCTAAGCGAGCCCGATAGTCCGTCAGACCGTAGGCGATCCCGCTACGGACCCTGGCGTCATCTAGGGATCTAGCTGTGTGACGGGGTCTCGACGTCACATGGGACTCTTCTGAGACTGGGCTCGTCGACTTAGGTGTCTGTGACAAAGGTCGGAGCCGAGCAGAACGCCTCTACAGACTGCGCCCGGAGAAGACGCAGTATCTCAGCGTTGGACGGGGGTTCGATTCCCCCCAGCTCCACGACGCCGCTGTCACGCGGAGTGCATGAGGCCGGACCCTGGGGTCCGGCCTCATGTCGTGTCCGGGGCGTCAGGCGCCCGGTCGCCGGATCAGCAGCAGGTTCTGCTTGAGGTCGCCGACGGTGACCCATCCGTCGCCGAACTCGTACGTCATGCCGTAACCGCTCGGGTCGACGGTCGGGGCCTGCGCCGGGTCCTCGGTGATGTACAGGCTCGACCCGTCCTTCTTCCGGATCCAGCCCTGCCCTTCGAGGCCGCTCTGCATCTTGGTCGACTGGTCCGCCGTGAGCGGTGCCCATCCGAAGATGAGGATGCTGCCGGACGGCTGCGTGTAGTTCGCCCAGGTGCACACGAGGCCCTGACTGAGGGTGACACCGCCCGCCGCGAACGGCGTCTCCTTCGCGGTCCAGCCCTGCGCCTGCAGGTCGGTCAGGACGTCGGGGTCGATGAGCGAGTCGCACGTGACGTCCTCGGGGGTGGCCGACGGGTCCGCGGGGGTGGGATCGCTCGCCTCGGGCGGTGCGGACGTGGGGGCATCCGTGCCGACGATCGCAGTCGGCGCCTGTGCGGCGGTGCCCGCGCATCCCGACAGGAGGAGGACGGCGAGGCCGACCGTGGCGGTCGCCGTGAGCAGGCGGGGGCGGGTGTGGGTCATCGTGTCGTTTCGTGGGGGAGGGCCGCGCCGGGTCAGGACGAGGGGTGAAGGAGCTCGAGGAAGTCGGGGTGGAGGACGCCGTTGGTCGCGAGCGAGGAACGTGTGGAGATGGTGTCTGCGCCGTCGATGTCGGTGAACCGTCCCCCCGCCTCGTGGATGATCGGCACGAGCGCGGCCATGTCGTACTCCTTGACGCCGAACTCGGCGACGAACTCGAGGCGCCCCTCGGCGAGGAGCATGTACGGCCACGTGTCGCCGTAACCGCGGTCGCGCCACACGGCGCGGCTGAGCCGGACGAGATCGTCGGCGCGTCCCACCTCGTCCCACTGGGCGATGGACTGGAAGCTGACGCTGGCGTCGGCGAGCGACGCGACTCGGGAGACCGCCAACCGTCTCGGCTCGCCGCCCGGCTGGTTCGTCCAGGCGCCGAGGCCGGATGCGGCCCACCAGCGCCGTCCGAGCGCCGGCTGACTCGCGACGCCGACGCGGGGCACCCCGCCGACGGCGAGAGCGATCAGGGTCGTCCACATCGGGATGCCCTTGAGATAGTTCGCGGTGCCGTCGATCGGATCGATGATCCACTGCCGGCGGTCGTCGCCGGTCGCGCCGAACTCCTCACCGAGGATGCCGTCGGCCGGTCGCTCGTCGGCGAGGATGCTCCGGATCGCCTTCTCCGTCGCGAGGTCGGCCTCGGTGACGTGCGTGGCATCCGCCTTGACCCGCACATCGAGGTCTGCCGCGTCGAAGCGCGCCATGGCGACGGCGTCCGCCGCGTCGGCCAGACGCAGTGCGAGGGCGAGGTCATCGGCGAGATCGCCGTCGAAGGGCGCGGTCCATCCAGACGTGGTGGGGGAGGTCACCTCACCAGGATACGCGGCCCCTCATGCTCGATTCGCGATGAACGCTCACGGATGGTAACGTTGCTCCTCGGTTCGCCAGTGAGTTCTCGACGAGGATTCGGCGGACACGGAACGCACCTCTAGCTCAATCGGCAGAGCAACTGACTCTTAATCAGTGGGTTCTGGGTTCGAGTCCCAGGGGGTGCACCGAACAAAGAAGGCCCGGCAGGACACGCACGACGCGCCACCTGCCGGGTCTTCTTCGTTGCACGTCTCATCGCCTCTGCGAAGAACGCCGCTACGGGCTCGGTGACCACTCGTCGAGGCCCCGAACGGGGTAGTCGATCAGGCCGAGCTGCTGGGTGCAGATGCCGTGCCAGCCCCAGTCGCGCGCGGTGGGGCCGGTCTCGAAGACCGGTGGATCGGAGTCCCAGAGCGTCGAGCCGTCGTAGACCTGCGCGACGAGTCGGTCGGCTTCGATCTGGTCGTGTGCGTCGATGGCGGCCCACGCGGCATCGAGGTGGAGGCACGCCCAGATCATCTCAGCGGATGACGGCGGCACCTGCTCGGGCCAGGAGTAGCCGGTGGGGAGGTCGGTGGAATAGCGCGCGAGCGCGGCATCGACGGTCGCGTCGGTTGTGGGAAGGGTCGCGGACTGTGGTGTGGACGACCCGATCGGCTCAGGCGCGTGGACACCGGGGCTGCATGCCGCGAGGGCGACCACGACGAGCGGTGCGGCGAGAGCGGCGGGGTGCGGACGCATGCGTCGTACCTTAGGCGATCATTCCCACAGCCGGTGCGTCGGGGCATCGGCCCCCGTGCGGCATGATCGGCTCATGACAGGTTCATGGCGCGACCGCTGGGAAGACCACACCTTCGTCTTCGACCTTCCCCCGGGCGGATTGCGGGCCGAGGGCACGACTCCGATCCGGTTCGACGCGGCGACGTCAGGCGGCGTGCCATCCGCGACCGGGTACTTCCGGTATCGGCCGGAAGGGCACGAGGACTCCGAGCTCGGGAGGGTGTTCGACGTGGTGGTGCTCTCCAACCTGGAGATCTTCGAGGGCTTCCGCCGCATCGGTCTCGGGAGCGCGGTGGTCGCGGCGATCGCACGCCACTTCCCCGACGCGCTGATCGTGGGAGAGAACGCGAATGAGGACGCCCAAGCGTGGCACAAGCGCAGCCTCGAAGTCCGGATGCCCACGAGGATGCTCGATGTCCTCTCGGGCGGAGAGGTACGGATCACACCCGGAGTGTCGATAGATCAATCGGAAGTGGAGTGAGCGCGCATGAGCTGATCCGGCTCCGATGCAGCGGCGCGTGCCGCGCTACTGCTTCCTCTTCTTCTCCCGCGCATCGAGGCTCGCCCCGAGCGCGACCCCGAGTGCGAGACCGACTCCGAGTCCCACGGAGACATTCCCCGTGACGGAACCCATCAGCATGCCGATCCCCGCTCCGAGGGCGATGCCGATCGCGATCCAGTTCTGCGACGTGTTCGTGTTATCCGCCATGCGACCACGCTACGCACACAGTGACGCGCGCACCTCCGTCGCGCGGCGGATCTTGCCGTCAGCTGCTCGGAGCCTCGTCGGGAGTCTCGGGCTCGGCCGGTTCGGGGACGAGATACAGACCGGTGGCGCTGTTCGCGGTCATCGCGAGCGCTTCGAGCCAGTTCTTGTTGAGCGTCGGCGTGCGGCTTCCGAAGTACTTGAACGAGATCGGGATGGACTGGTTCATCCACACCGATACCCTTCCGGCGCGCATGTGAGAGACGTCCTTCCACGTGAAGACGAAGGACTCTCTGCGGCGCAGCTTTCCGGCGATGACCACCTGGAGGTGGGCGAGAGCACGGTCCTCGATATCCGTGGTCGTACTGGTCTGATAGGTGAAACGGCCCATGCCGGGCTCCTCTGTGACCCACGCGGGACCCAGCGGTTCGCGACGAAGGCACAGCTACTCGTGGAGGGTCCCGACGGCGCGTCGATATCGATCCAGGGTCGCACAGTTCCGGTGGCGAGGCACGGGGCTTGTCAAATCGTCGCCGATCTGATCGACGCGCCGCCGACGACGTCCGTATCGACGGTGGTGTCGACGCGCCGCGGACGTGCTAATCGGTGCGAGGGGGAGAAGCCTCATCGGGGATGGCGGTGACGGGGATGATCGAGACGTCCTGCATCTTCCAGTCGAGTGCGGCGACGGCGCGTCGTGCGGCGTCGATCTTGGTGGTGGAGACGCGGTCGCGGCGCGGCACGACGAATGCTTCCACGTGGAAGACCTGCCCCATGTCGCGCATCCGGACGCCCGCGTGGCGCACCCACGGCTGACGCTCGAGCTCCGCGGCGATGCGACCGACGAGGGGATGCGGTGCGGAGTCGTCGACGCGTCGGGCGCGCTGGTCGATGAGGTCCCGCACGGCGGCACGCGTGTTCCGGTAGCCGTCCCACACGATCCCGAGGGAGATGAACAGGGCCGCAGCGCCGTCGAGCCACCACCAGCCGATGCCGATGCCGAGCACCCCGACGATCGATGCGACGGTGGTCGTCCAGTCGGCCTTGGCCATGTCGGCGTCGGTGTAGAGGACCTTGTTGTGCAGCTTCGGCGCGAGCTTCGCCTTCGCGTTCCCGTAGAAGAACGGGCCGATGACGATCACCGACATCACGGCCACCATGAGCCAGCCCAGCCAGATCGTCTGCCCGAAGAGGACCACGCTGCCGATGGCGGGATGCTCCCCGCGAACGAGACCTGCGACCGACTCGACGGCGAGATTCCCGCCGACCGCGAGCAGCGCGACGCCGGCCACGAGATGCCCGATGCCCATCACCCGATGCAATCCGAACGGGAATCCGCTCGTCGGGGCGCGTCGGATGAACAGGAGGGAGACGAGGAAGGCGACCTGCGGGATGAGGGACAGCATGTCCTCGATCCACGCGGTCTTCATCGCCTGGGATCCGCCGAGGACGAATGCGATGACGACGATCGTCACGCTGGTGTAGCCGATGGTGAACCACTCCCATCGGATGGCGCTGCGCAGCGCCCGCTGCTGCTCTTCCGGCAGCGCCGTCCGGCCCAGCGACTTCACCGCCGCGCCTCGCGGTCGAGGTAGGCCTCGAGAGCCAGCTGGAGGGCGTTCTCGCCGAGGGGCAGCAGGACGACGAACGACCGGTCGTCGCCGTCCACGATGTCGTCGTACCCCCGGGTGACCGACACCCGTTCGCTCCACGGGCTCGCCGTCGTCATCCCGCCGACGGCGAGGTCGATGTCGCCCGCTTCGAGATCGTCGACGAGGGTCTCCTCGCCGGCGACGACCCACTCCACCCGTGCCCCCTGCTCGGCGGCGAATCCCTCCACGAGGGAGGCGAGGGGCCCCGAGACGCCCTGCCCGTCGACGGACAGCGCGTCTCCGGCGGGCGATGCTCCCGCGCGCAGCTCCCTACTCGAGGCGATCCGGCGGAGCGTCCCGTCGGGATCGGACGGAATGGTCACCCCGCACCCCGTGGTCGCGACCGCGAGCACCGCGGCGGTGACGACGCCGGCGAAGCGTCGGTGCAGCGTGGTCATGGTCATCCTTGTCGTGTCGACGTCGGCGACGAGCCCGTGGAGTCGTGGCGCACGGGGACGAGGCGCTGCCAGCCTGGCACGCGACGGCCGTGCGACCGGAGGGCTTGCCAATCGTCGTCGGCTGTGGGTGTGGGGGTGTCCGCCGGATGTCAGCCCACACGCGCCCGGACGGCGTCTCGCACGCGCTCGAGGTTCGACACCATGAGATCCATCGAGGCCGCACCCCAGGCATGCATCAGGTCGTCGACCTCGGTCGCGAACTCCACATCGAAGGCCGAGTCCTCGGATGCCTCGATCGTACGATCGCGGAACCGGTGCGTCGCGATCTGCTGCTTCCGCGCGCTCAGCTCCGTATCGACGAGCCTCAACAGCGATGCCGCATCGAGGAACCCGCAGAAGTACACCCGAGCCCGGAACTCGAAGTCGACGGGTCCGAGCGTGGGAACGAACGGGCTGCGAAGCCAGGTCAGGAACACCTCGCGGCCCGCTTCCGTCGCCTCGTAGATCTTCGCGTCCTGGGCTCCGGGACGCGTGCTGACGGTGTATCGGGCCCACCCGCGTTCCGACATCTGGGCGAGAGAGCGGTAGACCTGGCTCATCTGCGTGCGCGGGCGCATGAAGACGCCCTCCATCTCCATGTAGCGCGAGAGCTCGTAACCGGTCCGCGGGGCGATGAGGAGGATCCCCAGCAGAAGGTTCTCGAGCTTCATGTGTCGTCTCCCTGCGGCATCGACGGACCGTGGCGACTATTCTACATCTGGAGTACTAGTACTCTACTTGTCGAATCCATCGACGGCCCCTCCCCCCTCTACCGGAGGGCTCGTCGCATTCAGATCGTCAGAACCCCGCCACAGAAGCCGGAGGTCACCATGACCCGCCCGAACATCGTGTTCATCATGTCCGACGACCATGCCGCGCATGCGATCTCCGCCTACGGCTCACGCGTCAACCACACGCCGAACCTCGATCGCCTGGCCGCCGACGGGGTGCGGATGGACGCGGTGTTCTGCACGAACTCGATCTGTTCGCCGTCGCGGGCGACGATCCTCACCGGGACGTACTCCCATCTCAACGGCGTGTCCTCGATCTGGACGGAGATGGACTACCGCGTTCCGACGTTCATCGACGTCTTGCACGATGCCGGCTACAAGACGGCGATGTTCGGCAAGTGGCACCTCGGCGAGCACGGTCGCAGTCTGCCGCGCGGCTTCGACGCGTGGAAGATCTTCCCCGGTCAGGGCGACTACGTCGACCCGGAGATGATCGACGCGTCGGGTACCGCGGTGGTGCCGGGGTACGCGACGGACATCGTCACCGATCTGTCGATCGATTGGATCGATTCCCTCGCGGAGGATGAGCCGTTTGCGGTGATGGTGCACCACAAGGCGCCGCACCGCCCGTGGGTGCCGGATGAGAAGCACACGCACCTGTACGCCGATGGGTCGATCCCGGAGCCGGAGACGTTCTTCGACGACTATGCGACGCGCTCCAAGGCGGTTCGCGGCGTGCACATGACGATCGCCGAAGACATGGGCGCCGACGATCTGAAGCAGGACGTGCCCGAGCACCTGCGCGGCGAGGAGAACCGACACGCGCGGATGAGCTGGAAGTACCAGATCTACATGCGCGACTATCTCCAGTGCATCCAGTCGATCGACGACAACGTCGGCCGTCTGCTCGATCATCTGGACGAGCGTGGCCTCGCGCAGAACACGATCGTCGTGTACACCTCCGACCAGGGATTCTTCCTGGGCGATCACGGCTGGTTCGACAAGCGGCTGATGTTCGATCAGTCGCTGCAGATGCCGATGCTGATCACGTGGCCGGCCGAGATCCCCGCGGGATCGCGCTGCGAGGCGATCATCACCAACACGGACTTCGCCGCCACGTTCCTGGATGCGGCGGGGATCGACGCCGGGCACGCATTGCCGACCTCGCAGGGCCGCTCGTTCCGCGCGCTTCTGCGGGGGGAGGAGGTCCCAGACTGGCCGGATGCGGCGTACTACCGCTACTGGGAGCACGACGATCCGATCCACGCGGCGCCCGCGCACTACGGGATCCGGACGAGACGGCACAAGCTCATCTACTACTACGGCGCGGGTCTAGGCGTGCCGGGAGCATCGCAGCGGGTCTTCGCGCCGGAATGGGAGCTGTACGACCTGACCGCGGACCCCGCCGAGGTCCGGAACGTCGCCGACGACCCCGCGTACGCGCAGATCCGTGCCGATCTCGAGGCGAAGCTCGCGCAGTATCAACGGCACTACCGCGACGAGCCCTACACGGGGCCGGACACGCCGGCACCGCAGTGGGGGCCGCACGACCCCGAGTTGCTGGAGAGGGTACTCGGCTACGTCGACGGCATCCGCTCGAGCAGCTGACCAGGATGCCCGGGGGCCACGGATGCCTGACGCCGCGCCTCGCCCGGCCCCTGGCAGGATGGATCGCGGAGCGTCCCCGGTGCACATGACCCGGGCCACGCAGCGACGGAGTCGCTCGGACGCGTTGATCCGAACGGAGAGGACACATGGCTGATCTCGAAGGATCGTGCGGCCCGTCGTGCGCGTGCGGTGCGCCCTCCCGGGGAGCGTTCGAGCTGGTCGTGCCGCCGCGGCGCGACGGGATCGCCGGTGCGGGACGGCACATCGTCCCGCAGGTGCGCGTGCCCGCGGGCAGCTTCGTGATGGGCGACTCGTCCGGAGATCGCAACGCGGCCGACGGCGAGGTGCCGCGTCATGACGTGTCGCTCGACGGCTTCCTCATCGACGAGTCATCCGTGACCAATGCGGCTTTCGCCGCGTTCGTCGACGACACCGGCTACCGGACGGAAGCGGAGACCTACGGCTTCTCCGCGGTCTTCCATCTCGCCCTGGCCGCGCCGCCGCAGGATGTGATGGGTCCCGCGGCGGGCACACCGTGGTGGCTCGGGGTGCGCGGCGCGGACTGGCGGCACCCGGGAGGCCCGCTGTCCTCGATCGACGGCCTCGACGATCACCCGGCTGTGCACGTGAGTTGGAACGACGCCACCGCGTACTGCGCCTGGGCGGGCCGGCGCCTGCCCACGGAAGCGGAGTGGGAGTACGCCGCGCGCGGAAGCATCGCGTCGGCGACCTACCCCTGGGGCGACGACGAGATCGACGCCGGCGGCTGGCGCGCGAACATCTGGCAGGGGGACTTCCCGCGGGAGAACACCCGGGAGGACGGCTGGCTCACGACCGCGCCGGTGCGCTCGTTCGCTCCCAACGGCTACGGGCTGTGGCAGATGGTGGGCAACGTCTGGGAGTGGTGCAGCGACTGGTTCTCACCCACGTACTACGAACGGTCGCCCCGGCACTCGCCCGTCGGCCCGGACGCCGGCACGGCACGGGTCCTGCGCGGCGGAAGCTACCTGTGTCACATCTCGTACTGCAACCGATACCGGAACTCGGCCCGGTCGCAGAACACGCCGGACTCGTCGATGGGCAATGCGGGGTTCCGGACGGTGGCGGCGTGACCGGCGGCCACGCGGACAGCGAGGGCGAGCCGCACGATCGCGGGCGCCGACGCAGGCCTCGCCGTGGGCGTCGCCCCGCGCCGCAGACACCCGTCCCTGAGATGCGGGAGTGGCTCTCCTCCTACGTCTACGGGAACATCACGGTCCTGGGGGCGGCGATCGCCGTCGGCCCGGAGCAGATCCGTCACGGCGCGGCGGTGTGGGCCGTGCTGGCGACCGGCCTCCTGACGTTCCTCGCGCACGTCCTCGCCCACATCGTCGCGCAGGGATTCGGTGACGGCGCGGACGAGCAGGCGCCCGATGCCCGGCGTGCCGCCGTGCGCGAGGTGGTGATCACGGCGCGGCCCATCGCCACATCTGCCGTCATCCCCGCGGCGCTGTACGCGGTCGCATGGATGGGATGGCTCCCGTCCGTCTGGATGCAGGCCGCGGCGATCCTGGTCCTCGCCGTCCGCATCGGCTTCGTCGGTCTCGCCATGGAGCGATACAGCGGGCGCCCGCTCACTCTCGGCGCATTCTGGAGCGGTGTCGTGCTGGCGACGGTGGCCATCGGGATCGGGATCGTCAAGCTGCTCCTGACCCACTGAGACCGGGTCCGGGCCGGCCTCGGTCCCGTCCGCTTCACGGCGCACCTCGCGCCGTCAAATATCGACGTTTGGCGACCTCCGGCGCCGATAGAGTTCCGCCATGGAATCCGAATCTGAGCTGGGCCCCGGTCGCTACCGCTTCTACCTGATCTTCTCCGTCGTCCTGGCGCTGCTGACGATCGGGGTCGGCATCTGGGGCATCGGATGGAGCAATGAACCGTTCCTCGGCTGGTTCATGCTCGCCGTCGGCATCGTGACGACGGTGATCGCGGTCGTGCAGGCCCGCAGGGCCTAGCCCCGTCCGCGGACGCGGAGCGGAAGGCCGGGCTGGAGCTACGCGGCGTCGCCGACGAGCACGGCGGCCGCCTCCTCCGCGGCATCCGCATCATGCGCGTCGATACGGGAGAGCGCTCGTCGCCCGATCAGGATCGTTCCGGCGGACACGAGCACCGAGACGGCGGCGAAGACGAACGGCACCGATTCGGAGAACGCGTGGCCGAGGGCCGCCGCGATCGGCGGAGCGGCAGCGCCGCCGAGGAACCGGACCGCCGAGTACGACGACGACGCGACCGATCGCGGCAGATCCGTGGCCTCCATGACCGACTCGGTGAGGATCGTGTTCATCAGCCCGAGGAGAAGGCCTCCCGCGATGATGCAGACGACGAGTCCGGTGGGGGAGTCCACGACCAGCGCCGCGGCCAGGAGATCGATCGCGAGGAGCGGGAGGACGAGGAGCATCGCCGTGCTCCGCCTCAGACGGCGCAGCAGGACGGGCGCGACCCATACACTCGTGATCGCCAACGCGACGCCCCAGCCGAAGAACGTGAGGCCGATCCCCATCGCTCCGAAGCCCAGGGGGAACGGCGAGTACGCCAGCAGCACGAAGAACCCGATGTTGTAGAAGAGCGCCGCGATGGCGAGGACGGCGAGCGCCGGCTCGCGCAGCGCGCGGAAGGGTGCGGACAGCGGAACGGGCGTGCGCTTCTCCTCACCTCCGCGCAGAAGCGTCAGCACCGCGATGAACGCGATCGCCATGAGGCCCACGACGCCGAAGAACGGACCGCGCCAGCTGATCTCCCCGAGGATGCCCCCGAGAAGCGGCCCCACGGCGATGCCGAGACCGAGCGCCGCCTCGTAAAGGATGATCGCCGCGGCGGAGCCGCCCGAGGCCGCGCCCACGATCGTCGCCAGGGCGGTGGAGATGAACAGGGCGTTGCCGAGGCCCCAGCCCGCGCGGAACCCGATGACGGCGTCGACGCTGCCGGACAGCGCGCACAGCAGCGCGAACACGACGATCAGGGCCAGGCCGATGAGGAGAGTCGGCTTCGTGCCGATCCGCGACGAGATCCAGCTGGTGAACAGCATCGCCACGCCCGTCACGACGAGATAGCTCGTGAACAGCAGCTCCGTCTCGACCGGGCTGGCATCCAGCGACGTCGCGATGGCGGGCAGGATCGGGTCGACCAGGCCGATGCCCATGAACGCGATCACGCACGCGAAGGCGACGGCCCAGACCTGTGCGGGCTGGTGCCAGACGGTGAGCTTCCCTGCGCCGGCGCTCACCGGGCGACCCCCTCGAGAATGCGCCCCTCGGCTCGGGTGCGCTCGGCGACGATGTCCGCGGCCCGGCGGATGGCGGCCCAGTCCTCCTCGCCGAGGTCGTCGAAGCGGGGGGCCAGCGCATCGCTCAGCACGCGCATCCACTCCTCGAAGGCGGCGAGGCCCGCCGGGGTCGCCGAGACGACCGTGGCGCGGGAGTCGTGTGCGTCCGCGCGGCGCTCGAGGAGGCCCGCGTCCGTCATCTGTCCCACCAGCCGGGTCATCCCGGGCTGCGTGACGCGACTGAGCGCGGCGAGATCGCCGATGCGCTGGGGTCCGTGCTCCTTCAGCAGGGAGAGGGTGCGCCACTGTGCGGCGGGCGCCTCGTTGCGCGTCTCGAGCGACGCGACCCGCGTCAGCGCATGTGCCCCGACGAGGAGGCGCAGGATGTCGTCACCGTTATGCATATCAGAAGTATATACCTGCGGTATCTAAGAGGGCTCGCGCGATGCGGGCCGGTTGACACGCGTCGTCCGTCGGTCGCAGGATGACATGACCTGAATCACCCGTCGGGTCTTCCTGCACCGGTGGAAGGGCGTACACATGCGGCGTGCGAAGGCGATCCATGACCACCACTGACGCGCCCGCCGGGGGTACGCACGCGCCGGACGCCGTTCTCGATGCGCCGCCGGTGTCCACGACGGGGAGGCCGCTGACCACGCGCGGAGAGGCGACCAGGCGCAAGCTCCTCGAAGCGGGCGAGCACGTCTTCGCCGACCTCGGGTACCACGAGGCGTCGATCGTCAGGATCACGGAGCGCGCCGGGGTCGGGCTCGGCACGTTCTATCTGTACTTCGACGGCAAGCAGCAGATCTTCGAAGAGCTCGTGGTCGATCTGAACCGGCGCGTCCGGCACTCGATGGCCGAGGCGATGGCGGGTGCCGCCACGCGCATCGACGCCGAGCGGGCGGGCGTCGAGGGGTTCTTCCGGTTCACGGCCGCCCACCCGGCACTGTACCGCGTCGTGCGCGAAGCGGAGTTCGTCTCGCCGGACATGCTGCGTCTGCATTACACGCGCATCGTCGAGGCGTACGAGGAGGGCCTGCGCGCCGCACAGCTCGTGGGCGACGTGGACGCCGCACTCGATCCCGAGGTCACCGCGTGGGCGCTGATGGGCGCGGGCGAGCTCATCGGGATGCGCTTCCTGCTCTGGGAGCGGGACGCCGACGGCGCGGTCCCCGCGGAGATCCCGACCGAGATCGTCGACGGCATGATGCGATTCATCCGCAATGCCCTCGCGCCGCGGCGCGAGGCCGGGAACGACGGAGGCACGGATGCCTGAACAGGACCTCACCGGGCGGCGCGCGCTCGTCACCGGCGGCGGGAGCGGCATCGGCCGAGCGTGCGTGCGCGAGTTCGCGGCACGCGGCGCACACGTCGTCGTCGTCGATGTCGACGAGCGGGCCACTCGCGACGTGGCCGCAGAGGTCGGGGGCGATGCCTGGGGCATCGACCTCTCGGACACCGTCCTGCAGGAGGAGCTGACTCTGGACGTCGACATCCTCGTGAACAACGCGGGCGTCCAGAACGTCGCTCCGATCCACGAGTTCGACCCCGAGCGATGGCGATTCATGCACCGGCTCATGGTCGAATCGCCCTTCCTGCTGATCCGCGCCGCACTCCCCGGGATGTACGCGCGCGGGTGGGGGCGCGTCGTCAACATCTCGAGCGCGCACGGACTGCGCGCCAGTGCCTACAAATCCGCGTACGTCGCGGCCAAGCACGCCCTGGAGGGCCTGTCGAAGGTCACCGCGCTGGAGGGTGGCCCGCACGGCGTTACGAGCAACTGCATCAACCCCGGATACGTGCGTACGCCGCTCGTCGAGAGGCAGATCGCCGACCAGGCCCTGATCCACGGCATCGCCGAGAGCGAGGTGATCGAGAAGATCATGCTCACCGAGTCCGCGATCGCCCGACTCGTCGAGGCGGACGAGGTCGCCTCGCTCGCGGGCTGGCTCGTCTCGGAGCGCTCCGGGATGGTCACCGGTGCGAGCTACACGATGGACGGTGGGTGGACGGCGCGGTGACCCGTCTCGAGACCGTGCGGCTCTGCGGATCAGCGTCGTCAGCGCGCTCCGGCGGCGACCCGAGTGGACAGCTGGTGGGCGTGGGCGAGCAGCGTGCGCCCGAGCTCCGCGACCCGGTCGGGGGAGAAGCGGAACTCGACGCCGGTCAGGCTGAGCGCCCACTGCGGATGACCCGAGCGCGTGAACACGGCCGCGCCCAGGCCGAAGCTCCCCTCGACGATGAGCCCCGGGTTCAGCGCGAAGCCGCGCTCCGTCGTCTCCCGTAGCCGAGCACGCAGCCTCCGCTCGCCGTGTGCGGGTCCATAGCGAGCCGCGAGGTCCGGATGCCGCTCGAAGTACGCGTCCACATCGTGGCCGGGGAGGAATGCCAGGATCGCGAGACCCGCCGAGGCGACGCCGAGCGGAAAGCGGGTTCCCTCCGACAGCACGAAGGAGCGGATCGGGAAGCTCCCCTCCTCACGGATGAGGCAGACGGTCTCGTCGCCACGGCGCACCGAGAGGAACGCGCTCTCCTCCGTGCGCACGGCGAGCGAACGGACGATGTCCCGGGCGATCGCCGTGATGTCGTATCGCGCTGCGGCCACCGTCCCCATCAGATAGAGCTCGGGCCCGGGCATCCATCGTCCGGTGTGCTCGTCCTGGTCGACGAGCCCCTCCTGGCGCAGGGCGCTGAGCAGGCGGTGAGTCGTGGGACGCGTCAGCCCGGCACGGCGGGAGAGGTCGGCGACGGTCGCGCCGGCGTCGCCGCCCGCCGTCACAAGGCGCAGCAGCACGGCGGCGCGGGCGATGGCCTGTGCGCCGGGGACGGTGCGCGCGGAGCCCCTCGTCGCCGCGGTGTCCATGATGTGGACAGTACGCGTCACATCGCCCACATCGCAAGCATCCGCGCGCGGTCGGACGAGCCCGAGGCGCACGATGGAGGGGCGACACGAACGAAGGAGTGCACGTGATCGACAAGACCTACCCGTCGGCGGCGGAGGCCGTCGCGGACATCCCGGACGGAGCCTCGCTCGCCGTCGGCGGGTTCGGGCTGTCCGGCAACCCGATCGCCCTCATCGAGGCGATCCTGGCGCAGGGCACGAGCGACCTGTCGATCGTCTCCAACAACTGCGGCGTCGACGACTGGGGCCTCGGCATCCTGCTCGAAGCCCGGCGGATCCGCAAGATGACCTCGTCGTACGTCGGCGAGAACAGGGAGTTCGAGCGGCAGTTCCTCTCCGGCGAGCTCGAGCTGGAGCTCACCCCGCAAGGCACCCTCGCCGAGAAGCTGCGCGCCGGCGGCGCAGGCATCGCCGCCTTCTACACGCAGACCGGCGTCGGGACGCAGGTCGCCGAGGGCGGTCTGCCGCGTCGGTACGACGGGGCAGGGGGAGTGGCCGTGGCCTCGCCGGCGAAGGACGTCCGAGAGTTCGACGTGACGGGCGAGTCGCGCACCTACGTGCTCGAGGAGGCCATCGTGACCGACTTCGCCCTCGTCCATGCGGCCGCGGGAGACGTGCACGGCAACCTCGTGTTCCACAAGGCCGCGCGCAACTTCAACCCGCTCGCCGCGATGGCGGGGCGCGTGTGCATCGCCCAGGTCGAAGAGCTTGTCCCGGCGGGGTCGCTCGACCCGGACGCCGTCCATCTGCCGGGGATCTACGTGCACCGCATCGTCGAGGTCGGCTCCGACATCGAGAAGCGGATCGAGCGGCGCACGGTGTCCGAGCCGGATCCCCCGACGCCCGGCGCCCCGGGCGGCGACGACCGCGAAGGAGTCTGACCATGGCGCTCACCCGCACCGAGATGGCCGCCCGGGCTGCCGCAGAGCTCGCCGACGGCTCCTACGTCAACCTGGGGATCGGGCTGCCCACGCTCGTGCCGAACCACGTCCCACCGGGGGTCACCGTCGTCCTCCAGTCCGAGAACGGCATCCTCGGCGTGGGGCCGTACCCCGTCGCGGCGGACGTGGACCCCGACCTCATCAACGCGGGCAAGGAGACCGTCACCGTCCTCCCCGGCGCGGCGTTCTTCGACTCCGCGACGAGCTTCGGCATGATCCGCGGCGGAAAGATCGACGCCGCCATCCTGGGCGCCATGCAGGTGTCCGCGTCCGGCGATCTCGCGAACTGGATGATCCCCGGGAAGATGGTGAAGGGCCCGGGCGGAGCGATGGACCTCGTCCACGGCGCGGGCCGCGTCATCGTGCTGATGGAGCACGTCGCCCGCGACGGCTCCGCGAAGATCGTCGACCGCTGCACCCTTCCCCTCACGGGTCGCGGGGTCGTCGACCGGATCATCACCGACCTCGCCGTGATCGATGTCACGGACGAGGGCCTCGTCCTGGTCGAGACGGCGCCCGGCGTGAGCGTCGACGACGTCGTGGCCGCCACCGAGCCCGCCCTCCACATCCCGCACTCGCTGAAGGAGCACCCATGAGCACCGATGACATCGTCATCGTCGCCGCCGCCCGCACCCCGCAGGGTCGGCTGAAGGGGCAGCTCGCCTCGTTCACGGCCCCGGAGCTCGGTGGTCTCGCGATCGCCGGGGCGCTCGCTCAGGGCGGGGTCCCCGCCGACGCCGTGGACGCGGTGATCCTCGGGCAGGTGCTGCCGGCCGGGTCGGGGCAGAACCCGGCGCGGCAGGCCGCTCTGGCCGGCGGGCTCGGCTGGGACGTGCCCGCGTCGAGCGTCAACAAGGTGTGCCTGTCGGGACTCGCCGCCATCATCGACGCGAAGCGGATGATCGCGTCCGGCGACGCGTCCGTCGTCGTCGCAGGCGGGATGGAGTCGATGACCCGCGCGCCGCACCTGCTCATGGGCTCCAGGGAAGGGTGGTCCTACGGGTCCGTCGAGGTCCTCGACCACATGGCGTACGACGGATTGACGGATGCGTACGACCGCGAGTCGATGGGGGCGTCCACCGAACGACTCAACCCCCGCTTCGAGATCACCCGCGCCGCTCAGGACCACGTGGCGGCGCTGTCGCACTCCCGGGCCGCCGCAGCGCGCGAGGGGGGCGTGTTCGACGCCGAGATCGTCCCGGTCGAGGTGCCGCAGCGTCGCGGCGCCGCGGTGCTCGTCACCGCCGACGAGGGCATCCGTCCCGAGACGACGGAGGAGACGCTGTCGGGGCTCCGGCCCGCCTTCGCCGCCGACGGGACGATCACGGCGGGCAACGCGTCGCAGATCTCGGACGGCGCCGCCGCCGTGGTCCTGACCACGCGCGCCCACGCGGATGCGAACGGATGGTCGGTGATGGCGGTGGCCGGCGCGGCCGGACAGGTGGCCGGACCGGACAACTCGCTGCACGCCCAGCCCGCGCGCGCGATCGCCCAGGCGCTCGCACGCCAGCATCTGACGGCGGCCGACCTCGATCTCGTCGAGATCAACGAGGCATTCGGGGCCGTGGTGGCGCACTCCCGGGTGGAGCTGGACGTCCCGGAGAAGATCGTCAACGTCCATGGCGGCGGCATCGCCCTCGGGCATCCGATCGGCGCCTCGGGTGCGCGGCTCGTCGTCCACGCCGTGCACGAGCTCGTGCGGCGTGGATCCGGGACGGCGGCGGTCGGCCTGTGCGGCGGCGGAGGTCAGGGCGAGGCGCTCATCGTGACCCGCTGACGCGGCGGAGGGCTCGGGGGTGATGACTCAGGGCGCGGGGAGGCCGAGGGCCGGAAGCAGCACTTCGTCGACGAGGGTGATGATGTACTCGCGGTCCACCGCCTGGCCCAGCATGAGGGACTTGTAGGCGGTCATCGACGGGATGACCTGAGCCAGCACGTGCACGTCGACGTCGGGGGTGACCTCGCCCCGATCGATCGCGCGCCGGATGAGGGTGCGGAGGGCGGCCGCACGCGGCTCTACGATCACCGACCGGGCGGCGTCGGCGAACTCAGGCGATTCGGACATCAGCGAGACCATCCCAGCCATGATGCGCAGCTTCCGCTCGCCGTCCTTGACCGCGGGCGCCTTGATGTTGGCCACGAGGTCGCCCCGGAGCGACCCGGTGTCGGGCAGGTCTGCGGGATGGGTGCTCTTCATGCAGGCGACTGCGTCGATGACCAGCTCGGCCTTCGACGGCCATCGTCGGTAGAGCGTCGCCTTCCCTGCGCGGGCACGCGTGGCGACCATGTCGACGGTCATCCGCTCGTACCCCTTCTCCGCGAGGATGTCGAGGGCTGCGGCGAGGATCTCGGGGTCGCGCGAGTGATCGCGCTTGCGGCCGAGCCTCGGGGTGGGGTCGACGTCCTCTTCGCTGAGCGTCGTGTCAGACATGAGAACAGTATAGTTCAGGAACTGTCGTGTTCAGAAACTCCATGGTTTCGGAACTGACGAGTGTCGTATAGAGTCTGGCGCATGACTTCATCCGTCCCCCTCGCGCCGACCTCGGCGCACGCGGGTCAGCGATGGCTGACCCTCGCCGTCGTCGCCCTGGCCCAGCTCATGGTCGTCCTCGACGCGACCGTCGTGAACATCGCGCTCCCGGCCGCCCAGGCCGATCTGCGGTTCTCCGACGGCGACCGCCAGTGGATCATCACCGCGTACTCGCTCGCCTTCGGATCCCTCCTGCTCCTCGGCGGCCGACTGTCCGACCTCATCGGCCGCAAGCGCGCGTTCATCATCGGGCTCGTCGGCTTCGCCCTCGCCTCCGCGCTCGGCGGGATGGCCGACACGTTCGGCCTTCTCGTGGCCGCTCGCGCGCTGCAGGGCGCCTTCGGTGCGCTGCTGGCGCCCACCGCGCTCGCGGTGCTCACCACGACCTTCACCGACCCCAAGGAGCGCGGACGCGCCTTCGGCGTCTTCGGCGCCATCGCCGGTGCGGGCGGCGCGATCGGTCTGCTCCTCGGCGGCATCCTCACCGAGGACCTGAGCTGGCGGTGGAACCTCTACATCAACGACGTGATCGCCGTCGTCGCCGTCGTGGGCGCGATCTTCTTCGTCCACACCGTCGCTCGCACGGGGCCCCGGCCGAAGCTCGACGTGCCCGGCACCGTCCTGGTGTCCGCGGCCCTGTTCGCCCTCGTGTACGGGTTCTCGCACGCGGAGACCGACGGCTGGGAGGCGCCGCTCACGTGGGGGATGCTCGTCGCCTCCGGCGTGCTGCTCGTCGCCTTCGTCGTGTGGCAGGCGCGCGCCGCGCATCCGCTCCTCCCGCTGCGGATCGTCCGGGATCGCAACCGCGCCGCGGCGTACAGCTCGATCCTCATCGCCGGGGCCGGCATGTTCGGCATCTTCCTGTTCGTGACCTACTACCTCCAGACGACGCTCGGCTACTCGCCGATCCAGACCGGACTGTCGTTCCTGCCGATGATCGCGATGCTGGTGCTCAGCGCCCAGCTGTCGACGAACATCTTCCTGCCCCGATTCGGTCCGAAGGTGATGGTCCCGATCGGGATGCTCCTCGCGATGTCGGGCATGGTGCTGTTGACGTTCCTCGACGGATCGAGCGCGTACGCGACGCACGTCCTGCCGCCGCTGATGCTCCTCGGGCTGGGCATGGGGTCGATCATGCCTCCGTCGATACAGACCGCGACGCTCGGCGTCGATCGGGAGTTCGCCGGCGTGGCCTCCGCCATGGTGAACACGTCCCAGCAGGTGGGCGGATCTATCGGGACGGCGCTGCTCAACACCCTCGCCGCGACCGCGGCGGCGGACTTCGTCACGGCGCACGGCCCGGCGACGCCGGAGGTGCTCGCGGATGCCGCCATCCACAGCTACACGACCGCGTACTGGTGGGGTGCGGGCGCCTTCGCCCTCGGTGCGGTGATCTCGGCCGTGACGTTCCGTCGCCGTCCGCGGCCCGACGCGGATCGGGCGGCATCCCGCCCCGCCGCATCCGCGGACGCCGCGACGCCGTCCCCGTCGGCCCCGCACGCGGACCCCGTGATCGCGCACTGACCCTCCGCACCGCGTCGAGACCGCCTCGCCGAGTCGAGACCGCCCCGCAGCGTCGAGACCGCCGCTCTACACGGCGGTCTCGACGCGCGGAGATAGTCTCGGCGTATGGCGACGATCGCATCCCTCACCTCGGCGGACCGTGCGGACTGGGTCGGGCTCTGGCAGGGGTACCTGGCGTTCTACGAGAGCGAGCTCGCCGACGAGGTCACCGCGGACGTGTTCACGCGCCTCGTGGAGCAGCGCGGGCTGCACGGCGCGATCGCGCGCGACGATTCCGGTCGCGCCGTGGGACTCGTGCACTGGCTGTTCCACCCCGCGACGTGGAGCACCGGAGAGTACTGCTATCTCGAGGATCTCTTCGTCTCGCCGGATGCCCGGGGCGGAGGCATCGGCGGTGCGCTCATCGACCACGTCACCGCCGAGGCGCGGAACGCCGGCGCGGCGAAGGTCTACTGGCTCACCCAGCGGACGAACGTGACGGCCCGCGCTCTCTACGACCGGGTCGCCACCGACACCGGGTTCGTCCACTACGCCCGCACCCTCTGACGCGAGACCGCCGCACCCCGTCGAGCCCGCGGACGACACCGGCGGTCTCGACGCGCGGAGACGGTGTCGATGGAGCGACCGGGCGAGGACGGGGAGGGTCAGCGCGGGGTGCCCGCGGGCGTGACCGCACGCGGGCGGGTCAGCGGGTGAGGCGCTTCTTGAGCAGGCGCTGCTCATCTCCGGCCACCGGCGAATCGGTGGCGACGATCCCGCCGCGCGAGGCACGGTACGTGTCGACGATCGTGCCGATGGACAGAGCCAGCGTGATGCCCCAGCTGAGCCACGCCAGCGCCTGGCGCCAGGTGAAGGGCACGTCGCCGCGCATGCCGCGCAGCAGAGCCATCCCGCTCGTCACTGCGGAGATGATCCCGGTTCCGAACAGGTACTTGCGCATGGGACCACGTTAGCCTGGAAGGACGCCTGCCGAGAGGAACCGCATGAGCGAGCGCACTCCCGAATCCCCGAAGGCCGACTTCGTCGTCGTCTCCAACCGTCTGCCCGTCGACCGGGCGGAGGGCACCGACGAGTGGCGTCGATCGCCGGGTGGCCTCGTCGCGGCGCTCGAGCCCGTGCTGCAGTCGACCGGGGGAGCCTGGGTCGGATGGCCCGGCCAGCCAGACCTCGAACTCGAGCCCTTCTCGCTCGACGGCATGGAGCTGGTGCCCGTCGCCCTCACCCCGGAAGACCTCGAGGAGTTCTACGAGGGCTTCTCGAACGACACGATCTGGCCGCTGTACCACGACGTGATCTCCCCTCCCGCGTATCACCGCGAGTGGTGGGAGGCGTACGTGCGCGTCAATGAGCGCTACGCCCGAGCGGCGGCCTCGATCGCCGCCCCGGACGCGACGGTCTGGGTGCACGACTACCAGCTGCAGCTCGTGCCGAGGATGCTGCGCGAGCTGCGCCCCGACGTCGTGATCGGCTACTTCCATCACATTCCCTTCCCGGCATACGGCATCTACTCGCAGCTTCCCTGGCGCAACCAGGTGCTCGAGGGACTGCTCGGCGCCGACGTGATCGGCTTCCAGAGGGTCGCCGACGCCTCCAACTTCACGACGGCGGTGAAGCGCCGGCTCGGCTACGAGACCAAGGCGGGCGCGATCTCGGTGCCCACCGGCGACGGAGAGACCCGCACGGCGGTCGCGAGGTCCTATCCCATCTCCATCGATGCGGACGTCTACGACGAGCTCGCCCGGCGGCCGGATGTCCAGGAGCGTGCGCGGGAGATCCGGGCCAGCCTCGGCGACCCCGCCGTCGTGCTGTTCGGGGTCGATCGCCTCGACTACACGAAGGGGATCGGGCACCGGCTGAAGGCGTTCGGGGAGCTCCTCGCCGACGAGCGCCTCGACGTCGAGGATGTGACGCTGGTGCAGGTCGCGAGCCCCAGCCGGGAGAGGGTCGCCGCGTACATGCAGCTGCGCGACGAGATCGAGCTCACCGTCGGGCGCATCAACGGGGACTACGACACGGTGGGCCACACCGCGATCAGGTACCTCCACCACTCGTATCCGCGCGAGGAGATGGTGGCGCTCTACCTCGCCGCCGACGTCATGCTGGTGACCGCGCTGCGCGACGGCATGAACCTCGTCGCGAAGGAGTACGTCGCCAGTCGGGTGGACGGCCGAGGCGTCCTCGTGCTCAGCGAGTTCACGGGCGCCGCGGACGAGCTGACCCAGGCGGTCCGGGTCAATCCCCACGACATCGAGGGCCTCAAGGACGCCATCATGACCGCGATCGAGATGCCGGTCGCCGAACAGCGCCGACGGATGCGGGCGCTCCGACGCCGCGTCCGGGACCATGACGTCGCCGACTGGTCGAACCGGTTCCTCGCCGACCTCGACCAGATCCGACACACCGGGGCCGCCCCACGGAACCCGGCGGCGCCTCGGAACCCCGACGCGTTCCGAAAGCAGGCCCGATGAGCACCCCCGACCCGATCGCGGAGCTGGCGCGCACATCGCGCCTGCTCGTCGCACTCGATTTCGACGGAACGCTCTCTCCGCTCGTCGACGAGCCGATGGCCGCACGGATGACCCCCGCCGCGCGGGCGGCCGTCGACGCCCTGGTCGCGGCGCCGGAGACCGCCGTCGCCCTCGTGTCGGGGCGCACCCTGGGCGACCTCCGGATCATCGCCGAGCACGACGACGACTCGCCGCTGCTGCTCGCGGGATCCCACGGCGCCGAGCAGTGGCCGGCCGCGACGGCGGGTTCCGATGCGCCGGACGCCGATCTCCTCGACCGCCGCGACGGGCTCCGTGCGCGTGCCGACGAGCTCGTCGCCGGGGTCGACGGCGCGTGGGTGGAGCCCAAGGAGTTCGGCTTCGCGCTGCACACACGCCGCGTCGACGACGCGGCCCTCGCGGCGAGCGTGCACGACGACCTCGTCGCCCTCATGACCGCCGAGGCTCCCGACTGGCGGCGTCGCGACGGCCGCGACATCCTCGAGTACGCCTTCCGCGCCGACGGGAAGGACGGCGCCGTCGCGCGACTGCGCGCACAGACCGGCGCGACGGCGGTTCTGTTCGCGGGGGACGACGTCACCGACGAGGATGCCCTCCGCAGCCTCGGCCCGGGCGACGTCGGCGTCCGGGTGGGCGGGGGAGAGACGCCGGCGGCCATCCGCGTGGCGGACATCCCGGAGCTGGCGGCCTTGCTGACGCGCCTGGCGCACGCCCGTGCCGCGGTGCGGGAATAGACTTCGACAATGGCGCCGAGTGACCGCGAGATCGACATCAAGCCGCGCAGCCGCGCCGTCACCGACGGCATCGAGGCGACCACCTCCCGTGGCATGCTCCGCGCCGTCGGCATGGGCGACGAGGACTGGGACAAGCCCCAGATCGGCATCGCATCGAGCTGGAACGAGATCACCCCCTGCAACCTGAGCCTCGACCGGCTCGCGCAGGGCGCGAAGGAGGGTGTGCACGCCGGCGGCGGCTACCCTCTCCAGTTCGGCACGATCTCGGTCTCCGACGGCATCTCGATGGGCCACGAGGGGATGCACTTCTCGCTGGTCTCGCGCGAAGTGATCGCCGACTCCGTCGAGACCGTGGTCATGGCCGAGCGGCTCGACGGCACCGTGCTCCTCGCGGGATGCGACAAGTCGATCCCCGGCATGCTCATGGCCTCGGCCCGGCTGAACCTCTCCAGCGTCTTCCTCTACGCGGGCTCCATCGCGCCCGGCTGGGTGAAGCTCTCCGACGGCACGGAGAAGGACGTCACGATCATCGACTCCTTCGAAGCGGTCGGCGCGTGTCTGGCAGGCAAGATGAGCGAGGACGACCTCAAGCGCATCGAGTGCGCGATCGCCCCGGGTGAGGGCGCGTGCGGCGGCATGTACACCGCCAACACCATGGCCTCGGTCGCCGAAGCCCTCGGGCTGTCGCTGCCGGGATCCGCGGCGCCGCCCTCGGCGGACCGACGCCGCGACTACTTCGCGCACCGCTCCGGGGAGGCCGTCGTCGAGCTGCTGCGCCAGGGCATCACGACCCGGGACATCCTCACGCCGAAGGCCTTCGAGAACGCGATCGCCCTCGCCATGGCCCTCGGCGGATCGACCAACGTCGTCCTGCACCTGCTCGCGATCGCCCGGGAGGCGGAGGTCGAGCTCAGCCTCACGGACTTCAACCGCATCGGCGACAAGGTGCCGCACGTGGCCGATATGAAGCCCTTCGGGAAGTACGTCATGAACGACGTCGACCGCCACGGCGGCATCCCCGTGATCATGAAGGCGATGCTCGACGAGGGCCTGCTGCACGGCGATGCGCTCACGGTGACCGGCAAGACGCTCGCCGAGAACCTCGAGGCGCTGAACCCCGATCCCGTCGACGGCACCGTCATCCACACGTTCGACGACCCGATCCATGCCACCGGCGGCATCACGATCCTGCACGGTTCGCTCGCCCCCGACGGCGCCGTCGTCAAGACGGCCGGCTTCGACGCGGCGGTCTTCGAGGGGCCCGCGCGGGTCTTCGAGCGCGAGCGCGCGGCGATGGATGCCCTGGAGGCGGGAGAGGTCGAGGCGGGGAGCGTCGTCGTCATCCGCTACGAGGGCCCGAAGGGCGGCCCGGGCATGCGCGAGATGCTCGCGATCACCGCCGCCATCAAGGGCGCGGGGCTCGGAAAAGATGTACTACTCTTGACGGACGGACGATTCTCAGGCGGCACAACCGGCCTGTGCATCGGCCACATAGCACCCGAAGCGGTGGACGCAGGTCCGATCGCGTTCGTGCGCGATGGTGATCTGATACGGGTCGATATCGCGGCTCGCTCCCTCGACCTACTCGTCGAGGAGGCGGAGCTGAACTCCCGCCGCGACGGCTGGGAGCCCCTTCCCCCGCGCTATACCCGTGGCGTCCTGGCCAAGTACTCGAGACTCGTGCGTTCCGCCGCGGAGGGCGCGACGACGGGTTAGGCCCCCGCTTCAGCATCCATCACCAGAGGTCATCCATGTCACCCGACACCACGGCCATCCCACGGCCGCCCGTGCGCGGCGCCTCGGCGTCCGCTCCCGTCCTCACCGGCGCGCAGTCGGTGGTCCGCTCCCTCGATCTGCTCGGCGTCACCGACGTGTTCGGCCTGCCCGGCGGAGCGATCATGCCCGTGTACGACCCGCTCATGGACGATGAGGCGGTCCGCCACATCCTCGTCCGGCACGAGCAGGGCGCCGGCCACGCCGCCGAGGGGTACGCCGCCGCATCCGGCCGCACCGGCGTCGCGATCGCGACCTCGGGCCCCGGCGCGACCAACCTCGTCACGGCGATCGCCGACGCGTACATGGACTCGGTCCCGCTCGTGTGCATCACCGGTCAGGTGTTCAGCCACCTGATGGGCACCGACGCCTTCCAGGAGGCCGACATTGTCGGCATCACGATGCCGATCACGAAGCACTCCTTCCTCGTGAAGACCGCGGAGGAGATCCCCGGCGCGATCGCCGCCGCGTTCGAGATCGCCTCGACGGGCCGCCCGGGCCCCGTGCTCGTCGACATCACGAAGGATGCGCAGCAGAGCTCCGCTCCGTTCTTGTGGCCGCCCAAGATCGAGCTGCCCGGCTACCGCCCGGTGACCAAGGCGCATGGCAAGCAGATCCAGGCCGCCGCGCAGATGATCGCCGCCGCCCGCAAGCCCGTGCTGTACGTCGGCGGAGGCGTCATCCGCGCTCGCGCCGCCGACGAGCTGCGCACCTTCGCGGAGGCGACCGGCGCACCCGTGGTCACGACGCTCATGGCGCGGGGCGCGTTCCCCGACTCCCACCCGCAGCACCTCGGGATGCCCGGCATGCACGGAACGGTGCCCGCCGTGCTCGCCCTGCAGGAGTCCGACCTCATCGTCGCCCTGGGCGCGCGCTTCGACGATCGCGTGACCGGCAAGGCGGAGCTGTTCGCCCCGCACGCACAGGTCGTGCACGTGGACATCGATCCCGCCGAGATCTCGAAGATCCGCACCGCGGACGTGCCGATCGTGGGCGACCTCAAGGAGGTCCTCGTCGACCTCGACGCCGCCTTCCAGAGCGCGCGTGAGGACCACGCACCCGACATCGCGGAGTGGTGGTCGTACCTCGACGGCCTGCGTCAGGAGTTCCCGCTCGGCTACGCGCAGCCCGAGGACGGTCTGCTGGCGCCGCAGTACGTCATCCAGCGCATCGGCGAGCTCACGGGGCCCGAAGGCGTCTACGCCGCGGGCGTCGGCCAGCACCAGATGTGGGCGGCGCAGTTCATCAGCTACGAGCGACCGAACTCGTGGCTGAACTCGGGCGGCGCCGGCACGATGGGCTACTCGATCCCCGCCGCCATGGGGGCGAAGGTCGCCGAGCCCGACCGCGTCGTGTGGGCGATCGACGGCGACGGATGCTTCCAGATGACCAACCAGGAGCTCGCCACCTGCGTCATCAACGACATCCCGATCAAGGTCGCGATCATCAACAACTCGAGCCTGGGCATGGTCCGTCAGTGGCAGACGCTGTTCTTCGCCGGGCGCCACTCGAACACCGACCTGAACACCGGGCACGGCACGGCGCGCATCCCCGATTTCGTGAAGCTCGCGGAGGCGTACGGATGCCTCGGCATCCGCGTCGAGAAGGAGTCGGAGGTCGACGCGGCCATCCAGCTCGCCCTCGAGACGAACGACCGGCCGGTCGTGATCGACTTCGTCGTCTCGGCGGACGCCATGGTGTGGCCGATGGTCCCGCAGGGCGTGAGCAACAGCTTCGTCCAGTACGCGCGCGACCACGCGCCGAGCTTCGACGGGGAGGACTGATCATGAGCAAGCACGTGCTGAGCCTCCTCGTGGAGGACAAGCCTGGCCTGTTGACCCGCGTCGCCGGCCTGTTCGCCCGTCGCGGCTTCAACATCGAGTCGCTCGCCGTGGGCGTCACCGAGGTGCCGGGCCTCTCGCGCATCACGGTCGTCGTCGACGTCGAGGGGCTGCCCCTCGAGCAGGTCACGAAGCAGCTGAACAAGCTCGTCAACGTGATCAAGATCGTCGAGCTCGAGCAGTCCGCCTCCGTCCAGCGCGAGCACGTGCTGGTGAAGGTGCGCGCCGACAACCAGACCCGTTCGAACGTGATCGAGGTCGTGAACCTGTTCCGCGCCTCCGTCGTCGACTACGCGACCGACGCTCTCGTCGTCGAGGTCACCGGGGACCGTGCGAAGGTGGATGCCTTCCTGCGGGCGCTGGAGCCGTTCGGCATCAAGGAGCTCGCGCAGTCCGGCATGGTCGCGATCGGCCGCGGCGGCAAATCCATCACCGAACGAGTCCTGCGCGGCTGACTCCGACCCCACCCTCGATCCGGCGAGTGTCCACGACACGCGGTCTCTCGCCCCATCCCATCCGCGTGTCCTGGACACTCGCCCGAGACACACACCTTTCGACACAAGGAGAAACACACCATGGCTGAGATCTTCTACGACTCCGACGCCGACCTGTCCGTCATCCAGGGCAAGAAGGTCGCGATCGTCGGCTACGGCTCGCAGGGCCACGCGCACGCGCAGAACCTGCGCGACTCGGGCGTCGAGGTCGTCATCGCGCTCAAGGACGGCTCGAAGTCCGCGCCCAAGGCGCAGGAGGACGGCTTCGAGGTCCTCTCCGTCGCGGACGCCACCGCGTGGGCCGACCTCATCATGATCCTCGCGCCGGACCAGCACCAGCGCGGCATCTACAACGACGAGATCAAGCCGAACCTCGCAGCCGGCAAGACGCTCGCCTTCGCGCACGGCTTCAACATCCGCTTCGGCTACATCGACGCGCCCGAGGGCGTCGACGTCATCCTCGTCGCCCCGAAGGCGCCGGGCCACACGGTGCGCCGCGAGTTCGTCGCCGGCCGCGGCATCCCCGACATCATCGCCGTCGAGCGGGATGCCTCCGGCCACGCGTGGGACACCGCGCTGGCGTACGCGAAGGCGATCGGCGGCACCCGTGCCGGCGTCATCAAGACGACCTTCACCGAGGAGACCGAGACGGACCTGTTCGGCGAGCAGGCCGTCCTGTGCGGCGGCGTCTCGCAGCTGGTCCAGTACGGCTTCGAGACCCTGACCGAGGCGGGCTACCAGCCGCAGATCGCCTACTTCGAGGTGCTGCACGAGCTGAAACTCATCGTCGACCTCATGTGGGAGGGCGGCATCGCCAAGCAGCGCTGGTCGGTGTCCGACACCGCCGAGTACGGCGACTACGTCTCCGGCCCGCGCGTCATCGACCCGCACGTCAAGGAGAACATGTCCGCGGTGCTCGCCGACATCCAGTCCGGCGCCTTCGCAGAGCGCTTCATCGGCGACCAGGACAACGGCGCCGTCGAGTTCCAGGAGCTGCGCGCCAAGGCGGCGGCGCACCCGATCGAGGCCGTGGGCAAGGACCTGCGCGCCCTCTTCGCGTGGAAGCAGCAGGACGCGGACTACGTCGAAGGAAGCGCCGCGCGCTGACCCACCAGGTTCGGGCCATGCCGCGCGCTGACCCGTTCGCGCTCTCGGCGCACCCACCGAGAACGGCTTGAGAGAGCCACCGGGCCCGACCCCTCCACCCGGGGGGTCGGGCCCTCGGTCGTGGGTCGGGCCCTCGGCACTCGCTCTGGGTACCCTGGGATCCATGACCCTCGCCGTCGAGATCGCCGTTCAGGACGTGGCCGGAGCCCGCGCCGCCGTCGCCGCCGGGGCGGACCGTCTCGAGCTGTGCCAGGCGCTCGGCGTCGGCGGGCTGACGCCGTCGATCGGGCTCATCTGCGCCGCCGTCGAGGCCGTCGGCGGCGAACGGGTCAACGTCCTCGTCCGACCCCGCGGAGGCGGATTCGTCTACGACCGGGACGAGGTCGCCCTCGTCGGCGACGACATCGCGGCCGCCGTCGAGGCGGGTGCGGGCGGCGTGGTCGTCGGGGCGCTCACCCGAGAGGGGGCGGCCGACCTCGCCGCCGTGCAGCGGTGGCGTGACGCGGCGGGGCCGGCACGCCTGGTCTTCCACCGCGCGATCGACGCCGCCCCCGACCCGGTGTCCGTGCTCGCCGCGCTCCGCGGGTCCGGGGTCGATCGCGTCCTGACCTCGGGCGGCGCCGCCCGCTGCGTGGACGGCCTCGCCGTCCTCGCCCGGCTCGTCGTCGAGCGCGGCGACGTCGAGATCATGGCGGGCGGCGGCGTCCGCATCGAGGACATCCCCGCGATCCGCCGGGCCGGCGTGCAGGCGGTGCACCTGTCCGCACGCACCGTCCGAGGAACCGACGCGCCGTCCGGGCCGGGCGGGGGAGTGCCCGGCCACGACGCGACCGACGCCGACCTGGTCGTCGCGGCGGTCGCGGCTGCGGGCGGGCCGATCCCGGCTACGCTGAACCCGTGAGCACCGGACGCGACGACGACGCCCTCAGCTGGGGAGGCGACGACGACCCGACCCTCGACGTCGGACGGACGTCGCCGGCGGAGCCGGCCCCCGCCACGCCCCGCGCGAGCGAGGCCGACGCCCGGGACGCCGGGGCCGGGACGAGCGAGGCGGCACCCGCCCTCCCCGACGGGTTCACCGCGGTCGGCAAGGGGAGCGCGGAGGTCGGACGGATCGACGCCGACGGCACCGTGACGATGCCCGCCGACGCTCCGCAGACCTCCAACGCGATGCTCGTGACGCTCGGCGTCCTCGCGGGCGTGTTCCTGCTGTTCACGATCGGCTGGGTGGTCGGCGGGCTGCGGCTGCAGGGGACGGCGCAGTTCCTGGTGGAGCCCGTCGGCTACACCGTCGCGCTCTGGCTCGCCGTCGCGGCGCCCGCCGTCTGGTTCGTCACGGTGCTGCTGCTCACGCGCACGTCCAAGGCGTGGGTGCGCCTCGTCTGGCTGATCGGCGGCCTCGCGCTCCTGGTGCCGTGGCCCTTCATCCTGGTGGGGGCGATCGGACGATGAGCGACACCGCCTCCCCGCGCCGCACGCCGCGCGCACTGCCCACCTGGGTCGTCGTCACCGTCTCGGTCGTCTTCGGGCTGTTCTACGCGTACTTCGTCTGGAACGCCGTGGGCTTCCTCGTGCAGGCCGCGGGCGGCGCCCAGCCGCTGAACGGACACGGCTGGCTCGTGCTCCTGCTCGCGGTGCTCTTCCCACTGCTCGCGTTCGGCATCGCCTTCGCCCTGGGCTGGCGGCGGTCCTGGTGGGAGTTCTCGCTGGTGCTCCTCGCAGGGCTGTGCGTGGTCGCGGTCTTCTGGCTCAACATCCTGACGTACGCCGCGGGTCCGTCGGGCGCCGCGATGCTGGGCTGAGGCCGGGGCTCGCTTAGTCCCGGCGTCACACGGTCGGGGCGGTCTCGCGACGGCCGCTAGGCTGGCACGTGCCACGCCCCGGCGCCCCAGGTGGTGTGCGGCGCGGCATCCCATCCACCCTGCGCTCGCGCGAAGCTCCGAAGGTCTGCCGCTGTGTCCAAGCCCGTCGTCCTCATCGCCGAAGAACTCTCTCCCGCCACGATCGATGCCCTCGGTCCCGATTTCGAGATCCGCACCGTCGACGGCGCCGACCGGGCAGCACTGCTCCCCGCGATCGCCGACGTCGACGCGATCCTGATCCGCTCGGCCACGAAGGTGGATGCCGAGGCGATCGCCGCGGCGACGCGCCTGAAGGTCATCGCCCGCGCCGGCGTGGGTCTCGACAACGTCGACATCAAGGCCGCGACGGCCGCCGGCGTCATGGTCGTGAACGCCCCGACCTCCAACATCATCTCGGCCGCGGAGCTGACCGTCGGCCACATCCTGAGCCTCGCCCGTCACATTCCGGCCGCGCACGCCTCGCTCGCCGCCGGCGCCTGGAAGCGCAGCTCGTTCACGGGTACCGAACTCTTCGAGAAGACCGTCGGCATCATCGGCCTCGGCCGCATCGGCGCCCTCATCGCCGCCCGCCTCCAGGGGTTCGGCGTCAGCGTCGTGGCCTACGACCCGTACGTGACCCCGACGCGCGCACAGCAGCTGGGCGTGACGCTGCTGAGCCTCGACGAGCTGCTCGACCAGAGCGACTTCGTCACCATCCACATGCCGAAGACGCCGGAGACGACCGGGATGATCGGCGCCGAGCAGTTCGCCCGGATGAAGCCGACGGCCTACGTCGTCAACGTCGCGCGCGGCGGGCTCATCGACGAGGCGGCGCTGTACACGGCGCTGACCACGGGAGAGATCGCCGGTGCGGGGCTTGACGTGTTCACTTCCGAGCCGCCCAAGGAGGACGGCACCGCCTTCCCGCTGCTGTCGCTGCCCAACGTCGTCGTCACGCCGCACCTGGGAGCCTCGACCGACGAGGCGCAGGAGAAGGCGGGCATCTCCGTCGCGCGCTCGGTCAAGCTCGCCCTCGAGGGCGACCTGGTCCCCGACGCCGTCAACGTCGCCGGGGGCGTCATCGACCCGTTCGTGCGACCCGGCATCGCTCTGGTCGAGCAGCTCGGACAGGTCTTCTCCGGCCTCGCCACGAGCGCCCTCACGAGCCTCGACATCGAGGTCCGCGGCGAACTGGCCGCGTACGACGTCAGCGTCTACCGCCTCGCGGCGCTCAAGGGCATCTTCACGACGATCGTCAGCGAGAACGTGTCGTACGTCAACGCGCCGCTGTTCGCCGACCAGCGCGGCATCGAGACCCGTCTGATCGTCGAGGCGGAGAGCCCGCTGTACCGCAACATCACGATCCTGCGCGGCACGCTCTCCGACGGTTCGGTCCTCACGGTGGCGGGCACGCTCGCCGGTACCCGGATGGTGCCGAAGATCGTCGGGATCAACGGCTACGAGATCGAGGTGCCGATCGACACGCACCACGTCGTGATGCGCTACGCCGACCGCCCCGGCATCGTCGCGATCTACGGTCAGAAGCTCGGCGAGGCCGGCATCAACATCGCGGGCCTGTTCGTCGCGCAGCCCGATGCGAGCGGACGCGCGCTGTCGGTGCTCACGGTCGACCAGCCGGTGCCGGAGGCGATCCTCGACGCGATGCGCGACGCCGTCGGGGCCGACCTGTTCCGC
Source organism: Microbacterium sp. MMO-56 (assembly GCF_037146215.1). Classification (NCBI taxonomy): domain Bacteria; kingdom Bacillati; phylum Actinomycetota; class Actinomycetes; order Micrococcales; family Microbacteriaceae; genus Microbacterium; species Microbacterium sp. MMO-56. Next base: position 40,263 of record NZ_JBBCVW010000014.1, read on the forward strand.
CAGATCGAGATCACCGAGTCCTGATCCGCCGTCGAGTGCCCCGTCGACCCCGTGCGCGGGCGTCCGACGGGGCATTCGGCAAGAGCGGCGTCAGCGGGCGGATGCCTCCACGAGCGCGACGAGGGCGTCCAGGGCCGTGCCCTGGGGGACGGGACCGGCGAGGGTCGTGCCGGTGAGAGCGTTGTTGTAGTAGAGCCCGTCGCTGACGAGCAGGACGAGCGCGAGGGCGGCGTCGTCCCGCACGTGGGGGCGCAGTGCGTCCTCCCAGCGTCCCCGGACGCGACGGAGCGTCTCGGCCGCGTCGGGGTGCCCGCCCTGGGCGAGTCTCGAGGCGGCGGTCAGCGCCCGGTCCAGGGGGTCGTCGTCCATGACGGAGGTGCGCAGGAAGAACGCCACCGCGCCCTCGGGTGCGGACTCCATCGCGGCCAGGTCCTGCGACACGAGCTCTTCGACACGCTCGAGCAGGGCCGATTCGAGGGCATCCTTCGACGCGAAGTGGTAGAGGAGCCCACCCTTGGACACGCCCGCGGACCGCGCCGTGGCGTCCATCGTCGCGGCGCGTTCTCCGTCATCGAGCAGGAGGCGCTCGAACGCGTCGAGCACGCTCTCGCGTGCGCGCGGAGGTCGAGACATGCATCGATCCTTCCATCCGGCGGTCCGTTGCTGTTACTATACCGGCTGGACGGTATAGATATCATGACTTTGACTGAAGAGATCACCCTGGCGGACGCGGCGGGAAAGCGCGTGGGATGGCGCGGATGGGCGGCACTCGTCGTGCTCATGCTCCCCGTGCTGCTCGTCTCCGTCGACAACACGGTGCTGAGTTTCGCCCTGCCCGACATCGCCCTGAGCCTGGGTCCGACCAGCGCGCAGCAGCTGTGGATCATCGACGCCTACCCGCTCGTGCTGGCCGGCCTCCTGGTCACGATGGGAACGCTCGGCGACCGGTTCGGCCGCCGACGGATGCTGCTGATCGGCGCCACCGGATTCGCGGCCGTGTCCGTGCTCGCGGCCTTCGCGCCGAGCGCGATGTGGCTCATTGCCGCGCGCGCCGGGATGGGCGTGTTCGGTGCGATGCTGATGCCCTCGACGCTCTCGCTCCTGCGGTCGATCTTCACCGACCGCGATCAGCGCCGACTGGCCATCGCGGTGTGGGCGTCCATGTTCTCCGCGGGCGCGGCGGCGGGACCCATCGTCGGTGGGATCCTGCTCGAGCACTTCGCGTGGGGATCGGTGTTCCTGATGTCCGTGCCCGTGCTGCTCCCGCTGCTCGTGCTGGCGCCGCTGCTCGTGCCGGAGAGCCGCGACCCCCGCCCCGGCCGCATCGACCCCGTGAGCATCGCGCTGTCGATGCTGACGATGGTGCCCGTCGTGTACGCGATCAAGGAGGTCGCCGTGCACGGTGTCGGGCCGATCCCCGTCGTCCTGGTCGTGGCCGGGATCGCCTTCGGCGCGGTGTTCGTGCGGCGCCAGCTCCGTTCCGATCAGCCCATGCTCGACATGCGTCTGTTCGCGCGCGGGACGTTCAGCGGCGCCCTCCTCGTGAACCTCCTGAGCGTGATCGCCCTGGTCGGGTTCCTCTACTTCGTGGCGCAGCACCTTCAGCTGATCGTCGGCCTCTCGCCGATGCAGGCCGGCTTCGCGCTGGTCCCGGGCATGCTCGCGATGATCGTCGCGGGTCTGCTCGTGGTCCCCGTGGCGCGCCGTGTGACCGCGCGCATCGTCGTGCCCGTGGCGCTGTCGTTCTCCGTCGTGGCGTACCTCCTCGTCCCCGGTTCCGTGGGCGAGGGGGCCCTGGGTCTGCTCATCGCCGCCTTCACCCTCCTCGGCATCGGCATCGGGGCGGCGGAGACCGTCTCGAACGAGTTGATCCTGGCCAGCGCGCCGCCGGCCAAGGCGGGCGCGGCGAGCGCCGTCTCCGAGACCGCGTACGAGCTCGGCGCCGTGCTCGGAACCGCGGTCCTCGGCGGCATCCTGACCGCCGCGTACCGCGGGGGCATCGTCCTGCCCGACGGCGTCACGGGGGCCGCGGCGGACGCCGCGCGCGAGACCCTGGCGGGTGCGATGACGGTCGCGGGCACCCTCGATCCCGCGGCTGCGGAAGCCCTGCGGGCGGCCGCTGCGCACGCGTTCGACGCGGGTGTGGGGATCACCGCGGTGATCGGCGCCGTCCTTGTCGCGATCGCCGCCGTCATCGCGGCCACTACGCTGAAAGGGTCCCGCACCGCGCACGTCGACCACTGAGGGCAGCGCGCGGTCTTCCCGCGAACACGAGGAGATCCATGTCGCGCGTCGTCAAGCTGGCCGTCATCCCCGGGGACGGCATCGGACCCGAGGTCGTCGCCGAGGCCGAGAGGGTGCTGGATGCCGTGACGACCGGCACCGACGTCACCTTCGAGAAGACCCGATTCTCCCTCGGTGCGGCGCGCTACCTCGAGTCGGGCGACACCCTCACCCCCGAGGACCTGGCGGACATCGCGACCCACGACGCGATCCTCCTCGGCGCGGTCGGCGGAGTGCCCGGAGACCCGCGCCTGAAGGACGCGAACATCGAACGGGGTCTGCTGCTGAAGCTCCGGTTCGAGCTGGACCACTACGTCAACCTGCGGCCGTCGAAGCTCTATCCGGGAGCGCCCGGCCCGCTCGCGGACCCGGGCGAGATCGACTTCCTCGTGGTGCGCGAGGGGACGGAGGGCCCCTACGTCGGCAACGGCGGATCGATCCGCACGGGAACACCCCACGAGGTCGCGAACGAGACGTCCGTCAACACCGCCTACGGGATCGAGCGCGTGGTGCGCTACGCCTTCGCTCAGGCGGAGCGCCGCCGTAAGACGCTCACACTCGTGCACAAGACGAACGTCCTGGTCCACGCCGGGAGGATGTGGAAGCGCATCGTGGACGCCGTGGCATCGGAGCACCCCGACGTCGCCGTAGACTATATCCACGTCGATGCGGCCACCATCTACCTGGTCACGAACCCGGGCCGCTTCGATGTGATCGTCACCGACAACCTCTTCGGCGACATCCTCACCGACTTGGCCGGAGCCGTCACCGGAGGCATCGGTCTCGCCGCATCGGGGAACATCAACCCCGACGGCGCGTTCCCCTCGATGTTCGAGCCCGTGCACGGCTCGGCGCCGGACATCGCGGGCCAGCAGAAGGCCGACCCCACGGCCGCGATCCTCTCCGTCGCCCTGATGCTCGATCACCTCGGGCTCACGGACGAAGCCGCGCGCGTCACCCGCGCCGTCGAGGCGGACATCGAGGGTCGGGGCTCGGCCGCCCGCACGACCGCCCAGGTCGGCGACGCCATCGTCGCGGCCCTCCAGGCGTAGCCTGGACCCGCCACACCACGGAAGTCAGGACAGACATGAGCCTCACCTACGACCCCGACGCCGGACTCGCCCCGCTCGAGTTCGCCGTCACGAAGAACCTCGCCGCGAGGTCGGATGCGGAGCGCGACGCGCTCCTGGTCGATCCCGCCTTCGGCACGACGTTCACCGACCACATGGTCGACATCTGCTGGTCGGTGCGCGGCGGCTGGCACCGTCCGCGCGTGCAGCCGTACGGCCCGCTCTCCCTCGATCCCGCCGCGGCGGTCCTGCACTACGGGCAGGAGATCTTCGAGGGCATCAAGGCCTATCGCCACGCCGACGGCTCGGTCCACACCTTCCGTCCGCGTCAGAACGGTCTGCGTCTGCAGCGCAGCGCCCGTCGGCTGGCTCTGCCCGAACTTCCGGTCGAGTACTTCATCGAGTCGCTGAAGGCCCTCATCGCCGTCGACGGCGCCTGGGTGCCGTCGGGGTCGGACCAGAGCCTGTACCTGCGCCCCTTCATGTTCGCCAAGGAGGCCTTCCTCGGCGTCCGGCCCGCGAACAAGGTCGGCTACTACCTGATCGCCTCGCCGGTCGGCGGCTACTTCAAGGGCGGCGCGAAGCCGGTGTCGATCTGGCTGAGCACCGACTACGCGCGCGCCGGCAAGGGCGGCACCGGAGCGGCCAAGACCGGTGGGAACTACGCCGCGAGCCTCCTTCCCCAGGCCGAGGCCTACGAGCAGGGCTGCGACCAGGTCGTCTTCCTCGACCAGGACCGCAACGTCGAGGAGCTCGGCGGGATGAACATCGTGTTCGTCTACAAGGACGGCACCCTGGTGACCCCGCAGTCCGACTCGATCCTCGAGGGCATCACGCGCGACTCGATCCTGCAGCTCGCCGCCGACCGCGGACACCGGGTCGAGGGGCGTGCGGTCTCGATCGACGAGTGGCGTTCGGGCGTCGCGTCGGGCGACATCGTCGAGGTCTTCGCGTGCGGGACGGCGGCGGTGATCGCGCCGATCGGGGAGCTGAAGGGCACGGACTTCATCGACGAGCAGCCCCTCGGCGAGCTCGCGCTGTCGCTGCGCGAGGAGCTCACCGACATCCAGTACGGACGCCGCGAGGACCGGCACAGCTGGCTCGTACGGCTGGACGGCTGATGCGGATCGTCCGCTTCGCCCACGCGGATGCCATCCGCTTCGGCATCGTCGACGACACGGAGCTCGTCGTCCTGGCCGGCGACCCGCTGTTCGCCGGCTTCGAGACGACGGGGGAGCGGGTGCCGCTCGGCGAGGTCGCGCTCCTGGCACCCGTGATCCCGCGCTCGAAGATCGTGTGCGTCGGCAAGAACTATCGCGATCACGCCGCTGAGATGGGTGGGGAGGCTCCCGCCGCGCCGCTGCTGTTCCTCAAGCCGAACACGGCGGTGATCGGTCCGGGGGACGCGATCGTCCGGCCGCCGCAGTCCGAGCGCACGGACGTCGAGGGAGAGCTTGCCGTCGTGATCGGACGCGTCGCGAAGAACGTGACGGCCGAGGACGCCCTGGGTCACGTGTTCGGCTATACGATCGCGAACGATGTGACCGCCCGCGACCTGCAGTACGCCGACGGTCAGTGGGCGCGGGCCAAGGGGTTCGACACCTTCTGCCCGCTCGGCCCCGCGATCGAGACGGACTTCGACCTGGAGGGCCCCGCGCGCATCGTCACCCGGGTGGACGGCGCGGTGCTCCAGGACGGACCGATCTCCGACATGGTCCACAGCGTGCCGGAGATCATCGCCTACGCCTCGGCGGCCTTCACTCTCCTGCCGGGCGATGTCATCCTCACCGGCACGCCCGCCGGCGTCGGACCGTTCGAGGCGGGTCAGACGGTCGAGGTCGAGATCACCGGACTCGGCACGCTCCGCAACCCCGCGCGCGACGCGCGGTGACCGGCGCGCTGCGACGAGGTTCGGTCGGCACCCCGGCGGAGCCGGACGCGGCGGAGATCGGCGTCCTGCAGCGGCGCACGGTGCGTGTGCTCGCGGCCGGGCAGGTGCTCGGCGGCATCGCGTTCGGCGCCACCGTGTCGCTCGGCGCGCTGCTGGCCGCTGACCTGTCGGGCCAGGAGTCGCTGTCCGGTCTCGCGACGGCATCCGTGACCCTCGGGGCGGCGCTGTGCGCCATCCCGCTCGCCCGTCTCGCGGCACGTCACGGCCGGCGTCGCGCCCTCACGCTCGGCAACCTGTTCGCGCTCCTCGGCATCGCCGTCGTCATCGCGGCGGCGGCGTTGCGTCTGTTCCCGCTGCTGCTGGTCGGCGTGATCCTGATCGGCGCGGGCAACGCGGGCAACCTGCAGTCCCGGTTCGCGGCCACCGACCTGGCCGTCTCCGAGCGTCGCGGCCGCGATCTGGGTGTCGTCGTCTGGGCGACGACGGTGGGCGGCGTCGCCGGGCCCCTCCTCCTCACGCCCGGAGAGGCGCTGGGACGGGTCCTCGGGATGCCGCCCCTCACCGGGGCGTACGCCTTCTCGATCGTCGCGCAGCTCGCCGCGCTCGTCCTGTACCTGGCGGCGCTCAGACCCGATCCGCTCCTCGTCGCGCAACGGCTCGACCGCGCGGGCGAGGCCCGGCGCGACGGGATCGTCGAGGCCGACCGGCCCGTGGCCGCGCGCTACGCGATCTTCGCCGTCGCCGGCTCGCACGTCGTGATGGCGTCGGTCATGGCGATGACTCCCATCCATCTGGCGCACCTCGCCCCCGAGCACGTGACGCTCGTGGTCGGGACCACGATCGCCCTGCACGTGTTCGGCATGTACGGGCTGTCGCCGCTGTTCGGTCTGCTCGCCGACCGGGTGGGCCGGATCGCGACGATCCTCCTCGGGCAGGCTTTGCTCGCCGCGGCGCTCGTCCTCGCGGCCGTCGCCCCGGGGTCGCAGTGGGCTGTCCTGGTCGCGCTCTTCCTCCTGGGGGCGGGCTGGAGCGCGGCGACCGTGTCCGGTGCCGCACTGCTGACCGAGAGCTCGCGCACCGCCCTACGCCCGCGCAGGCAGGGGCTCAGCGACACCGTGATGACCTTCAGCGCGGCCGCGGGCGCCGTCCTGGCCGGCGTCGTGCTCGGCGCGGTCGGCTACGGCGGACTCGCCCTCGCGGCACTCGTGATCGTGGTGGCGGTGACGGTGACCGCGCCGTACGCGCGCGGTCCCGTGGCGGCCCCGCGTCGATAGGCTCGACGGGTGAGCACCGTCCCGTTGGAAGCCCTGCCCCTGGAGAATCTGCGTCGCCGGAGCAGCACGAAGTGGCGAACCCACCCGGCCGATGTCATCCCGATGTTCGTCGCCGAGACCGACTTCGCCCTCGCTCCCGCGATCACCGATGTGCTCGCCGCCGCCGTCGCGAACGGTGACACGGGATACACGCCCCCCGACCCCGGCGTGAGGCACGCGTTCGCCGGCTTCGCGTCGCGACGCTTCGGCTGGGCCGTGGACCCGGACCGCGTCCGCACGACCGCGGACGTCATGATGGGGGTCGTCGAGCTGCTGCGGGCGACCACCCGTCCGGGGGACCGCGTCGTGACCACACCCCCCGTCTATCCTCCGTTCGCCCTCTGCATCGAGGAGGCGGGCTGCGAGGTGGCACCGGTTCCGCTGCGCGACACGGGGTCGGCGTGGGAGCTCGACCTCGCCGGCATCGACCTCGCGCTGCGACAGGGTGCCCGAGCGGTGCTGCTGTGCAATCCGCACAACCCGACCGGGACGGTCCACTCCGCCGCCGCCCTCGCGGAGCTCGCCGCCATGGCCGAACGGCACGGCGCCGTCGTCATCAGCGACGAGATCCATGCGCCGCTCGTGCGCGACGGGGTGGCGTTCACACCCTTCCTCGCCGCGTCCGAGGCCGCCGCCGAGATCGGCTTCGCGGTCACGAGCGCGTCGAAGGCGTACAACCTCGCCGGTCTCAAGTGCGCCGTCATGGTGACGGCGTCGGACGGACCAGCCGCCGTCGTCCGCGGCCTCAGCCCGGAGGTCGAGTGGCGCACGGGGCTGTTGGGCGCGCTCGCGGCGGTGGCCGCGTTCGACGCGGCGTCCGACGAGTGGCTCGATGGACTGCGGGCCGCCCTGGCGCGCAACCGCGCGCTGCTCACCGGAGTGCTGGAGGAGCACCTGCCCCGGGCGCGCTACCGCGAGCCCGACGCGGGCTACCTCGCGTGGATCGACGTCTCCGCCTACGGCTGGGGCGACGACCCCGCGGTGACCCTCCTCGAGCGCGCGAGGGTCGCGCTGCACCACGGGCCGCTCTTCGGCCCGCAGGGCGTGGGCCACGTGCGACTGAACTTCGGCTGCGGCCCCGACGTGCTCACCGAGGCTGTCACCCGGCTCGGTGCGGCCGCGCGTCCGTGAGGCCCGCGGACTCCGACGAGGTGGCCGCGGAGACGACGACGGGGGTGTGGCATCCCCGGTACGTGTGGGTCACCCTCGGCGCCGTCGCCATGATCTTCCTCGCCGCCACCCAGGCGCTGGCGGTGACGACAGTGATGCCGCTCGTCAGCGACGACCTCGGGGGCGCCGGGCTGTACGCCGTCGCCTTCTCCGGCACGCTTGCGACGAGCGTCATCGGGATGGTCGCCGTCGGCGCCTGGTGCGACCGGACGACGCCGGTGCTCCCGCTCGCGACCGCCGTGGCGCTGTTCGTCGTGGGCCTCGTGATCGCCGGTGCCGCGCCCTCGATGGAGGTGCTCGTCCTCGGCCGGCTGCTGCAGGGCCTGGGTACCGGCGGGCAGACGGTGGCCCTGTACGTGGTCGTCGCCCGGGTCTATCCGCCCGTCCTCCACGGCCGGGTCTTCGCCGCCTTCTCGGCGGCGTGGGTGGTGCCCTCGATCGTCGGTCCTTTCCTCGCGGGTCTGGTCGCGGAGCAGCTCCACTGGCGCTGGGTGTTCCTGGGGGTCGCGATCCTCACCCTGGTCGCCTTCGCGGTGGTGTACCTGCGGCTGCACGGGATCGACCTGGCCACCGACGATCCGTCGCACGAGCCCGTCGGGGCCCGGCTGCTCCTCGCGTCTGTCGTGGCCGCCGGCGCCCTGGCGCTGAGCATCGCCGGCGGGTCCGGAGCGTGGACTCCGGCGGTCATCGTCGGAGCGCTGCTCGGGATCGTCCTCGCCGTCCGGCCGCTGCTCCCACCCGGAACGCTCCGCGCGCGGCGCGGTCTGCCGAGCGTCGTGCTGATGCGCGCCCTCATCGCGGGTGCGCTGTTCGGGGCAGAGATCTACATCCCGTATCTCCTGATCGACGACTACGGGTTCTCCGCCACCGCCGCCGGGCTCGGTCTCACCGCGGCGGCACTGCTCTGGGCGTCGGCGGCCGCGGTCCAGGGCCGCTACGGCGACCGGCTCGGCAACACGCGGATCACCCTGATCGGGTCCGCTCTGCTGCTGGCGGCGACGCTGGCCGCCGCCGCGACGGCCGCGTGGCACCTGGCGCCGGTCGCCGTCATCGCCGGCTGGGCGCTGGCGGGAGCGGGCATGGGGCTGATGTATCCCCGGCTGACGGTGCTGACCCTCGCCTACTCGACCCCGCAGAACCAGGGGTTCAACTCCTCGGCGCTGTCGATCTCCGACTCGATCGGGGCGGCGTCGTCGATCGCGGTGATGGGGCTGACGTTCGTCGCGCTCTCGGCGACCTCGGCCGGGTTCACCGCCGTCTTCCTCATCGCGGCCGGACTCGCGGTGCTCGCGGTCGTCCCGGGACTGCGGATGAGCGCGACCGCACCGGCGAGCGCGGGGTGACGTGTCCCGGTCGCGACCCCGTCACACCTCGGCGCGACCGAGACGCCAGTACCCCATGAACGCGACCGCTCGGCGGTCGACGCCGTGGTCCGTGACGAGGCGGCGGCGCAGCGTCTTGATCGCGCTCGCCTCGCCGGCGAGCCACGCGTACAGCGGCGCGCTCTTGAGGGCGGCGCCTCCCTTCGCGGTGCGAGGCACCTCCCACAGGATGTCCGTGTCGATGTCGATCTCCTCGACGTCCGCGCCCCGACCGGCCGGGACGAGCCGCGCCGCGGCATCCTCGACGGCGGCGACGAGGTGCGCATGGCGGGCGTCCGCAGTGCGCGCCGCCACGCGGTAGGCGAACCCCGGGTGGACGGGCAGGTAGTCGGCGTCGGCCGGGTCGGGCACCTCGAGGACGACGACGCCGCGTGCGTCGCGGGGGAGCTGTTCCAGGATGACGGCGATCGCGGGCGCGGCGGTCTCGTCCCCGGCGAGCACGATGTGGTCCGTGCGCGCGGGCGGCACGAAGTCGATGCCGTAGTTGACGCCCGTGTGGGCCGTGGTCGGACCGAAGATCAGCACCTCGTCGCCGATCCGCGCGCCGGCGATCCACGCCGACGCCGGGCCGAGGACGTCGTGGGAGACCATGTCGATGTCGACCTCCCGCGCCGAGCCGTCCACCTCGCGGACGGCGCGCGTCGTGTAGGTGCGGAACGGAGGCCGCGACGCCTCATCCATCTCGCGCCACTGCGTCCACCAGTCGTTCCCCGTCGGCATGTCGTCGATCGAGGTCTCCGCGGTGGGGAAGACGATCTTGATGCGCTGGTCGTACCCCGGGTCGCCGTAGTCGGCGAGGTCGTCGCCGCCGAACGTGAACCGTCGGAAGCTCGGAGTCACGTCGGTGATCGCGACCAGTCGTGCGCGGAAGAAGCGGCTCGCGGGTCGGTCCTGCGTCGTCATGCGGATGCTCCTGTCGTGGGGGCGGTCGGTGCGGTCGGAGATGCGGTGCGCGCCGCCGGGAGCACGCGGTGGCGTCCCCGGGGGAGGACGAGCGGGGTGCCCGAGACCGGATCGTCGATCACGACGGCGTCCAGGTCGAACACCTCCCGGACCAGTTCGCTGGTCACGACCGTGCGCGGCGCGCCCGCGGCCACGACGCGGCCCGCCCGCATCGCGAAGAGGTGGTCCGCGTACCGGGCGGCCAGATTGATGTCGTGCAGCACCATGACGATCGTGGTGCCGCGGGTCGCGTTCAGGTCCGTCAGCAGGTCGAGCACCTCGATCTGGTGGGATACGTCCAGGAACGTGGTCGGCTCGTCGAGCAGCAGGATGTCGGTCTCCTGGGCGAGGGCCATCGCGATCCACACGCGCTGGCGCTGTCCGCCGGACAGCTCGTCCACGGGACGGTCGGCGAGATCGATCACGCCCGTCGCCCGCAGCGCCTCGGTGACGGCGCGATCGTCGTCGGCCGTCCAGCTGCGGAACAGGCGCTGGTGCGGGTGCCGCCCCCGTCCGACGAGGTCGGCGACGGCGATGCCCTCGGGGGCGACCGGCTGCTGCGGCAGCAGGCCGAGGGTGCGCGCGAGCTCCTTGGTGGGGACCTCGCCGATCGGCCTGTCGTCGAGGACGACGGCGCCCGACTGCACGGGCACGAGCCGGGAGAGCGTCTTCAGCAGCGTCGACTTGCCGCAGGCGTTCGCGCCGACGATGACGCTGACGCGCCCCGCCGGGATCTCCACGTCGACGCCGTCGACGACGATGCTGCGCCCGTAGCCCGAGACGAGTCCTCGGGTGCGCAGCGAGTGGTGGCCGGTCATGCGGATCCTCCCCGGCGGCTGGTGCGGATGAGCAGGTACAGGAGGTAGGGCGCGCCGAGGATCCCCGTGATGACGCCGACGGGGAACTTCGTGTCGAAGGCGAACTGGCCGAGCAGGTCCGCCGTCAGCACGAGGCAGGCGCCCGTGAGCGCCGCCGGCAGCACCACCGGCGATCCGGCGCCCATGATCCGCGTCGCGATCGGGCCCGACAGGAACGCGACGAAGGCGATGGGTCCGGTGGTCGCGGTGGCGACGCACACCAGCGCGACGGCCGCGACGACCAGCAGGAGCCTCGTGCGGTCCACGCGGACGCCGAGCGAGCTGGCCGCGGCGTCCCCCAGCTCGAGGGCGCCGAGGTCGCGGGCGAGCACGAGCAGGAGCGGGATGAGCACGACGACCGAGACCGCAAGCGGCGGCACGTCCTCGAGCCTGGCCCCGTTGAGGCTCCCGCTCATCCAGCGGGCGGCCGCGGGGAGGTCCCACACGGCGGCGCGCAGGAGGAGGAAGCCGACGACCGCGTTGAGCATGGCGCCCACGCCGATGCCGATGAGGATGAGGCGGCCGCCGGTCGCCTCGCCGCCCCGGGCGGCCAGATAGATCACGAGCGCCGTCAGGATCCCCGCGGCCAAGGCGAGCGCCATCGTGGGGCCGCTCGCCCAGTGCAGGATCACGAGGGAGAGGACCGCGGCCGCGCTCGCTCCGGACGTGATGCCGATGACGTCCGGGCTCGCCAGCGGGTTGCGCAGCATCGTCTGGAAGGTCGCGCCCGCCGCGCCGAAGGCGAGACCGGCGAGCACGGCGGTGAGGGCGCGGGGGAGGCGGAGCGTCCCGACGGCGAAGGACGCGCCGGGCACATCCTGCCCGAGCAGGACGGCCACGACGTCGGACAGGGGATAGATCGTGTTCCCGAGGACCAGCATCGCGACGAAGAGCGCGACGATGAGCGCGCTGAGAACGCTCAGCGCGACGACGCGGCGACGGGCGCGACGGGCGCGCCCACTCCGGACGCGCGCGAGATCGGCGTCCGTGGGGTCGGGACGGGGCGGGGCGGGCTCGGTCGCATCCGCTGCCGTGCGTCCGGTCGCGATGAGCATCACAGCGCCTTCATCCGCGTCCGGCGGGCGATGACGATGAGCACCGGAGCTCCGAGGAAGGCCGTGATGATTCCGGCCTCGACCTCGCCGGGGGAGCCCAGGACGCGACCGAGCGTGTCGGCGAGGGTGAGCAGCACGGCACCGCCCAGCGCCGACAACGGCAGCTGCCATCGCTGGTCCGGCCCGGAGACCAGGCGGACCGCGTGGGGGACCATGAGCCCGACGAAGCCGATGGGCCCGGTGAGCGCCGTCACCGCGGCGCAGAGGGCGACGCCCGCGACGGCGGCGACGATCCGGACCCGGGTGACGTGGACGCCGAGTCCGACGGCGACGTCGTCCCCGAGCGCCAGAGCGTTCAGCGACGCGGCCGACAGCAGCGCGACGGCCGTCCCGAGGAGGAGCACCGGCACGATGACGGCCATCGTGTCCCACTCGGCGCGCGCGACGTTCCCGACCTGCCAGTAGCGGAACTCGTCCATGACGGCGCGGCGGGGGAGGAGGATCGCGGCGACGAGGGACGACAGCGCCGCCGTCGTCGCCGCGCCGGCCAGGGCGAGCTTGATCGGTGTCGTCCCGCCGGGGCCGACGGAGCCGACGAAGTACACGAAGACCGCGGTGAGGAAGGCGCCCACGAGAGCCATCGCGAGGTAGCCCCACGCGCTGGAGACGCCGAGGAAGGCGATCCCGACGACGACCGCCAGTGCGGCACCGGTGTTCACGCCGAGGATGCCGGGGTCGGCGAGCGGATTGCGCGTGATCGCCTGCATCAGGGCGCCGGACAGCGCGAGAGCCGCGCCCGCGAGGAGGGCGAGGACGGTGCGCGGGATCCGGCTCTGCACCGCGAGTGCGCCGATGTCGGTCGTCGTCTCTCCGCGCATCCAGCCGGCGAGGCCGTCGAGGACCTGGCCGGCATCGACGGGGCGCGACCCGAATGCGAGGGAGAGGACGATCGAGACGACGACGGCGGCTGCGCCGACGGCGAGCGCGACGAGGCGGCGCCGTGTGCCCACGGTGGTCGTGGGCACACGGCGCTCCGCCTCGGTGAGGACGGTCACTGGGCCTTCGCTGCGGCGTCCTTGAGGCGGGCGACGTAGTCGGTGAGTACCCACGGGATCGACAGCGCGGTCGGGCTGACGGCCGCGCTGAACGCGTCGCCGGAACCCACCGCGACGACGGCGCCGTTCTTGACGGCGGGAAGCGTGCTCCACAGCGGGTCCGCCTGCAGGGCCGGCAGCAGGTTCTCGTCGCCGTAGGTCACGATCACGTCGACGTCGGAGAGCTGGTCGGCGTTCTCCGCGCTGAAGTCGAGGTAGAAGGACCCCTTCTCGGCGGCGTCGACGGCGACCTTCGGCAGGTCGAAGCCCAGATCGTGCAGGAACGCCGTCCGGGCGTCCCCGCCCGTGTACAGGGACACCTTCGACAGGTCCGACGCGCTGGCGTAGAAGAAGGCCGCGGTCTTTCCGGCGAAGCCGGCATCCTTCGTCGCGTCGGCGATCTGTCCGTCGAGGTCGGAGACGAGCTTCTCGCCCTCTGCCTTGAGGCCCAGCGCTTCGGCGTTCAGGGTGATCTGGTCGCGCCAGGGGGTGAACCACGGGACGCCCGGATACGCGACGACGGGCGCGATCTTGCTCAGGGTGTCGTAGTCCGACTCGGTCAGGCCCGACTGGGCGGCGAGGACCACGTCGGGGCGCACATCCGAGATCCCCTCGAAGTCGATGCCGTCGGTGACGTCGAAGAGAGCGGGGGTCTCGCCCCCGAGCTCGGCGATCTTGTCGGTCGTCCACTCGTAGACGCCGGGCGCGGCGCTGCCGGTCCAGGCCCAGACCTGGGAGTCCATGCCGACGGGCACGACGCCCAGCGCGAGGGCGACGTCCTGGTTGCCCCACGAGATCGTCGCGACGCGCTCGGGCTTGCGTTCGATGGTGGTCTCACCCAGAGCGTGGGTGATCGTCACGGGGAAGGCGCCGTCGGCGGCCGTGGGTGCGGCGGTCGATCCGCCTCCGGTGGTTCCGGCGCAGCCGGTGAGCAGAAGGGCGCTTGCGGCGACGAGCGCGGCGGCGGTGCGGATGCGGGGCACGGGGTTCCTCCGTTTGCTGTGGGGTGTCCCAAGTAAGGGCAGGCTTACTTTACGTCGCCGACCCGCGCCCCTGTCAACTTCGCTGCAGCCCCCCTGAAGGTCATCCGCAACGACGCGAGACCGCGCGAATGCTCACGTTCACGCCCTGAAGCGTGGCATTCGCGCGGTCTCGCGGATGGGGGAGAGTGCGCTCAGGCGTCCTTCGTCCGGTCGGCGGCACGCACGGCCGCCCATGCGGCGGGGATCAGCACGGCGGCCAGCGCCGCCTTGACCAGACCGCCCACGATGAAGGGCCACAGGCCGAAGTCGAGGATCTGCGCGAACGCGTAGTCGCCGCCGCCCACGACGTTGAGGATGAGCGCCATGTACGGGATGCCGAAGGCGAACGGGATCGCGCTGGCGGCCACGAAGCCGACGAAGGCGAGCAGCGGCTTCCGGTCCCACGCGCGCTCGGCGAACCAGCCGGCGACGAAGGCGGCCACGACGAACCCGAGGATGAAGCCGAAGCTCGGCTTGGCCACGGCGGCGATCGAGCCGGTGAAGCCAGCGAAGACGGGGAGGCCCGCGAGGCCCGCTCCGAGGTAGGCGAGGAGGGCCGCGGCGCCGCGACGCGCGCCGAGGGCGGCGCCGACGACCACGACCGCGAGGGTCTGGCCCGTGATCGGCACCGGCCACAGCGGAACCTCGACCTGCGCGAGCGCGGCCACGAAGGCGGCACCGGCCGCCACGAGGGCGGCATCGAGGGCGAAGGCCCGCGCGCGACCCGTGGGTCGGGAGATGAGGTCGGCGAGGACGGGGCGGCGGGCCGGGACGGCGAGGGACATGGGGGCTCCTTGGCGATGTGTCGGTCGCGCGGTGCGCGATGAGCGGGGTACAGCCGCTCGGACGGACTCAGCCTAGGGGGACGGCGGCGGGAGTTCTTGGACGCCGTCCACTGAGGTTTGCTCCGGTCGTTGTGGAGGTCCCACCACCGCGCGGCGGAGGGCACGGCGAGCGACGGCGCCGCGACTCGTCGGACGCTCCGCCCGGGGCCGCTAGACTGGGGGGCTGGCCCGCATCCGGGCCGTTCCCACCCTTCGACGAACGGACGTCCGCTGTGCTCGCCGTGCACGACCTCGAGATCCGCGTGGGTGCCCGCACCCTCATGTCGGAAGTGTCCTTCCGCGTCTCGGACGGCGACAAGATCGGCCTGGTCGGACGCAACGGCGCCGGCAAGACGACCCTCACGAAGGTACTCGCGGGCGACCTCATCCCCGCCGACGGCAAGGTGGAGCGCTCCGGCGAACTGGGGTACCTGCCGCAGGACCCGCGCTCCGGCGACCCCGAGATGCTCGCCCGTACCCGCATCCTCGATGCCCGCGGGCTCGGCACCCTGGCTCTGCAGATGCACGAGGCCTCGCACGAGATGGGCGACGCCGACGAGAAGGTGGCGGCCAAGGCCATGCGTCGCTACGGCAACCTCATGGAGCGCTTCGAGGCGCTCGGGGGATATGCCGCCGAAGCCGAGGCCGCGTCGATCGCGCACAATCTCTCGCTCCCCGACCGCATCCTCGACCAGCCGCTGAAGACCCTTTCGGGCGGTCAGCGACGCCGTATCGAATTGGCGCGCATCCTGTTCTCGGATGCCCAGACGATGATCCTCGACGAGCCCACCAACCACCTCGACGCCGACAGCGTCATCTGGCTCCGCGAGTTCCTGAAGAACTACAAGGGCGGCCTCATCGTCATCAGCCACGACGTCGAGCTCGTCGGCGAGACCGTCAACCGCGTCTTCTACCTGGATGCCATGCGCCAGGTCATCGACGTGTACAACATGAACTGGAAGAACTACCTGCGCCAGCGGGTCGCCGATGAGGAGCGCCGCAAGAAGGAGCGCGCCAACATCGAGAAGAAGGCGACCGCGCTGCAGCTGCAGGCCGCGCGCTTCGGCGCCAAGGCCTCGAAGGCCGCCGCCGCGCACCAGATGGTCGCGCGTGCCGAGAAGATGCTGTCGGGCCTCGAGGAGGTGCGCCAGGAGGACCGTGTCGCCAAGCTCCGGTTCCCCAAGCCGGCGCCCTGCGGCAAGACGCCGCTCATGGCCAAGAACCTCTCGAAGTCGTACGGGTCGCTGGAGATCTTCACCGACGTCGACCTCGCGATCGACCGCGGCTCGAAGGTCGTCGTCCTCGGTCTCAACGGCGCGGGCAAGACGACGCTGCTGCGCATTCTGGCGGGCGTGGACGAGCCCGACACCGGCGTGCTCGAGCCCGGCCACGGGCTCAAGATCGGCTACTACGCGCAGGAGCACGAGAACCTGGACGTGCACCGTTCGGTGCTCGACAACATGATGTCCGCCGCCCCCGACATCACGGCCACCGAAGCGCGCAAGGTCCTCGGCTCGTTCCTGTTCACCGGCGACGACGTGCTGAAGCCTGCGGGTGTCCTCTCCGGCGGCGAGAAGACGCGTCTTTCGCTCGCGACGCTCGTGGTCTCCAGCGCGAACATGCTGCTGCTGGACGAGCCGACCAACAACCTCGACCCGGCGTCGCGTGAGGAGATCCTCGGTGCGCTCGCCCACTACGAGGGTGCCGTCGTCCTGGTGTCGCACGACTCCGGCGCGGTGCAGGCGCTCAACCCCGAACGGGTGCTCATCCTGCCCGACGGCGTCGAGGACATCTGGGGTCGCGACTACGTCGATCTCATCGAGCTCGCCTGAGCCCGCCCGGCCCTACCGCCGCCCGGCTTCGTCCAGGAGGGCGTCCTCCTCCTGCATGTCGCGGTCGCGCGGACGGCCGTCGCGGCGTGGGCGGCGTGCAGGCTCGACGGAGGCGGGCGGCGCAGCCGGCAGCGCGGGGTCGGCGCGCGTCGGCGCCTTCGCCGCGCTCTCGGCCGCGTCTTCCGCGTCCTCCCTGCGGTGGCGCAGCTCGGTGCGGATCATGTACCAGATGAACACGAAGCCCATCACGGCGAAGAGGATCCACTGGATCGCGTAGGAGAGGTGGGGGCCGGGATCCTCCGACGGCGACTCCAGCGGATTGGGTGCCGCCGCGGGCGCCGGGTCCTCCGTGACCATGAGCCCGTACGCGCCGTCGACCAGCTCGTCGATGCCGGTCGCCTCCGCGATCAGCGGGAGGTTGATGGTCGGAACCTGTCCTTCCGGTGCCGACTGCGTGGCGTTGCGCAGCACCTCGCCGGGCATGAGCCGCGCGACGACCGTCACCGTCCCGGAGGGGGGAGCGGGCACGTGGTCGGGGTCCGGCCGGTCGGCACCGGGCGGGAGCCAGCCGCGGTCGACGACGAGGACGGCGCCCGTGTCGACGCGGAAGGGCACGAGGACCTCGAACGCGGCGGTTCCCCCGTGCGCACGATTCCGGGCGAGCAGCGTGTGGTCGGTCAGGTACTGTCCCGTGACGAGCACCGGGCGCCACTGGTCCGCGGGATCCAGCGCGCCGTCCGGGCCGACGAGGTCGGCGAGCGGCACGGGGGCGGCGTCGTAGTTCGCGGCGATGAGCGTGAGCTGGCGCTCCCGCTCGGCGTTGCGGGTGAACTGCCAGTTCGACAGGAAGGCGCAGGCCACGGCGAAGGCGATCGCTACGGCGACCCACACGCTCCAGCGCACGGCCGTCCGGTTCATGCCGACGCCTCCTGCCCACGGGCGAGGGGCGCGGTGTCGACCGGGAAGTCGCGCGCGGCGAGGTAGTCGCGCAGGTAGTCGACGTGTGCGTCGCAGGCCGCCCAGACCTTCCGGCGATCCGCCGAGTGGATGCGCGGATTTCGCCAGATCACCTGCCACCTCGCGTCGGCGCGGCAGCCCGCGCGCGAGCACTGGGCGACGGGTGTCGGCGGGTCGGCGGGGCTCACGCGGGGTCCTCGTGCTCGGGCGCGGGGCGAGATTCCGTGATGCGGATCACGCCCGTCGGTGCGGGTCGGTCGGGAGGCGGAGCGGCATCGCGGGGCGCCTCGAGCGCACGCTCGGGGGGCACGGCTCGCGACGCCGGTGCCACCGCCACGTTGGCGATGACGACCGCGAGGTAGGGCAGGAAGATCGCGCCGATCGCGAACAGCCAGGTGTACCAGCTGTACGGCTGGACCACCACCATCAGCACGAAGCAGACGACACGGACGGTCATCATCGTGAAGTACTTCGTCATGCGCGTGTGGGCGTCGTCCCGCGGCGCACGCGGCAGCGACGTCGCGGACTGGGCGGAGGTCTTCTTCACGGTGCGTTCAGCCTACGCCGCCTCCGGCGCGAGGGCGCCCGTCCGGAGCGTCCGGAAAGGGTCAGGCGCCGTAGCGTCCCGACGATGCGGACGACCACACCCCGGCGAAGACGAGCAGGACGACGAAGGCGACGATGAGGGCGACCCCGGCCCAGCCGACGATGATGCCGGCGAGAGCCATCCCGCGGCCGCCCTCGCCCGTCCGGGCGATCTGTCGCAGGGCGAAGTGACCCATGATGGCGCCGATGAGCCCGCCCACGAAGGGGAGGATCCACACGAACCCGACGATCGAGAGGATCATCGAGGCGATCGCGAGGCCGTTGGTCTTCGGGGCCGCGTAGGCGCCGTAGCCGTACGGGGCGACGGGCGGGGCGCCGGGCGTGGTCTGCACCGGATACGAGGCGCCGTACGGCGACGGTGCGGCGTACGGCGATGCGGCCGGAGCGCCGTACGCGGGCGCCGGATAGGCGGGGGGAGCGTAGGCCGGAGGCTCGGGCGGGCTCGGATACGCCGCGGTGTCGTACGCGGGAGCCTGCGGTGCGACGTAGGGCGAGGCGTCGTACGCCGGCGGAACGGGGGGAACGGGGGGAACGGGCGGCACGTCGGGGGTGGAGGCGTCCTGCGGCGGCGTGTTGGTCGGATCGGTCACGGTGGCTCCTCTCGCCTGCCGTCAGCCTATCCGGATCGCCCCGCCGACTAGGCTGGGTGCCGTCCTCGAAGATCGGAGCAGCATGTCCAGCGAGAGAGTCGTCCTCGTCACCGGCGGGAACCGGGGCATCGGCCGCGCGATCGCGGAGCGGTTCGTCGCGGCCGGCTACCGGACGGCGGTGACGGCGCGCTCCGGTGAAGGCCCGGAAGGCACGCTGACCGTCCGCGCCGACGTCACGGATGCCGCGTCGCTGGACGCCGCCTTCGGCGAGGTGGAGCGCGAGCTCGGCCCCGTGGAGATCGTCGTCGCCAACGCCGGGATCACGAAGGACACGCTGCTGCTGCGGATGACGGAGGAGGACTTCGACTCGGTCGTCTCCACGAACCTGGGCGGCACCTTCCGCGTCGTCAAGCGTGCCTCGAAGGGGATGCTGCGTGCCAAGTGGGGACGGGTCATCCTCATCTCCAGCGTCGTCGGGCTCTACGGATCGCCCGGCCAGATCAACTACTCCTCCTCCAAGGCCGCGCTGGTCGGCTTCGCACGCTCGCTCACGCGCGAGCTCGGCGGACGCGGCATCACCGCGAACGTGGTCGCACCCGGGTTCATCGAGACCGACATGACGGCTGCGCTGCCCGATGAGACCCAGGCCGAGTACAAGCGCACCATCCCCGCCGGGCGCTTCGCGACCCCCGACGAGGTCGCCGGCGTCGTCACCTGGCTGGCGTCGGACGACGCCGCCTACATCTCGGGCGCGGTCATCCCCGTCGACGGCGGCCTCGGGATGGGCCACTGACGCGCGGACGCGGATGACGCCGCACGCGCGGTCGTCGCTCGCGCGGGCGCCGTCAGGGCAGGAGCGGCACGACCTCGCGCAAGTCCACGGGGCCGACGACGAGGTCGGCCTCGGCGCGGACGGCCGGCTTCGCGTTGAAGGCGAGCCCGAGGCCGGCGACGGCCATCATCCGCAGATCGTTCGCCCCGTCGCCGATCGCGATGGTCCGGGACTGCGGCACACCGAGCTCGGCGGCCCACGCGAGCAGCGACGCGGCCTTCGCCGCGGCGTCCACGATGTCGCCGTCCACGACGCCCGACAGGGCGCCCTCGGCCACGGCCAGCCGGTTCGCTCGCCAGCGGTCGACGCCGAGAGGCGGCGCGACGTGATCCAGGACCTCGTGGAAGCCGCCCGAGACGACGGCGGCGACGCCCCCGCGCTCGTGGATGGCGGCGATCAGCTCGGCGGCTCCGGCGGTGGGCTCGACACGCGCGCGCACGCGCTCGAACGACGTCAGCGGCACCCCCTCGAGGGCACGCACCCGCGACCGCAGGCTCGTCGCGAAATCGACCTCGCCGCGCATCGCGGCTTCGGTGGCCGCCGCGACTTCGGCACCGCGGCCGGCCTCGTCGGCGATCAGTTCGATCACCTCGTTGCGCAGAAGCGTGGAATCGGCATCGAAGACGGCGAGGAAGCGGGCGTCAGGCACGCGTCCAACCTACCGGTGTCGCCGACGGGTCCCTTCCACCCGCACGTTCCGCGGCGGTCAGCGGCTGACGCGTGCGTTCTTGCCGACGACGGTGATCCCGGTGTCGGTGACGGTGAAGCCGCGCGCCAGGTCGAGCGCGCGGTCCACGCCCACGGTGGCTCCCGGCTCGAGCACCACGTTCTTGTCGAGGATCGCCCGGTGCACGCGCGCCCCCGCCCCCACGTCGACGTGGTCGAACAGGACGGAGTCGGTGATGGTCGAGCCGCCGGCGGCCAGCGTCCAGGGCCCCACGACGGAGCGTTCCAGGTGCGTGCCGGACAGCACCGACCCGAGCGACACGATCGAATCGATCGCGTTGCCCATGCGTCCGACGCCGTCGCGCACGAACTTCGCGGGAGGCGAGTTCACGGCCTGGGAGTGGATCGGCCAGTCCATGTTGTACAGGTTGAAGACCGGCAGCGTGGAGATGAGATCCATGTGGGCGTCGAAGAACGAGTCGATCGTGCCCACGTCGCGCCAGTAGTCGCGGTCGCGATCGGTCGATCCAGGAACGTCGTTGCGCTTGAAGTCGTACACCGCCGCCTCGCCGCGACCGACGAAGTAGGGGATGATGTCGCCGCCCATGTCGTGATTCGATCCGGGCAGCTCGCCGTCCGCCTCGACGGCCGCGATGAGCGCGTCGGCGTCGAAGATGTAGTTGCCCATCGAGGCCAGGACCTCGTGCGGCGCGTCGACGAGACCGGTGGGGTTCTGCGGCTTCTCCAGGAACTCCCGGATGGTGACGTTGTCGGCGGGGTCGAGGTCGATCACGCCGAACTGGTTGGCGAGCGAGATCGGCTGGCGGATGCCCGCGACCGTCGCCTTCGCCCCCGACTCGATGTGCGCCTGCAGCATCTGGTCGAAGTCCATGCGGTAGACGTGGTCCGCACCGATGACCATCACGATGTCCGGCTTCTCGTCCTGGATCAGGTTGAGCGACTGCAGGATCGCGTCCGCCGAGCCGGAGAACCATCGCTTTCCGAGTCGCTGCTGCGCCGGCACCGAGGCGACGTAGGAGTTCAGCAACGCCGACATCCGCCAGGTCTGCGAGATGTGGCGGTCGAGGCTGTGCGACTTGTACTGCGTGAGCACCACGATCTGGCGAAGGCCCGAGTTGATCAGGTTGGAGATCGCGAAGTCGATCAGTCGGTACTGGCCGCCGAACGGAACGGCGGGTTTGGCGCGATCCACGGTGAGGGGCATCAGTCGCTTCCCCTCGCCCCCGGCGAGGACGATTCCGAAGACCTTTGGTGCTGCTGGCATGGCCCCACACTATGCCCCCCGCGCGCCGTTGTACTAGCGTTCCCGACATGCGCGTCGACATTGTCACCAAGGAGTATCCGCCGGAGATCTACGGGGGTGCCGGTGTGCACGTGACCGAGCTCGTCCGGGCGCTGCGCGGCGCCGTCGAGGTGCAGGTGCGCGCCTTCGGCGAGGGACGCGACGAGGCGGACACGACCTCGTACGGCGTGCCCGCCGAGCTGTCCGCGGCGAACCCCGCGGTGCAGACCCTCGGCGTGGACCTCGAGATCGTCGGCGACGTGGCGGGGGCGGACGTCGTCCACTCGCACACGTGGTACGCGAACTTCGCGGGCCACCTCTCCTCGCTGCTGCACGGGATCCCGCACGTCATCACCGCCCACTCGCTGGAGCCGCTGCGTCCGTGGAAGGCCGAGCAGCTGGGCGGCGGATACGCGGTGTCGAGCTACATCGAGAAGACGGCCTACGAGCACGCGGCGGCGGTCGTGGCCGTCAGCGAGGGGATGCGCCGTGACATCCTGCGCAGCTATCCGGACCTCGATCCCGACAAGGTGCGCGTGATCTACAACGGCATCGACGTCGAGTCCTGGCATCCGCGGGAGGACCACGCGCTGCTCGAGCGTCACGGCATCGACCCGAATCGTCCCTCGGTCGTCTTCGTCGGTCGGATCACGCGTCAGAAGGGCCTGCCGTACTTCCTCCGTGCCGCGGCCCAGCTGCCTCCCGAGGTGCAGGTCGTGCTGTGCGCCGGCGCGCCGGACACACCGCAGATCATGGCCGAGGTGGAGGGGCTCGTGCGGGAGCTGCAGTCGACCCGGGACGGGGTCGTCTGGATCGACGAGTTCCTGCCGCGCCCCGACCTGTGCGCGATCCTGACATCCGCGACGACGTTCGTGTGCCCGAGCATCTACGAACCGCTCGGCATCGTGAACCTGGAGGCGATGGCCTGCGGCGCCGCCGTGGTCGGCACGGCGACCGGCGGCATTCCCGAGGTCGTGGTGGACGGGGTGACGGGACGGCTCGTGCCGATCGAGCAGGTGCAGGACGGCACCGGTACGCCGATCGACCCCGACCGCTTCGTGGCGGACCTCGCGTCGACCCTCACCGAGGTGGTCTCCGACCCGGCGCGGGCGCGGGAGTACGGGATCGCCGGCCGGAAGCGGGCCGCGGAGGACTTCAGCTGGCAGGCGATCGCCGACGCCACGGAGGCGCTCTACCGCGAGGTGACCGGCGCGGCCCGATAGGCTGGACGCATGGCCCAGGTGCTCGAGTTCAGCGACGTCGTCGTCCGTCGGAACGCCCGCAACATCGTCGATCACCTGGACTGGTCGGTGGGCGACGAGGACCGGTGGGTGATCCTCGGACCGAACGGCGCGGGCAAGACGACGCTGCTGCAGCTCGCGGCGACGCTCCTGCACCCCACCTCGGGCACGGTGACGATCCTCGACGAGCAGCTGGGTCGCACCGACGTGTTCGACCTGCGCCCGCGCATCGGCTTCGCCTCGTCGGCGATGGCGCGGCGCGTCCCCCCGGAGGAGACGGTGCTCGACGTCGTGCTCACGGCGGCCTTCGCGGTGCTGGGACGCTGGAACGAGACCTACGAGACGATCGACGAGAAGCGCGCGCGGCGGGTGCTGGCGGAGTGGAAGCTCGATCACCTCGCCGACCGCACCTTCGGGACGCTGTCGGACGGAGAGCAGAAGCGCGTGCAGATCGCGCGGGCGGTCATGACCGATCCGGAGCTGCTGCTGCTGGACGAGCCGACCGCGAGCCTGGACCTCGGCGCACGTGAGGAACTGCTCGGGCTTCTGAGCGGATACGCGCAGGCGCCGACCACGCCGGCCATGGTGATGGTCACGCACCACGTCGAGGAGATCCCCGTCGGGTTCACCCACGTCCTGCTCATCCGCGACGGCGGCGTCGTCGCGGCGGGCCCGATCGATCGGACGCTCACGGCGGAAAACCTGTCTGCCACCTTCGGGATGCCCATCGCGCTGAGCTCGGACGGCGGCCGGTTCGCCGCACGGGCGAGCGCCTGATAGAATCGTCCGTTGGTGCACTCGCACCCCAGACTTCCCTCGTCCTGGCAAAATCCAGGACATCACGTAAGGAACCCCATGAAGACTGACATCCACCCCGAGTACCAGGCGGTCGTGTTCCGCGACCTCGGCTCCGGCGACACGTTCCTGACCCGTTCGACGGTCACGAGCGACAAGACGATCGAGCTCGACGGCGTCACGTACCCCGTCATCGACGTCGAGATCTCCTCGGCCTCGCACCCGTTCTACACGGGCAAGCAGCGCATCATGGACTCGGCCGGTCGCGTCGAGAAGTTCAACCAGCGCTTCAAGAACTTCGGCGGCAAGTAAGCAGCCTTCTCCTCGAGAGCCCCGCTTCGGCGGGGCTCTCGTCGTCGGTGGGGCTCAGCGGATGGGCCAGCTGCCGTCGAGCGCGTCCGCCGGGTCGATCCTGCCGATGCGGATGAAGTACTCGGTGAGACTCTCCGCCTGTGAGCGCGCCCAGCCGATCTGCTGCTCGTGCAGCCGGTCGAGCGGGCCGTCGATGCCGTGACGACGCACCAGCGCCTGCGCGAGGCGCCCGGCGGCGATCGCATCCGCGGCGGCGTCGTGTGCTCCCACGAGGGGCACGGCGTAGTGCGCGGCCACGACCTCGAGCGTGCGCTTGCCCTTGCGATACCGGTCGTGCTCCTTGTCGAGCACGAGGGGGTCGATCACGGGCGCGGGATCGCTCAGGGGATCGATGCCGTGTCGCAGGGCCTCGTGCTTGAGCAGGGAGAAGTCGTAGGGCGCGTTGTAGGCGACCACGGGGATGCCGCGCGCGAAGAGCTCCCTCAGCGCGTCGACGATCTCCGCGACCACGTGCGCGGCCGGGCGGCCGTGCGCACGCGCGTGGGCGGTCGTGATGCCGTGCACCGCGGTCGCTCCGTCGGGGATCTCGACCCCCGGGTCCGCCAGCCAGGACCGTGCGGCCAGTGCCGTCCCGTCGGGACCGAGCAGGCCGACGTGCGCCGTGACGACGCGATCGCGTGACACGTCGACCCCCGTCGTCTCCAGATCGAACACTCCGACGGTGTCGGCCCAGTGTCTCCCACGCGCCGGCGGTGCCTCACGCACCGGGAGGGCACCCTGCACCGGGGGAGGGCTCGCCTCGACGAGCGCGGGGGCGACGTCGCCCTCATCCGTCGGATCCTCCCAGAGGGGAACGGCCTGCCACTGCTGCATGCCTCCGACGGTATGACGAACCGCCGACAGCGGATGGTCGCCACGCGGGACTCGTAGACTCGGGGGATGACCGTGCTCTCCCCGTACGCCGAGCGGCTGGCGCGGATCCCCGTCGAGCGGCGCCACGTCGACGTCTGCGGCGGCTCCACCGCCTACTGGGTCTATGGGGACGATTCCGCCGCCACGACGCTCGTCCTCGCCCACGGCTATCGCGGCGACCACCACGGGCTCGAGCCCGTCGTGGCGCACCTGGACGGCATCCGCATCATCGCCCCCGACCTGCCCGGCTTCGGCGAGACGCCGCCTCTGCCCGGCCTGACGCATTCCATCGACGCCTACGCGCAGTGGCTGACCGCGTTCGCGTCCGCCGTCGCCCCCGGCGCGCCCCTGCTCGGGCACTCGTTCGGCTCGATCGTCGTGGCCGCAGCCGTCGCCGGCGGGCTCGCCACGCCGCGGGTCATCCTGGTCAACCCGATCGGCGCGCCGGCGCTCGAGGGCCCCCGCGGCATCCTGACGCGACTGGCCGTCTTCTACTACTGGGCGGGAGCGAAGCTGCCGCGCCGCCTCGGCGACGCGCTCCTGCGCAACCGGCTGATCGTGCGGGTGATGAGCATCTCGATGGCGAAGACACGCGACCCGGCGCTGCGCGCGTTCATCCACGACCAGCACGACCGCTACTTCTCGCTGTTCGGCGACCGCGACGTGCTGCACGAGGGCTTCGTCGCGTCCGTGTCCAACGACGTGCGGCGGTTCGCCGAGTCGATCCCTGTCCCCACTCTCCTCATCGCGGCGGAGAAGGACGACATCACGCCGATCGAGGCCGAGCGGCATCTGCAGACGCTGTTCCCCGACGCCGAACTGGTGGAGATCGCGGGGGTCGGACACCTCATCCACTACGAGACGCCGCGTGAGGCGGCATCCCACATCACTCGCTTTCTGCGGCCTTCCGCCGACGGTAGGCGATGACGTTCATGCGGTTGCCGCAGTTGCCGGTGTCGCAGTAGAGCTTCGAGCCGTTCTTCGAGAAGTCGACGTACACCGAGGCGCAGTCGTCCGCGGCGCAGATGCGGACCCGGTTCCACTGATCCGCGCGGATGACGTCGACGAACGCCATCGCCGCCTCCACGAGCATGCGCGTGGACAGGGGGGCGTCGGGTTCCGTCGCGTGGATGTGCCAGTCGAACCCGTCGTGGATGACCAGCTGGGGGAGCGCGCGACCGTCGCGCAGCATGGCGTTCACGAGGGGGACGGCGTTCTCACGGTCGACGTCCCACAGGGCGCGCAGGCGATCGCGGTTGGCTCGCACGGCGTCCAGTTCCGCACCGTCGCGGTGGATCGTCCCGGTGTACGCGAACTCCCGGAGATACGCGTCGATGTCGGCCTGCGTGACGAGGCGATCGACCCCCTCGGAGTCGGTGCCGGGCAGGGTGTTCACCAGCGCCGCGGCGGCGCGCAGCGACACTTCCGTGTCATGGATGAATACCACCTTGACTCCTGACTCGCGTGGGCACTACCGTCACCAGTGTAAACATCGATCACCCCTGACAGCCCGCTGTCGTGCCCCGTGGAGGACCGCCGGTGACGCAGACCGCCCCGCTTCGGATCGTCGTACCGGAACCCGCGGCGCACCCCGTCGTCCGTCGTCGTCGCACGAGCTCCCCGCGCGCCCACGCGGGCGCGGACCGGCGGGCCGGCGGCGTCGTCCTTGCGGTCGTCTCCGCGCTCGCCTTCTCCTCCAGCGGCCCGCTCGTCAAGCCGCTGCTGGAGGCGGGATGGTCGCTGTCGGCGGCCCTCCTGGTCCGGATGGGGCTCGCGGGTCTGGTCCTGGCGCCCGCCCTGATCCGCGCCGTGCACCGTGAACGCTCCTTCCTCCGCCGTCACGGACGATCCCTCCTCGTCTTCGGCCTCGTGCCGGTCGCCGGATGCCAGCTGCTCTTCTTCTCCGCGATGCAGAGGATGCCCGTCGCCGTCGCCCTGCTGATCCAGTACCTCGCGCCGGTCCTGCTCGTCGTGTTCGTCTGGGCGCGGACGCGGCGGGCGCCGTCCCGTCTCGTGCTCGTCGGCTCCGTGGTGGCGATCGTCGGGCTCGTCCTAGTCGTCGACGTCTCCGGCGCCCGGTTCGACCTGCTGGGCGCGCTGTTGGCGCTCGGCGCCGCCGTCACCGTCTGCGTCTACTTCGTGATGAGCGAGCGCACGGGCGACGACCTGCCGCCGCTGGCGCTCGCATCCGGCGGTCTCCTCGTCGGCGCGGTCACGATGGGACTCGTCGCGGCGGTCGGCCTCATCCCGTTCGCCGCACCGCAGGTGACGCTCTCCTTCCGCGGGATCGACGTCCCCGGCATCCTGTCGATCCTGTGGGTCGGTGCGGTCGGGACGACCCTCGGCTATGCGTTCGGCGTGATGGCGGTGCCGCGCACCGGATCGCGTCTGGCATCCTTCATCGGGTTGAGCGAGGTGCTCTTCGCACTGGGCTTCGCCTGGCTGCTGCTGGGGGAGACGCCCTCGACGATCCAGTTCGTCGGGGGAGCGGTACTCCTGGCGGGGGTCGTGCTGGTCCGTCTGGATGCCGGCCAGGAGCCGGTCGTCACTGCTCCCGTCGAGCCGATTCCAGGATCGGTCGGACCCGGTATCCGATGACCTCGCCCATGACGAGCGAGGTCTCCGTCCTCTCGACGCCCTCGATCGCCAGGATGCGGGCGTCGACGTCGAAGAGGTGCTGCGTGTCGCGCGCGGCGACCCGCACGAGCAGATCGACCTGGCCGCTCATGCCGTGAGCCTGGATCACCTCGGGGATGGCGGCGATCTCCGACGTGATGCGCGGGATCTCCGCCTGCCGGACGATGACGCTCACCATCGCCTCGATCGGGAGCCCCAGGGCGGCAGGCGACATCGCCCGCTCGAACGACTGGAAGACGCCGGAGCGCTCGAGGCGGGCCATCCGGGCCTGCACGGTGTTCCGAGAGAGTCCGAGTCTGTCGGCGAGGGCGACGACGGTCGCCCGATGGTCGTCGGCGAGGGCGCTGAGCAGCTCCAGGTCGACGCGGTCGAGGGATCCCATAGTGCACAACCCTAGCAGGCGGTTCTTGCGTACTCTGCGCAACATGCTCAAGGGCGGGCGGGATGCTTGAGCGAGGTGCGACAGCGACGTAGCCTCTGACGCATCGGCGACGAGGCCGACGACCGGACGCGCCGGGCCACCCTCACCCGGCGCATCCCGAAGGGATGACGACGATGCACACCCTGACCACCGA
This sequence comes from Microbacterium sp. MMO-56, assembly GCF_037146215.1. Classification (NCBI taxonomy): domain Bacteria; kingdom Bacillati; phylum Actinomycetota; class Actinomycetes; order Micrococcales; family Microbacteriaceae; genus Microbacterium; species Microbacterium sp. MMO-56. The sequence goes on from NZ_JBBCVW010000014.1 coordinate 68,424, forward strand.
CCCCTCGACACGGTCCGACACCGATCGCGTCGCGCAGCTGCTGACCCCTGCCGGGGATCGCGTCACAGACCCCGTGCTGGACGAGTGGGCGGCGGACATCGACACGACGGCGCTGCGTCGACTGTACGAGGACATGGCGATCACCCGCCGCGCCGACACCGAGGGGGTCGCCCTCCAGCGCCAGGGGCACCTCGGACTGTGGGCGCCCGCGCAGGGCCAGGAGGCCGTCCAGGTCGCGAGCGCCCGGGCCTGTCGCGGCGACGACTTCCTCTTCCCGACGTATCGGGAGCTGGGGGTGCTCGTCGTGCGCGGCGTGGCCCCGGACGAGCTCGTCCTGGCATGGCGCGGCGAGGTGCACAGCACGTTCGATCCGCGATCCCTCCACGTCGCGCCGCCGCAGATCATCATCGGCGCACAGACGCTGCACGCTGTGGGGTACGCGATGGGGATCCAACGCGACGAGGGCGATCAGGTCGCCGTCGCCTACCTCGGCGACGGGGCGACCAGTCAGGGCGACGTCAACGAGGCGATGGTGTTCGCCTCCTCGTTCACGGCTCCGGTGGTCTTCGTCTGCTCGAACAACCAGTGGGCGATCTCCGAGCCGGTCAGCGTGCAGTCCCGGTATCCGATCGCGGGACGTGCGCCGGGGTTCGGCATCCCGAGTCTGCGCGTCGACGGCAACGACGTGCTCGCATGCACGGCCGCGATGCGATGGGCGCTCGACCACGCCCGGTCGGGTCGGGGGCCCGTGTTCCTCGAGGCCGTCACGTACCGCATGGGGCCGCACACGACCTCCGACGACCCGACGCGCTATCGCGACGCGGCGGAGCTCGAACGCTGGCGTGAGCGCGATCCGCTCCGCCGCCTCGAGGCGCACCTGCGATCCCTGGGCGCGTTCGACGATGAGTTCGCCGCGGAGGTCGCGGCAGCCGGCGACGCCGTCGCGGCCGGGATGCGCGATGCCGCGCTGCGCGCGCGCACCCGGCCCGCCGTCGAGGTGCTCGACGACGTCTACGCCGAGCCGCACTCGGGCATCGCCCGTCAGCGCGAGCGGTTCTCCGCGTACCTCGCAGGCTTCGACGACGAGGAGGTGTGAGATGACGCGACTCACGATGGGCAAGGCGCTCACCGCAGGCCTGCGGCGCGCGATGACCGAGGACGATCGGGTCGTGCTGATGGGCGAGGACATCGGTCGGCTCGGCGGCGTCTTCCGGATCACCGACGGCCTGCTCGACGAGTTCGGCGCGCGCCGCGTCATCGACACGCCGCTTGCGGAGTCCGGCATCGTGGGAACGGCCGTCGGTCTGGCCTATCGCGGCTTCCGGCCCGTCGTGGAGATCCAGTTCGACGGGTTCGTCTATCCGGCGTTCGACCAGATCGTCAGCCAGGTCGCGAAGCTGCACTACCGGACCCGCGGCCGGGTGCGGATGCCGATCACGATCCGGATGCCGTGGGCGGGCGGCGTCGGGGCCGCGGAGCACCACTCCGAGTCGCCGGAGGCGTACTTCGTGCACACCGCGGGGCTGCGCGTGGTCGCGGTGTCCAATCCCCGTGATGCGTACACCGTGCTGCAGCAGGCGATCGCCTGCGACGACCCGGTCGTCTTCTTCGAGCCGAAGCGGCTGTACCACCACAGGTTCGAGGGCGAGGAGGGAGAGGTGGACCTCGACGCGCACGTGGCGGACGCGCCGCCGATGGGTCTGGCGCGGGTCGTCCGCGAGGGCACGGATGCGACGCTCGTCACGTACGGTGCGCAGGTGGTGACGGCCCTCGATGCCGCGGAGGCCGCGGCCGACGACGGCGTCTCTATCGAGGTCGTCGACATCCGGTCGCTCTCCCCGATCGACTACCGCACCGTCGCGGCATCCGTCCGCAAGACCGGGCGCGTCGTGGTGACGCACGAGGCCGGCGGCGAGGCCGGGGTGGGCGCGGAGATCATCGCGAGCATCACGGAGCAGTGCTTCCCCTTCCTCGAGGCAGCGCCCCAGCGGGTGACCGGCCACGACATCCCCTACCCGCCGGCGAAGCTCGAACGGCACCACGTGCCCGACCTCGATCGCATCCTCGACGCCGTGGACCGCGTCCTGGATCGCCCGAACAGCCTCACGGAGGTGACGCGATGATCGCGGAGTTCGCACTGCCGGATCTCGGGGAGGGACTGCCGGAGGCGGAGATCGTCCAGTGGCTTGTCGCGGAGGGCGACGACGTGACGCTCAATCAGCCGATCGCCGAAGTCGAGACGGCGAAGGCGATCGTCGAGCTGCCGTCGCCCTACGCCGGAACGGTGCGTCGTCTGCACGCCACCGAGGGCGAGGTCGTCGCGGTCGGCAGCCCGCTGATCGGGATCGACGTGCCGGGCTCGGAGACGCCGACGGGGGCGGCGGGCGGCGGAAGCGACGGCGAGCAGACGGCCGGCGTCACGGCGGACGGACGCGGCGCGGCGGACGACGCGCCCGCGAGCACGGAGGACCGCGCGACGCCGAACCTCGTGGGGTACGGGGCGGCGCCGCGGGGCCCCGGCCGGCCGCGACGCCGACCGCGGACCGGGCGCACGCCCACGGCACCGGGCGACGCCGAGGTCCGGGCGGCGGCGCCGCACGACGTACTCGACGCCGCACTCGACGCCGCGGGGTCGTCGAGCGAGGACCTGCCGCTCGAGCGGCCCCGCTCCACACCGCCCGTGCGTCAGCTCGCGAAGCGCCTGGGCGTGGATCTCGCCCTCGTCGCCGCCTCCGGCGTGACGGGGGTCATCGCGCGGGAGGACGTCGAGCGCTTCGCGGAGGGGACTGCCGCCGAGGCGGAGCGCGACGACCGGCGCTCGGAGCGCGGCGACTCCCGCCGCGTCACCCGTACGCCGATCCGCGGTGTCCGGCGGGCGACGGCGGCCGCGATGGTGCGCAGCGCGTTCACCGCGCCCCACGTGACGTGCTTCCTGGAGGTCGACGTCACGGAGACGACCCGGCTCGTGACCGAGCTCCGTGCGGATCCGCGGGTGCGGGACCACCGCATCGGGGTCCTCGTGGTCGTCGCGAAGGCGGTGTGCCTCGCCCTGCGATCGGAGCCCGCGCTGAACTCGCGGTGGGACGAGGAGGCGGGCGAGATCATCGAGCACCACTACGTCGACCTCGGGATCGCCGCGGCGACGGAGCGCGGCCTGATCGTGCCGCACGTCCGGGATGCCCACTCGCTCACCCTGGCGGAGCTCGCCGATGCGATCGCGGAGCTGACCGCGACCGCGCGCGCGGGGCGATCGACGCCGGCGGCGTTGAGCGGAGGGACCTTCTCCCTCACGAACTTCGGCGTGTTCGGCGTGGACGCGGGGACACCGATCCTGAATCCGCCGCAGGCGGGCATCCTCGGGATCGGGACCGTCCGCCGACGCCCGTGGGAGCACGAGGGCGAGATCGCGCTGCGCGACGTGCTGACCCTCAGCCTGTCCTTCGATCACCGCGTCGTCGACGGCGAGCAGGGCGCGCGGTTCCTGCGCGCCGTGGGCGACGTGCTGCGCGCCCCCGGCCGGGCGATGCTGCTGTCCTGAGGGAAAGGTCAGGGTGAGGTCAGGGCGGCGAACGCCATGTCGGCGAGGACGCGCTCGACGAGTGCGTCCTCGGGGGCGTCACGGAGGGCGCGCACCGAGTAGGGCGTCGAGTTGATCAGTCCGAAGCCGGCGTGGGCGCGCAGGCGCAGCTCCGCGGCATCCTTCCCGGGCAGCACGCGCGAGAGGACCTCGATCCACAGATCCAGATACTCGCGCTGGAGGCTGCGCACGCGATGCCGATCGTCCTCGCTCAGGCAGGCGAGGTCGCGGTCGTGCACGCGGATGACGTCCGCCCCGTGCACGGCGAAATCCACGTGGAAGCGGACGAGGGCCCGCAGCTGCTCGGAGGCGTCCGCCACCCCGTCGCGCACCCGGCGCCCGCCCGTGAGCAGATCCTCGCTCGCGCGCAGGAGGATCGCGCCCAGCAGCGCGCGCTTGCTCGCGAAGTGGCGGTAGACGCCGGGGCCGGAGATGCCGACCGCCGAGCCCAGGTCCTCGAGACTGACCCCGTCGAAGCCCTGCGCCGCGAACAGCCGGGCGGCCTCGCGCAGCAGCGAGCTCTGCCGCTCGGCCTTCGCCCGAAGGCGGCCGGTCGCTCTCGTGCGGTCGACGGAGTTCGTTGCCATTCCAGTTAATCCTCGCTAACCTGGGAGGGTCCGGTTAGGGAACACTAACCCGGCGCGCCGAGCGCGATCCAGCGGACGAGGATGCCCGTGATCGGATCGTGACCGGCGGCTCGCGACACGCATCGAAGGAGATGACATGGGCGTGCTCGATCCATCCGTCTACGACCTGACGGACGAGGAGCGCGAGCTCGCCGCGCTCGTCCGCGACTTCGCCGACGAGCGGGTCGCGCCACAGGCATACGAGGCCGATAGGACGGCGACCTTGTCGATGGGCATCGTCGACGAGATGGGGGAGCTGGGGCTGTTCGGCCTCCCGTTCCCGGAGGAGGTCGGCGGTCAGGGCGGAGGCCTCGTCGCCCTGGGCCTCGCGATCGAGGCGCTCGGACGGGTCGATCAGTCGATCGCTATCACGCTCGAGGCGGCCGTGAGCCTGGGTGCGATGCCGATCCACCGCTTCGGGACGGAGGAGCAGCGCGCTCGGCTCCTGCCCGACCTCCTGACCGGCCGCGCCCTCGCGGGGTTCGGGCTCACCGAGCCGGAGGCGGGATCGGATGCGGGTGCGACGCGCACGACGGCGCGGCGCGAGGGCGACGACTGGGTCATCGACGGCGCGAAGCAGTTCATCACCAACTCGGGCACGCCGCGGACGAGCTTCGTGACGGTGACGGCCGTCACCGGGAGACGCACCGATGCGTCCACCGGCGCGATCCGGGCGGAGATCTCGACGATCGTCGTCCCCTCCGGCACTCCCGGCTTCGAGGTCGGACCCGCCTACGACAAGGTCGGCTGGCACGCGTCCGACACGCACCCCCTGTCCTTCGACGGCGCGCGGGTGCCCGCCGACAACCTCCTCGGGGAACAGGGGAAGGGCTTCGCGAACTTCCTCAGCATCCTCGACGAGGGGCGCGTCGCGATCGCCGCCCTGTCGACGGGTGCCGCGGAGGGCTGCCTCGAGGCGGCCCTCGACTATGCGCGGTCGCGCGTCGTGTTCGGGGAGCGGCTCGGCACCCGCCAGGCGATCCAGTTCACGCTCGCACGGATGCAGCTGCGCGTGCACAACGCGCGTCTGGCGTGGCTCCACGCTGCACGTCTGCGCGAGGCCGGACGGCCCTTCGGCACGGCGGCGGCGATCGCGAAGCTCACCGCGTCGGATGCCGCGATGGACAACGCGCGTGAGGCCACCCAGATCTTCGGCGGCAACGGGTTCATGAACGAGTACCCCGTCGCGCGCCACTATCGCGACGCCAAGATCCTGGAGATCGGCGAGGGGACCTCCGAGGTCCAGCTGCTCCTGATCGCCCGCGCCCTCGGCGTGACCGCCCCCTGACCCCTGACCCCTGACCCCTCGCACCGCTCCCGCACCCGCACCCGATCCCGCGCAGGAGAGGGTGGCACGGTGCGGGGTAGCGTGGGGGGATGACGTTCGCCCTGGGGCCCGCACTGCTGTTCTGTCCCGCCGACCGGCCCGACCGATTCGCGAAAGCGCTCGACCGGGCGGACGGGGTCATCCTCGATCTCGAGGACGCCGTGGCACCGGCCGCCAAGCCGGCCGCGCGCGGGGCACTCATCGACGCGCACGTCGATCCCGAGCGTGTCGTCGTGCGGGTCAACCCCGTCGGCACGCCCGAGTACGAGGCCGACATCGCCACGCTCTCGCACACCGACTTCCGCACGATCATGGTCCCCAAGGCGCACTCGGCGAAACGCATCGGGCGGATCGACCCGCGCTTCGACGTCGTCGCGCTGTGCGAGACGGCGCGCGGCATCGTCGCGGCCGAGAAGATCGCCGCCGCCCCCAACGTCGTCGCGCTCATGTGGGGGGCCGAGGACCTCGTCGCCTCGCTCGGCGGCACCTCCAGCCGCACGCCGGCGGGGGAGTACCGCGACGTCGCCCGCGCGGCGCGCTCCCGCGTCCTGCTCGCCGCCGGGTCCGCCGGCGTCGCCGCCATCGACGCGGTGCACCTCGACATCGGCGACGAGCGAGGGCTGCGCCGCGAGGCCGCGGATGCCGCGGCGAGCGGCTTCCAGGCATCGGCGTGCATCCATCCGAACCAGATCGAGACGATCCGGGAGGCCTACCGGCCCGATGCGCGCACGCTCGTCTGGGCGCGCGCCGTGCTCGCCGCGGCGGAGGGGGAGCGGGGCGTCTTCCGCTTCGACGGTCGCATGGTCGACGAACCCGTCCTCCGCCACGCGCGGACCGTCCTCGGTCGCGCTCCCGAGTAGGCCGCCGCCGGTCAGACGCGCGCGGTCGACACCGCCGCGTACGAGAGGAGACCGATGCGGTCGCGTTCGACGCGGAACTCGTGCACCGAGGCGTTGGCGAGCCGCTCACCGGCGAGGGGCAGCGTGTCCCCGCTCGCGTGGCGGATCAGCTGTCCGATGAGCCCGCCGTGCGTGACCGCGATCACGGGCACGTCCACGGGTGCGTGCAGGCGACGTGCCTCGCGCACGACCCGGCGGACGGCGCTCACCGCACGCGTCCGGAGGTGCCCGTTCGTCTCCGCGTCGGGAACGTTGTCCTGTCCGAAATCGCCGTAGAGCTCCCGATACTCGGTGTCGGTGAGGCCTTCGGCCTGCCCGTACGCCCGCTCGCGCAGACCCGGGTACGTGTGCGGCTCGTCCACGCCGAGCGCTGCGGCCACGATGCTCGCCGTCTCCCGTGCCCGCGACAGGTCGCTGGAGACGACCACCGGTCGCTCTCCGGCGAAACGCGCGGTCAGGAGCGCGGCCGTCTCGCGTGCCTGCGCACGACCGGTCTCGTTGAGGGGGATGTCGGTGGAGCCCTGGATGCGACGAGCGGCGTTCCAGTCGGTCTCGCCGTGCCGCACGAGGAGGAGAGTGGTCACGAGACGACCCTACGGGACGGCGGCGCCGAGACCCTGGGCGTGCACTCAGCGCAGCGCGGGGAGCGCGTCGGCGAACGCCTGCAGCACCGGGGTCGTACCGGCATCGATCTTCACGGTCGCGCGGGCGTCACCGCGCGTCTCGCCGCGGTTCACGATGACGATCGGCAGCCGGCGCCGGCGGGCGCGGTCGAGCAGACGGATCCCCGAGTTGACGACGAGGGAGGACCCGGCGATGACCAGCGCATCGCTCGCGGCGAGCATCCGCTCCGCCTCCTGGAAGCGCGTGACGGGGATGTACTCGCCGAAGAACACGACGTCGGGCTTGAGCATGCCCCCGCAGACGCTGCAGGCGGGCACGGCGAAGCCGTCGCTCGTCGACGGCAGCACGTCGCCGTCGGGGCCGAGCTCGACCGCGTCGGGCACGGTGATCCACGGATTGTCCCGCTCGACGCGGGCGGCGAGGTCGCGGCGGTCGAACACCTGCCCGCAGTGCGTGCACAGCACCCGACGCATCGTGCCGTGCAGCTCGACCACCCGACTGCTGCCTGCCCGGATGTGCAGGCCGTCGACGTTCTGCGTGACGACGCCGGAGGCGATCCCCTCGCGCTCGAGCGCCGCCAGGGCGTCGTGACCCCCGTTGGGCGTCGATGCCGCGAACGCGCGCCACCCCAGGTGACTGCCGACCCAGTACCGACGCCTCGCCGCGTCGCTGGAGAGAAACTGCTGGACGGTCATCGGCGTGCGCGTCGGCGCGCCCTTCCCGCGGTAGTCGGGGATGCCCGAGTCGGTCGACACACCGGCCCCGGTGAGCACCGCGAGACGCCGACCGGCGAGTGCATCGATCGCCCGCTCCACGGCGGCCGCCGTCTTCTCGTCGGAGTCGAGGACCGTCGCCATGGTGCGAGCCTACGCCGGTTGGTTTTCGGGCAGGTTACGAGACGTGCCAGCATGGCCGCATGCCTGTCGTGAGGATCGAGGACCCGTCCGATGCCCGCCTGTCGGACTATCGGGACCTGACGGATGTCGCTCTGCGCCGACGGACGGAGCCGGCCGAGGGGCTGTACATCGCGGAGTCGGCGAAGGTCATCGCCCGCGCGGTCGCCGCCGGGCACGCGCCGCGGTCGGTCCTCGTGCAGGAGAAGTGGCTCGCCGACGCCGAGCACCTCGCCGGGGACGCACCCGTCTACGTGGTCGCCGACGACGTCGCGGCCGGCGTGACCGGATACGCAGTGCACCGAGGCGCGCTCGCGGCGATGCATCGACCGGCGCTCCCGTCGGTGGCGGAGGTGGTCTCGGGCGCGCGTCTGGTCCTGGTCCTCGAGGACATCGTGGACCACACGAACGTGGGGGCCGCCTTCCGCGCGGCGGCGGGGCTCGGCGCGGACGCCGTGCTGGTCACGCCGCGTTGCGCGGATCCGCTGTACCGGCGGAGCGTCCGGGTCAGCATGGGGACCGTGTTCCAGGTGCCGTGGACCCGGCTGCCCGAGGACGGTCTGGGCGGGTGGCGCACGGGGATCGACGACCTTCGCGCGGCCGGGCTCCACGTCGCCGCGCTGGCCCTCGCGGACGATGCCGTCTCGCTCGACGACTTCGCCGCGCGGCGCCCCGCGCAGGTGGCGCTCGTCCTCGGATCGGAGGGCGACGGTCTGTCGGCGCGCGCCCTGGCCGCCGCCGACACCGTCGTCACGATCCCGATGACCGGGGGAGTGGACTCCCTCAACGTCGCGTCGGCGGCCGCCGTCGCGCTGTGGGCACTGTCGCGCTGAGGGACCTCAGGCGAGAGTCCCGGGCCCGGCCGAACGGTCCTTCCCCGGCGCCTCGGTGACGACGGGCAGCGCGTCGGGCCGCTTGGCGCGGATGTGATCGCCGGAGGACTGGTGCCGCAGTCGGCGCAGGACCCACGGCACGAGGTAGGCGCGGGCCCAGACGAGGTCGTTGCCGCGCGCCTCGCGCCAGGTGAGGGTGGGCAGCGGGTCGGGCTGCATCGGCTGCAGGTCGTTCGGGACGTTGAGCGCGCGCAGCACCATGCGGGCGATCTCGTGGTGACCCAGGGCGTTGTAGTGCAGCCGGTCGTCGTCGAAGAACCGCATGTCCTGCACCTCCTTCAGGGCCCACTGATCGGCCACGATGCAGTCGTAGCGGTCGGCGATCGCGCGGATGTTCTCGTTGTAGATCGCGACCCGCCCGCGGATGCCGCGGAACACCGGGGTGAACTCGGTGTCGATGCCGGTGAAGACGACGAGGGTGGCGCCCTGCGAGCTCAGCCGCGCGACGGCGTCCTCGAACTGCTCGGCGACCAGGTCCGGGTCTCCGCCGGGGCGGATGACGTCGTTGCCCCCCGCGGAGAACGTGATGAGATCAGGGCTCAGGGCGAGTGCGGGCTCGATCTGGTCGGCGACGATCTGGCCGATGAGCTTGCCGCGCACGGCGAGATTCGCGTACGCGAAGTCCTCGACCTGCGCACCCAGCACCTCGGCGACGCGGTCCGCCCAGCCGCGATGGTCGTCCGTGCCCGGGATCGGATCGCCGATGCCCTCGGTGAAGGAATCGCCGATCGACACCATGCGGCGCCACGGGTGCGCCGACTCGTTCGGTACATAGGGCGAGCGGTGGTCGTCGGGGGTGGGATCGTTCCTGCGCATGGTTCTCCAGACTCTCCGCTTTCGAGGCTACCCGCAGCGGCACCGGCGCCGGGCGTGGGGGTGGCCTCGTTTAGGGTGGTCAGTCGTGGATGCGACGGACGAGCAGGGGCAGGAGCACTTCGGCAGCTTCGCCGCAGAGCACCTGTCGCCGTCCTTCCCGCAGCGCGCGCCGTGGGGAACGGCGCAGAACCTGCGCGCCTGGCAGGCCGAGGCGCTGGAGGCCTACTTCGGCGCGGACGGGCCCGACGGCGTCGGCAAGGGACCGCGCGACTTCCTCGCCGCCGCCACACCCGGGGCCGGCAAGACGACCTTCGCCCTGCGCCTCGCCTCCGAGCTGCTGCGTCGCGGCGTCATCGAGCGCGTCGTGGTCGTCGCGCCCACCGAGCACCTGAAGACCCAGTGGGCCGATGCGGCGGCGCGCGTGGGCATCCGGCTCGATCCCCGGTTCAGCAACCGGCAGCGGATGCATGCCCGCCACTACCACGGCGTGGCCGTCACCTACGCCCAGGTCGCCGTCAAGGCATCCGTCCACCGGCACCTCGTGGACGATGCGCGCACGCTCGTCGTCCTCGACGAGGTCCATCACGGCGGCGATGCGCTCAGCTGGGGGGATGCGCTGCGCGAGGCCTACGGACGCGCGACCCGCCGACTGCTGCTGTCGGGCACGCCCTTCCGCAGCGACACGGCGCCGATCCCGTTCGTCGAGTACCACCCGAACGAGAAGGGCATCCGCCTGTCGCGGACCGACTACAACTACGGCTACGGACGCGCCCTCGCCGACGGCGTCGTGCGACCTGTGCTCTTCCTCGTCTACGCGGGCAAGATGCGCTGGCGCACGAAGGCGGGCGACGAGCTCGAAGCCCACCTCGGCCAGGACAACACGAAGGACGTGACGGCCCAGGCGTGGCGGACCGCACTCGACCCCGAGGGGGACTGGATCCCCGCTGTCCTCCGCAGCGCCGACCGGCGGCTGGGCGAGGTGCGTCAGGACGTGCCGGACGCCGGGGGACTCGTCATCGCGACCGATCAGACCGCCGCTCGCGCGTACGCCGCGATCCTCCATCAGATCACCGGCGAGGCGCCCACGGTGGTCCTCTCGGACGACAAGGCCGCCTCGGGGCGCATCGAGACGTTCGCGCAGGCGACGACACGCTGGATGGTGGCGGTGCGGATGGTGTCGGAGGGCGTCGACGTGCCGCGCCTCGCCGTCGGCGTCTATGCGACGAGCGCGTCGACGCCGCTGTTCTTCGCCCAGGCGATCGGTCGTTTCGTGCGGGCACGCCGTCGCGGCGAGGCCGCCTCCGTCTTCCTCCCGAACGTCCCCGTGCTGTTGACCCTCGCGGGCGAGATGGAGCGTGAGCGCGACCACGCCCTCGACCGGGAGAGCGGCGACGACGACGGTCTCGAGGACACGCTGCTCGCCGAGGCCGAACGCGAGGACAAGGCCTCCGACGAGCTCGAGCAGGAGTTCTCCTACCAGGCGCTCGGTTCCGTCGCCCACTTCGACCGCGTGCTGTTCGACGGCAAGGAGTTCGGCCAGCTCGCCGTGCCCGGCACCCCCGAGGAGGAGGAGTTCCTGGGGCTCCCCGGTCTCCTCGAGCCCGAACACGTCCACGAGCTTCTCATGCAGCGTCAGGCGCGCCAGGGGCGTCACCGGAGACTGCGGGAAGCCCGGGAGAGCGCCGGCGGCGAGGACGGCACCGTCACCGCCGACGCGACGTCGGACGGCCCGCTGGACAGCGCCCTGCCGCCGGCGCTGCATCGCACGTTGCGGGAGCAGCGTCAGCTGCTCAACAGCCTCGTCGGCCTGTACGCGCGCCAGAGCGGTGAGGCACATGGACTCGTCCACGCGGAGCTCCGCCGCATCTGCGGCGGCCCCGAGGTGGCCCGCGCCACCGTGGCGCAGCTCCAGGCGCGGATCGAGGTGCTCCGCAAACGCGTCCATTCCTGAGCGGGCGCGGGTCGTTCGGAGTTCCGAAATGCTGGCAATGTCTCCGTTCCCGCGGTGACGGCGACGGCGCGCGGATAGCGTGGTCACACGTGAACACGACTGCAGAACCCACCGCGAAGGATCGCCGCCGCTGGGCCCGCTATCTGGTCGAGGAGCGCGCGGAGGCTCAGGTCTATCGCGACCTCGCACGGCGACGGGAGGGCGAGGAGCGCGAGATCCTGCTGGCCCTCGCGGAGGCCGAGGGACGCCACGAGGCGCACTGGCTCGAGCTTCTCGGCGGTGAGCCGGCGCGGCTGCCCGCCGCGAGCGCGAGTGCGCGCACGCTCGCCTGGATGGCGCGGCGCTTCGGCTCGATCTTCGTGCTCGCCCTCGCCCAGAACGCCGAGGGTCGATCGCCCTACGCGGACGACCCCCACGCGACGGCGCGGATGGCTGCGGACGAGCGGGTCCATCGCGAGGTCGTCCGCGGCCTCGCGGCGCGCGGCCGTCGGCGTCTGTCCGGAACCTTCCGCGCGGCCGTGTTCGGCGCGAACGACGGGCTGGTCTCCAACCTCGCCCTCGTGATGGGCATCGGCGCGACGGGTGTCGCGTCCCAGTTCGTCCTGTTCAGCGGCGTCGCCGGCCTCCTCGCCGGCGCGCTCTCGATGGGCGCGGGGGAGTACGTCTCCGTGCGTTCGCAGCGGGAGCTGCTGGATGCCACCGAACCGAGCGACTACGCGGACTCGGTCCTGCCCGACCTCGATCTCGACGCGAACGAGCTGGCGCTCGTGTACCGCACCCGGGGCATGGGGGAGGCGGAGGCGGACGCCCGCGCGCGCCGCGTCCTGGAGGCGTCCCGGCAGTCCGACGCCGCACCGATCACGGGCCCCGTGACCCTTCCGGCGGACCACGAGGTGGTCGGCAGCGCGCTGGGGGCGGCGGGATCGAGCTTCCTGTTCTTCGCCTCGGGCGCGATCATCCCCGTCCTGCCGTGGATCTTCGGTCTGCAGGGACTCGCCGCGGTCCTCCTCGCCCTCGTGCTCGTCGGCCTCGCGCTCATGGGCACGGGGGCGATGGTCGGGCTGCTCTCGGGCGCGCCGCCGCTGCGCCGCGGACTGCGTCAGCTCGCGATCGGATTCGGCGCGGCGGCGGTGACATACCTGCTCGGTCTCCTGTTCGGCGTGTCGATGGGCTGAGCCGATTCTTCGTTGCGCGCAGGACGTGGTAGTGTCGATCCTCGGTTGCGAAACCGAAAAAACCCACCTGCGCGGGTGGCGGAATAGGTAGACGCGCTAGCTTGAGGTGCTAGTGCCCGTATAGGGCGTGGGGGTTCAAGTCCCCCCTCGCGCACAGTGAGAAGGCCCCGGCCCTGAGTCATCGACTCGGGTCCGGGGCCTTCTTCGTTGGAGACAGGGCGTGGGGCACGCGTGCCCCCGCCGGGTGATCGCCGAGCACGCTTTTGTTATTGAGTATCGTTATCAGTAAGCTCGGGCGGTGTGCTGGACACCGAACAATCTCAGCCCGCGACGCACGTCGCAGGCGTCTCGCGCCGTCGTGGCGCTCGGCGTCGTATGGAACGACGCGCCTGGATCCTGTGCGCCACCCTGGCCCTCGCGATCGGTGCGCTGATCGTGCTCTCCGGCGCGATCGGCACGGTCGAGGTGAGCATCATCGAGGCTGCTCGGATCGTGACCGGACATCTGCTGCCGGGGATGCCGTGGATGTCGGACGGCTCTCTCACGCGCCTGCAGGATCAGGCGGTGTGGCAGTTCCGCCTCCCGCGCACTCTTCTCGCGGCCCTCGCCGGCGCGGGTCTGGCACTGGCGGGTGCGCTGATGCAGGTGACGGTTCGGAACCCGCTGGCCGAGCCCTACATCCTCGGCGTCTCGTCGGGCGCGAGTGTCGGCGCGGTACTCGTGATCGTGTTCGGATCCGCGGCTCTGGGCGGACTCTCGCTCAACGTGGCCGCGTTCCTCGGGGCCCTGGCCGCCTGCATCGCCGTGGCGGTGCTCGCGCGCAAGGACGGGACGCTGTCGCCGACCCGGATGAGCCTCGCCGGTGTCGCCCTGGGCGCCCTTCTGAGCGCGGTCACCAGTTACCTGACGATCTCGACGGATGCGCAGAACGTCGTCAGCGTGCTCTTCTTCCTCCTCGGCAGCGTCTCCGCGGCGACGATGCACAGTCTCATCGGTCCGACGATCGCGTTGGCGGTCTCGTGCCTCGTCGCCGCGTTCCTCGCCCGCTCGCTGAACGTCCTGATGACGGGCGACGAGTCCGCGACCTCCCTGGGCGTGAATGCGGCCCGACTGCGCGGGACGCTGCTCGTCATCGCATCGCTGCTCACGGGCGCGGTCGTGTCGGTCGCCGGCGGCATCGGGTTCGTCGGCCTGGTGGTTCCGCACATCGCGAGGATCGCCGTGGGTGCCGATCATCGCCGCATGCTTCCGGTGACCGTGCTGGGCGGGGCCGTGTTCCTGATGCTGGCCGATCTGCTCGCCCGTACGGTCGCCCAGCCCACGGAGATCCCGCTCGGTATCCTCACCGCCTTCGTGGGGGCCCCGTTCTTCCTGTGGCTGATGCGTCGCGGCGGATCCGATAAGGCGGGGTTCGGACGGTGAGGATCGACATCGAGGATGTCACCGTCACGCTCGGCGGACGCGACGTGGTCGCCGACGCATCCTTCTCGCTGCCGTCCGGACAGGTGCTCGGCCTCGTCGGGCCGAATGGGTCGGGGAAGTCCACCCTCTTGCGCACCCTCTACCGCACCGTCGATCCCCGCCGTGGCACGGTGCGCATCGACGGCACCGACGTGCGCGCCATGACCGGGCGACAGGCGGCGCAGGCGGTCGCGGTGATGCTGCAGGATCCACCGACGGACGTGGACCTCAGTGTCGAGGAGACCGTGATGCTCGGGCGCGCACCCCATCGCTCGACGTTCGGGCGCGACACGCCGGATGATCTGCGCATCGTCGACGAGGCGATGGCGCGCACCGAGATCACGGAACTCGCCGATCGCATGATCGCGACCCTCTCGGGCGGACAGCGTCAACGGGTGATGCTCGCTCGCGCGCTGGCCCAGCGGACTCCGGTGCTGGTGCTCGACGAGCCGAGCAATCACCTGGACATCAGCCATCAGCACGACCTGATGGCCACGGTGCGCGGTCTGGGGTGCACCGTCGTCGCGGCGCTGCACGACCTCAACCTCGCTGCCCAGTACTGCGACAGCGTGGTCGTCCTGGACGGCGGCCGCGTCGTCGCCGCGGGCTCGCCCGCCGAGGTGTTGACCACGGACCTGATCCGATGCACGTTCCGAGTCGACGCACGAGTCCTCGGCGGCCCCGCCGACCCCGTCTTCGCCTTCCGTCGGCGGGAATCGGCCGACGGATCCGTGCCTCTGCTCCACACCGCCACCAGATAGAGAGAACGATCACCATGCACACCCCATCCCACTCGAGCTCCCGTGCCCGAGGCGCCGTCGTCGTCTTCGCCGTGGCGAGCCTGCTCCTGACCGGGTGCGGCAGCGCCGTCACGACCACCCCCGCAGCCACCGATGCCCCCGGGGCCGTCACCGTCGAGAACTGCGGTTCCGAGGTGACCGTGAGCGGCGTGCCGACGGCGGCCGTGGGCATGCACCCCGCTCAGACCGAACTCCTGCTGCGCCTGGGCCTGGCCGAGCACCTGGCCGGCCAGGCCCAGGCGACGGCCGCGACACTCCCTCCCGACATCGCTGCGCTCGCCCAAGGCATCCCCGTGATCGGCGGGATGATGCCGCCCAGTCGCGAGGAACTGCTGAGCGTGGAGCCGGACTTCGTGTACTCGCCCACGACGTACGAGTTCTCCGCAGACCAGGGGTTCGCCAGCATCCCGCAGCTCACCGATGCCGGCGCCGCGGTCTATGTGGCCTCCGGCGGGTGTGCGGATCGGCGCATGAACGGGGAAGTCACCGACCTGTTCACGGATCTGGCCGACATCGGGGAGATCTTCGGAGTGCAGGCGCAGGCCGCCGAGTTGATCGCGGAGAACCGGGCCGTGCTCGACGAGGTCGCACGGGCGATCTCCGGTGTCGACAAGCTGCGCGTCGCTCAGGTCTACTACGAGGGCGGCACGCTGCAGGCGATCGGCGCGGGCATCGAGTACGACATCCTCAGGCTGGCCGGCTCCGACAGCGTCTACACCCCGGATCAGGATCTGTTCGCGCGCTTCTTCGCCGCGACCATCACCCCCGAGTCTCTCGCCGCGGAAGACCCCGACGCGATCGTGTTCTCCACCTGGGCGCCGGAGCACGAGGCGGAGACGCGCGACTACCTGCGCAGGACGTTCCCGGACATGCCCGCGGTGCGCGATGACCGTGTCATCGCCGTGTCCAGCGCAGATGTCTTCCCGGGCACGCTCGGGAACGTCGCCGTCGTCCGTCAGATCGCCGAGCAGCTCTACCCTGCCCAGTTCTCGCGGTGATCCATCGCCGCCTGCTGGAACTCGCCGGCGCGGTGCCGGGCGCGATCGCCGCACTCGCAGCCGCCGGGATACTGATCTCGGCGCTGCACGTCGGCTTCGCGCTCAGCCTGGCGGCGGTGATCACCGCACTCGTCGCCGGCACCGGCCCGTTCGTGCCCGCGGTCGTCGTGCTCGCGGCGATCACCGCGACCCGAGGCATAGCGATCTGGGCGCGAGAACTCCTCGCGTCCCGGGTCGGTGCGGCGGTGCGGATCCGTCTGCGGCGTCGGCTCCTCGACAGGCTGCGCGCGGTGCCCGCCGTCGAACGGGACTCCGGTGCGACGGCGACCACCGTGCTCGACGGCGTGGAGGGACTCGACCCGTACTACACCCGGTACCTCCCGCAGCTGCTGGTGACTCTGGTGGTGCCGGCGGGGGTCGTCGCCCTCGTGTGGGCGCACGAGGCGACGTCGGGGATCGCGCTCGCGACGGCGGTCGCGGTCGCGGTGCTCGCGCCGCGGATCTGGGACGCGCGCCTGCTGCGGAACGGGCGGCTGCGCTGGGAGCGACTCGCCCGTCTGTCCTCGGACTACGTCGAGGCGTTGCAGATGATCCCACTGCTGCGTGCATTCGGTGCGACCGGGCGCACCGCAGCGCGCCTCACCGCCGAGGCACACTCCGTGCGAGACCTGACCATGTCGCAGCTGCGCCTGTCGCTGGTCGGGACCGCGCTCAGCACCCTCGCCATGCATCTCGGAGTCGTCGTCGCCACGCTCGCCTCGATCATCGCCGTCGCGACGGGGAACGCCCCGATCACGACCGTCGTCCTCGTGCTGATGCTCGCGCGCGAGGCGTTCAGGCCCGTGCACGATCTCGGTTCGGCATGGCACGCGGGCTATCTCGGTCTGACCGCTGTGGACGGGCTCGACCGGGTCCTCTCCGCCCCACTCATCGCCACGGGAGCGCACGACACTCCCGCGCGCGTCGGCGCCGTGGAACTCGTGGATCTCTCCTATCACTATCCCGGCACGTCCGCCGGTCTCACCGATCTCTCGCTGCGGATCGAACCGGGGGAGAGCGTCGCGGTGATCGGACCGTCCGGATCGGGCAAGAGCACGCTCGCTCGCCTGCTCGAACGAGACGCGGATCCCGATGTCGGCTCCATCGCCGTCGGCGGCATCCCGCTGCGGGAGTTCACCGAGCGCGCGCGCACGCGCAGTGTGGTCGTCGTCGCGCAGGACCCGGTTCTCTTCGCGTGGTCGGTGCGCGAGAATCTCCGTCTCTACTGCGAGGATGCGAGCGACACCGAGATCGTCGACGCGGCACGCGCCGCGTGCATCCACGACGTCATCATCGAGCTCCCCGGCGGGTACGACGCCGTGCTCGCCGAGAACGGCGGGCAGCTGTCCGGTGGCCAGCGGCAACGGCTCGCGCTCGCGCGGGCCCTTCTGTCGCCGGCACCGGTGCTCGTACTCGACGAGTCGACCTCGGCGCTGGACCTCGACACCGAGCGCCTCGTCATGGATGCCCTCGCCGCGCACGCACGGCGGCGGACGCGCACGATCCTCGTCATCGCGCACCGTGAGTCCGCGTGCACGCACGCGACCCGCCGGGTCGTGCTCCGGGACGGCCGACTCGCGGCGGTGGGCGACGCCGCACCGGCCGTGCGCGAGGCCCCGGGTCGGGGGGAGGGGCGATGAAGACCATCCTCCGTCTGCTCCCCGTCATCGCGACCCGCCGGGCGCTGTTCGCCGAGACGGTGGTGTGGAGCGTCGTCTCGCACGCCGCGGCCCTCGCTGCGACCCTGGGTCTCGCTCTGATCGTCGGATACGCGATGACCGGCACGCCCTTCCCCCTCCTCGGGGCAGCGATCACCCTCGTCGTGCTCTCCGTGCTCGCTGCGCTTGCCGCCTGGCGGGAGTCGTGGGTCTCGCACGACCTCGCCTACCGGCTCATCGCGACTCTCCGCGGGCACGTGTTCGACGCGCTGCGCCGCGCCCTGCCGGCACGCGTCCGGCAGCGGCGGACAGGCGATCTCGTCACCACCGTCGTCGCGGACATCGAGACGCTCGAATGGCTCTACGCGCACACCGCCGCGCAGACGCTCAGCGCCGCTCTCGTGCTCGCCACGAGCGTGGCCGTCTCCCTCCTGATTACCCCACTGCTCCTGCTCGTCTGGGTGCCCCTCCTGATCGTCGGCGTCGTCATCCCCGTGCTCACCGCGCGACGGGCGCAGCGCGACGGCGCCGCGCTCGCGGCGGGCGCGGCGGCACTTCGCTCCGACGTCCTCGACACGATCCGAGGCATGCGAGAGCTCGCGGGGGCGGGGCGGTTCCCCGCCCAGGTGGAGCGGCTCACGGACGACACGCGCGCGCTCGCCCGCCTCCAGACGCGCGAGGCGTCCCGTCTCGGCGCCGAGCGCGCCGTCGGAGACGTCGTCTTCGCCCTCGCCGCGCTCGGCTCCATCGCCGCCGTGCTGCTCGAGGGCTCCGCCGTCCCGCCGGAGCACATTCCGCTCGCCATCATGGTCGCGGTCGCCGGGCTCGGGCCAGCAGGGCAGATCGCCGATCTGCTCCGCAGCGCCGGCACTCTTCGATCGGCCGCGGAACGGATCACCGCCGTCCTCGACCACCCGGCGTCGGTCTCCGACGGGGCTCCCGGGCGGCACCCGCGGACCGCCGGCGAGTCGGGGCTCGTCTTCGACCGCGTGCGCTTCGGGTACGATCCACGAAGCCCGGCTCCGGTGCTCGACGACTTCTCGCTCCACGTGCGGCCGGGAGAGGTCGTCGCCCTCACCGGCCCGTCGGGAGCGGGCAAGACGACGGCCGCACAGCTCGCGCTGCGCATGTGGGATCCGGATGCCGGCAGCATCCGCATCGACGGAGCAGACATCCGCGCTCTCACCGACGACGAGCTCCGGAGCGGTGTGTCGACCGTCCCGCAGTCCTCCCCGCTGCTGCGGGGCACGATCCTCTCCAACATCCTCGTGGGGGATCCCCTCGCCACCGAGGCCGCCGTGGTCGACGCCGCCTCCTCCGTCGGCCTGCTCGATCCTGCGACCGGCCTTCCGGCGGGACTCGACACACCCGTCGGCGAATACGGGGCGGGGCTCTCCGGTGGGCAGCGCGCTCGCGTCGCGCTCGCCCGCGCACTCCTCGTCGACCCCCGCATCCTGATCCTCGACGAGCCGACGGCATCGCTCGACCCGGACGCCGACGCGGTCGTCATGGAGTTCTTGAGGCGGCGCCGGGACTGCGCGACCCTCGTGATCGCCCATCGGCCCGAGACGATCGCGGCGGCGCACCGGGTCGTCCGCCTCGGCCCTTTCGTTGACAACGGCAATAGTTGAGTGCATCTTGTAATCTGGGGGTCGCCACAGACATTCGAGGGAGAACGTCGATGCGGACCACGATCGAGCACGGTCGGACGATGGTGAGCGGCTATCTCGGGCCGTCGACGACGTCGGAGCACGCGTCTGACCTGGTGGCCCTCGACACCCCGCACCTCACGGCCACGATCACGTCCTGCGCCCTCGGCGCGACGCCGGTCGCGGTCATCGAGGATCCGAACGGGAGCACGGTCACGCGAGGTAGAGCCGGGTGAGCTCGACGGGGCTGATGTCGCGGCGACGGATCGCTGCGGCGATGTCGACGACGGGGGTGAAGGGCGACAGCACGGCGGGTTCCTCCTCGTTGAGTACTGACCGCTCACGCTAGGGCGACGTGCAGTCCGTCCGATCGGCCGTGCGCGCACACCCGATCGTCCGGGAGCGCACGGTCGGCGACGTGGGACCGCGTCGGCGGGCGCTAGCGTGGAGGGATGACCGATCGGGACCTTCCGGAGGTGGTGCGCCTGGCGCGCGACCTCATCCGCATCGACACCACCAACTACGGCGAGGGGAGGGCGCACGGCGAGCGCGAGGCCGCGGAGTACGTGGGCGCGTTCCTGACGTCGCTCGGACTCGTCCCCGAGTACTACGAGCCCATCCCGCGTCGCACCAACGTGATGGCCCGCGTCCCCGGGCGCGATCGTACGAAGCCCGCACTCGTCCTGCACGGCCACCTCGACGTCGTGCCCGCCGTCGCGGAGGACTGGAGCGTCGATCCCTTCGCGGGAGAGATCCGCGACGGAATGCTCTGGGGCCGCGGCGCCGTCGACATGAAGGACATGGACGCCATGATCCTGGCATCCGTCGCCGACATCCTGCGCGCCGGCGAGCGTCCCGAACGCGACCTGATCCTCGTGTTCTTCGCCGACGAGGAGAACGGCGGCGTCGAGGGCTCGCAGCTCGTCGTGCGCGACCGCCCCGAGTGGTTCGCCGGGGCGTCCGAGGCGATCAGCGAGGTGGGCGGATACTCCGTGCCCGTCGGCGATCGCCGGGCCTACCTGCTGCAGGTGGGCGAGAAGGCGCTGCTCTGGCTGCACCTGCGTGCGCGCGGGGTCGCCGGTCACGGCAGCCGGGTGCATCCCGACAACGCGGTCACCCGCCTGGCCGAGGCGGTCGCGGCCCTGGGGCGCACGACCTGGCCTATCGAGCTCACGGCGACCACGCGCCAGACCGTGTCGGACCTCGCGGCGCTGTGCGGCCCTGCCGGGGAGGATGCTGCCGAACCCGACCCCGACGCCGTGGCCGCGCACACCGGCTCCGCGGCCCCGTTCCTCAGCTCCACGTTCCGCACCACGGCCAATCCGACCGGGCTCGAGGCGGGATACAAGCACAACGTCATCCCCGATGCCGCGAGCGCCGCCATCGACGTGCGCACCCTCCCCGGGCAGGAGGACCGCGTGCTGGCGGAGATCCAGCGCATCGTCGGCGACGACATCGTCATCGACGTGGCGCACCGCGACATCGGCCTGGAGGTTCCCTTCGCGGGCGCCCTCGTGGAGGCCATGGTGTCGGCGCTCGAGCGCCACGATCCCGGGGTCCCGGTCATCCCGTACCTCATGGGCGGCGGCACCGACAACAAGGCCCTGGCCGAACTCGGGATCGCCGGCTACGGATTCGCCCCGTTGCGCCTCCCGGCGGACCTCGACTTCAGCGGTATGTTCCATGGGGTGGACGAACGCGTCCCGCTCGACGCGTTGGTCTTCGGGCAGCGCGTGCTCACCGATCTGATCCGGACGTACTGAAAGGCCGCGCATGCACCTGTTCGAGGCGATCATCCTGGGGCTCGTACAGGGGCTGACCGAGTTCCTGCCCATCTCCTCCAGCGCCCACCTGCGGATCTTCGGCGAGTTCCTCCCCTCGGCGGAGGACCCCGGCGCCACCTTCACCGCGATCACCCAGATCGGCACGGAGCTCGCGGTCCTCGTCTACTTCTGGCACCGGATCGTCCGCATCATCGGTCGCTGGTTCGGCGCCCTCACCGGCAAGGTGGCGCGCGACGATCCGGACGCGCGCATGGGCTGGATCGTCATCATCGGCACGATCCCGATCGGGATCGCGGGCTACTTCTTCCAGGACGCCATCCGTGGGACGTTCCGCAACCTCTGGCTCGTCGCGATCGTGCTGATCGTGTTCGGCCTGCTGCTGGGCGCGGCGGATGCCCTGGGTCGACGCGTCCGCACCGAGAAGGACCTCACGCTCGGCCACGGCCTCGCCCTCGGGCTCGCCCAGATGCTCGCGCTGATCCCCGGCGTCTCCCGCTCCGGCGCGACCACGACGATGGGCCTCGCCCTCGGCTACACGCGCCCGGCGGCCGCCGAGGTCGCGTTCCTGCTCGCGGTGCCCGCCGTGTTCGGGAGCGGGCTGTACGAGCTCCTGCAGGCGATCAAGGACCCGGGCGACCAGGTCTTCACGATGCTGGAGACCCTGGTCGCGACCGTCGTCGCCTTCGGCGTCGGGCTGGCCGTCATCGCCTTCCTCATGCGGTATCTGAAGCGCGGCAGCTTCCTGCCGTTCGTCCTCTACCGCCTCGCGCTCGGCATCGTGCTGATCGTCCTGCTGAGCTTCGGCGTGCTGCAGGCCTACTGACCCGGCCGGATCAGCGGCGCGGACCGTCCGGGCCCTGTCCGGGTCCGAGCCCGCGCGGGCCGTCGCCGCCTCGGCGGAGGTATCGCTCGAACTCCTGCGCGATGGCGTCCCCGGACGCCTCGGGGGAATCCCACGTGTCGCGGGTCTGCTCGAGCTGGTGGATGTACTCGGTCATCTCCTCGTCGTCCGACGCGGCCGCGTCGATCGACGCCTCCCACGCGAGGGAGTCCGCCGGCAGCTCGCCCCGCGGGATGACCGCGCCGGTGAGATCGCCGAGCCGGTCGAGGAGGGCCAGGGTGGCCTTGGGGGACGGCGTATGGCCCGCGACGTAGTGCGGCACGCTGGCCCACAGCGCCGCGCAGGGGATGCCCGCCGCCTCCGCGGCGGTCGCGAGCACCGTGAGGATGCCTGCGGGGCCCTCGTAGGTCGGCTTCTCGAGACCGAGCGCCGCGCGCAGGGCGTCGTTGTCGCTCCCGGCGAAGACGGAGATCGGTCGCGTGTGCGGCACGTCCGACATCATGGAGCCGAGGGCGACGATCCCCGTGATGTCCTCGCGCAGGGCGGCATCGATGAGCTCGCTGACGAAGGCCTGCCAGGCGCGCGCGGGCTCGAATCCCGACAGGAGCCACAGCCGTGTGCCCTCGACCGGGTGCAGGGGCCGCCAGACGGTCGCATCCGGCCAGACGAGGCGGCGTGCCCCCTCGGCGTCCAGGCGTACCTGCGGGCGGGTGTACTGATAGTCGAAGTAGAGCTCGGGGTCCACCGCGAAGACCTCGCGATACGCCCCCGACTCGCGGATGTGGGCGACGGCCGCGGAGGCGGCCTCACCGGCATCGTTCCATCCGTCGAAGGCGACCACCAGCACCCGCTGACCCAGTTCGTCCACACCGCTCCTCATCGTCCCTGAACCGTTCCCCCCACGATACGCGTCGCCCGCGGCGCGCGGGCGGCGACCGCCTAGCATGGAACGATGACCTGCGCGCCGGCCGACCCTTCGCACCCCGGCGCCGAGACGGCCCCCGCCCCGACGCGCGCAGCGATGCCCGCCGCGGTGCTGTGGGACATGGACGGCACCCTGGTCGACACCGAGCCCTACTGGATGTCGGCCGAGGGCGCGCTCGTCGAGCGCTTCGGCGGCACCTGGACGCACGAGCAGGCCCTCACGCTGGTCGGACAGGGCCTCGAGACCTCGGCCGGCATCCTCCAGGCCGCGGGCGTGCGCATGGGGGTCCGCGAGATCATCGATCACCTCACCGAGGAGGTGTCGCTCGCGCTGTTCGAGCAGGGCCCGCCGCTCCGGCCGGGCGCGCGCGAGATGCTCGTCGCGCTGGGGGAGGCGGGCGTGCCGTGCGCCCTCGTGACGATGTCCCTGCGCCGGATGGCGGAGGTCGTGGTCGCCTCGCTCCCCGAGGTCCGCTTCCCGGTGATCGTCGCCGGTGACGACGCCACGCGCCCTAAGCCGTTCCCGGATCCGTATCTGCAGGCGTGCGCCGCGCTGGGCATCGACCCCGCCCACGCCGTCGCGATCGAGGACTCGCCCACCGGCGTGCGCTCGGCCGTCGCCGCCGGGGTCACCACGATCGGCGTCCCCCTCATGGTCTCCCTCGTCGGCACGGGCGCGCACGTCCTGTGGCCGTCCCTCGCCCACCGCACCCCCTCCGACATCGCCGAGGTCTTCGCGACCCACGGCGCGAAAGGCCGCCCATGAACACCGACCTGCGCCCGAGCGGCCCCTTCCGCCTCGGCGACCGCGTGCAGCTGACCGGTCCCAAGGGCCGACTGCACACCGTGACGCTGCGCGACGGGGGAGAGCTCCACACGCACCACGGCGTGCTCCGGCACACCGAGATCATCGGCAAGCCCGACGGCTCCGTGGTCACCAACTCCGGCGGCCACGAGTACCTCGCCCTGCGCCCGCTCCTGCGCGACTTCGTCATGTCGATGCCGCGCGGCGCGGCCATCGTGTACCCGAAGGATGCGGCGCAGATCCTCGCGGCCGCCGACATCTTCCCCGGCGCGACCGTCGTCGAGGCGGGCGTGGGCTCGGGTGCGCTGTCGCTCTGGCTGCTGCGCGCCATCGGGCCGGCGGGACGCCTGGTCTCCTTCGAGCGCCGAGACGAGTTCGCGCAGGTCGCCCACGCGAACGTGGAGACCTTCCTCGGCCACGAACCGGACACCTGGTCGGTCGTGGTGGGCGATCTGGTCGACGAGCTGCCCGGCGCCGTCTCCCCGGCGTCCGTCGACCGCGTCGTGCTCGACATGCTCGCCCCGTGGGAGTGCATCGACGCCGTCGCCGAGGTGCTCGCCCCCGGCGGAGTCGTCCTCTGCTACGTCGCGACGGCGACGCAGCTCAGTCGCGTGGCCGAGTACCTGCGCGGAACCGGCCTGTTCACCGAGCCGGAGGCGAACGAGACCATGGTGCGCGGCTGGCACGTCGAGGGTCTCGCCGTCCGGCCCGACCACCGGATGGTCGCACACACCGGGTTCCTGATCACGGCGCGCCGCCTCGCCCCGGGTGCCATGCCGCCCGATGTCCGCAAGCGCGCGCTCAAGAAGCCCAGCTACGCCGACGAGGACGTCGAGATCTGGACCCCCGGCGCGGTCGGAGACCGCGAGATCACGGACAAGAACCTGCGCAAGCGCGTCCGCGAGGCGCAGCGCGCGGCCGACGGCGCTCGGCTCGCGGGGGAAGGGCCCGACGACGACGTGGCTTCCGCGACCGGCGACGTAGACTGATCCGGTGCATCGCGTCCCCGCCGTCCTCGCCGTCCTCGGGCTGTCCGTCCTGACCCTCGCGGCCTGCTCGTCCGCCCCCGCCGGTACCCCCGGCGCCTCGTGCGACCGCCCGCAGTCGGATGCCACCGTGCTCGACTTCGCCCAGACGTCGGGCGACTTCGGCACGCCCGCCCTCGCGCTGGACGCACCGGTGTACGTCCCGCAGACGACGTTCACCGATGTGACCGTCGGCGACGGGATGCGCGTGACGAGCGATGTGCAGGACGTGCAGTTCTCGATCGCCCTCGCCAACGGGGCGACGGGCCAGGTCATCGGCGAGTCGGGCACCCAGGTGCAGTCCGTCGCCTCGTGGGGCACACGCTTCGCCGGTCTGGCGACGATGCTCATGTGCGCGACGGAGGGCTCGCGCATCGTGGGGGCGATCCCCTCCTCGGACATGTCCGACGAGGCCGTCCAGGGCCTCGGACTCACCTCCGGCCAGACGCTCGTCGTGACGGTCGACCTGCAGCGCGTCTACCTCGGCGCGGCGGACGGCGCGCCCCAGTACAACGACCGGGGCGGAATGCCGTCGGTGGTCACCGCCCCCGATGGGCGGCCGGGCGTGATCGTGCCGGACGGCGCGGCGCCCGACGGTCTCGTGGTGGAGACGCTGAAGAAGGGCACCGGCCCCGCCGTCGGCGCAGACGACACCGCACGGGTCCAGTACCTCGCGGTCGACTGGAAGACCCGCGCCGTGAACGACTCGACGTGGCAGAGCGGCGCGTCGGCACCGGTCGCCCCCGGCAGCAAGGTCGCCTTCGCGTCGCAGCTCCAGGGCGCCACCGTCGGCTCGCAGCTGCTCGTCGTCGCGCCGGCGACGACCGACGGCGGTTCGGCGACGATCTACGTCGTCGACATCCTCGGTATCGACGACCCCGCCCCGACGCGCTGAGGCCGAGCGGCCCCGGCGGCACGGCGGCATCCTAGGATGGGCGGGTGCCCACCGAGACCCTTCGCACCGCCCCCGAGGAGCGACTCGTCAACCTCGTCGTCGCCCTCATGGCGACCGAGCAGGGTCTGACCAAGGACACCATCCTGTCCTCCGTCGCCGGGTATCGCGAGCAGAGCACCGCGGGCGCGTCGAAGGACGCGCTCGAGAAGATGTTCGAGCGCGACAAGCAGACCCTTCGCGGGCTGTCGATCCAGATCGAGACGATCGGCGACTACGCCGATCCCGACGATCTCCGCGAGGCGCGCTACCGCATCCCGACCGCGGAGTACGAGCTGCCCGCGGACATCGACTTCACGCCGGCGGAGCTGGCTCTGCTGAACCTCGCCAGCGGCGTGTGGAGCGAGAGCTCGATGTCGGCCGACGCGCGCAGCGGCCTGCGCAAGATCCGCGCGATCGGCATCGACGTCGACGCGCCGATCATCGGATACTCGCCGCGGATCAACCTGAGAGAGCCCTCGTTCGGTCCTCTCCAGCGTGCCATCGAGCAGGGGAGGGTCGTCGGCTTCACCTACGTCAAGCCCGGCGACGGGGCGGCTCGGCGCCGACGCATCCGGCCCCTGGCCCTCATCGAGTACGAGGCGCGCTGGCACGTGTACGGGTTCGACCTGGACCGCGACGACGACCGGACGTTCCTGCTGTCGCGGATCGCCTCCGACGTGGAGATCACGACGGCCCGCTTCGACCTCGCCCAGCGCGAGGGCGCGGGCGAACGCGCACTCGCGGGGCTGGACGAGCTCGCCTCCCGCCAGCGGGCGCTGCTGGAGGTGACTCCGGGGACGGAGGCCGCCCTGCGGCTGAGCCGTCGCGCGGCCCCCGCCGATCAGGGCATCCACGTCCCCTTCGTGGACGTGCACATCTTCGCCGACGAACTGGCCTCCTACGGCCCGGAGGTGCGCGTCGTGGAGCCCGCCGCGCTGCGCGACGAGGTCATCGCGCGGCTGCGCCGCGTGCTCGAGGTCCACGGAGGAACGTCGTGAACGAGCGCAAGCCCCTTCTGGCGACCGATCGCGCCGCGCTCATCCTGCAGCTCGTGCCCTATCTCATCGGGCAGGGCGAGGTGTCGCTGGCCGACGCGGCGGACGAGTTCGACGTCACGCCGGCCCAGATGCGTGCGATGGTCGAGAAGCTCACCGTCATCGGGCTGCCCGGCGAGGGCGGCTTCTGGCAGATGGCGAACGATCTCTTCGACATCGACTGGGACCTGCTGGACGAGCAGGACCTCATCGTCATCACGAACGCGGTGGGACTCGAGCGCACCCCGAGGCTGAGCGCGCGCGAGGCGGCGGCGCTGCTGGCCGGCCTGCAGCTGGCCGCGTCCCTCCCGGGCGTGGGCGACAGCGACGTGGTGCAGGGCCTTCTCGCGAAGCTCGCCCGCGGCGCCTCCAGCGCACCCGCCGACGTGATCGTCGCCTCGGCCGCGGTCGACGACGTGCGCATCGCCGTCGCCGAGGCGCTCCGGCGCGGGGTCGCGCTGTCCTTCAGCTACCAGGCGCCCGATGCACCCGTGACCACCCGCACGGTCGACCCCGTCAAGGTCCACATCGCCGGCGGGCAGTGGTACCTGCAGGGGTGGTGCCATCTGCGCGAAGCGGTGCGGACCTTCCACCTCGACCGCGTCTCCGACGTCCGTCTCACCGAGATCCCCGCCGCCCACGCGACCGAGCCGCTCCCCGGGCTGTTCGAGCCCGCCGACACCGACGTCGAGGTGGCCGTGCGCTACCGGGAGACCGTCTCCGCGCTGCTCGCCGACTTCGTCGTCGAGGACCGCGGCGGAGCCGACGGCGTGCGCACCGCGGGGATGCGCGTGGGCGACGCGCGCAGCCTCAAGCGTCTCGCCGCACGCCTGGGCGGCGACCTCGAGGTGGTTGGCCCCGCCGACGTGCGGGCGGCCACGGCGGACTGGGCGCGCGCGGGACTCGAGCAGTACCGCTGATCGCGACGCGTCCGGCGTGCACTCACCGTGCCCGGGTCGCGGGCGGTTACACTGGGCAGGACGCTTCTGACAAGGGGATGCAATGGGAAACCTGTTCGCCGGTCCGCACCTGTGGATCCTCCTGATCGTGATCCTGCTGCTGTTCGGCGCGGCGAAGCTTCCGGCGCTCGCCAAGAGCATGGGTCAGTCGGCACGGATCTTCAAGGGCGAGATGAAGGCGATGAAGGACGACGACGCGCCCGCCGCGGCCGCCGAGAACACCGCCGCCCCCGCCCCCACTGTGCAGCCTCCCGTCGCCGCGCCCGCGGACCCGGCCCCCGGCGCGCCCGACGCCAAGTCCTGACCCGGCGGTGGCCACGGCGGAGCATCCGCCGCTCGGAGCAGACGACCTTCCGCGCGGCGACAAGCGGATGTCGCTCGGACAGCATCTCGTCGAGCTGCGCAAACGGGTGATCATCGCGTTGGTCGCCCTCGTCGTCGGCATGGTGATCGCCTACGTGCTCACCGACTGGATCATCGCCGCGATGACCGAGCCGATCCGCATCGTGGCGGAGCGGCGGGGCGATGAGGCGATGGTGAGCCTCATGTACTCGACCATCACGGGGCCCTTCGATCTCAGGCTGCGGATCTCGTTCGTCGTCGGCATCATCCTCTCGGCGCCCGTGTGGCTTTGGCAGCTGTGGGCGTTCCTCATGCCGGGGCTGACGCGCAAGGAGATCCGCTACACGATCGGCTTCGTGTCGGCGGCGGTCCCGCTGTTCTTCGCGGGCTGCTTCGTCGGCTGGTGGGTGATGCCCCACATCGTCGAGATCATGGCGACGTTCTCCGCGCAGGGCGCGGACAACCTCTATGAGGCGAAGTACTACTACGACTTCGTCTTCAAGCTGATCATCGTCGTGGGCGTCTCGTTCGTCGTCCCGGTCTTCCTCGTGGCACTGAACCTCGCCGGGATCATGACCGGCCTCGCCATCGTCAAGGCGTGGCGGGTCGCCGTGCTCATCGCGGTCGGCTTCGCGGGGCTCGCCACCCCTGCGGCGGACATCGTCAGCATGCTGCTGCTCGCGGGCATCCTCATCGTGCTCTTCTTCGCCGCCGCCGGGCTGTCGATGCTCTTCGATCGGCGACGGGCGAAGCGGACGGCTGCCGAGCTGGGGCCGATCACGTGAGCGATCCCGCCGCACGCTACGCGCAGGCCCAGGCGCGGAGGTCGCATCCCGTGACGGCCGAGTTCGCGGCGGCCCAGCGATTCGATCTGGATCCGTTCCAGATCGCCGGATGCCAGGCGCTCGAGGACGGCCGGAGCGTCCTCGTGGCCGCGCCCACCGGCGCGGGGAAGACCATCGTGGGCGAGTTCGCCATCCACCTCGCGATGCTGACCCCGGGGGAGAAGGCGTTCTACACGACCCCCATGAAGGCCCTGTCGAACCAGAAGTTCCGCGAGCTGCAGGAGGTCTACGGCGAGAGCGAGGTCGGGCTCCTCACCGGCGACACGAACATCAACGCGGGCGCTCGTGTGGTCGTCATGACCACCGAGGTGCTGCGCAACATGCTGTACGCCGATTCGTCCGCGCTGCGCGGGCTGCGGTACGTCGTCATGGACGAAGTCCACTACCTGGCCGACCGCTTCCGTGGAGCCGTGTGGGAGGAGGTGATCATCCATCTCCCCGCCGACGTCCGACTCGTCTCGCTGTCGGCGACCGTCTCGAACGCCGAGGAGTTCGGCGACTGGCTCGACACCGTGCGCGGCGACACGGAGGTGATCGTCTCGGAGACGCGGCCCGTCCCGCTCGAGCAGCACGTGCTCGTGCGCGGCGATCTGCTTCCCCTCTTCGACGACCGGGCCGGCATCGCGACCGCGCAGGTCAACCAGGAGCTCATGCGGATCCGCGGTGGCTCGGGAGCGCGCTACGAGAACAACCGCCGCGCGCAGGACTTCCGTTCGGGCGGCGGATACGGCGCCGGGCAGCAGCGCCCGGCGAAGGGCGGACGGCGCCCGGTGCGCTCGGCGAACGTGCAGCGGATCGAGCGGCTCGACCGGCCCGAGGTCGTCCAGCTGCTCGAGCGGGCCAACCTGCTGCCCGCGATCTTCTTCATCTTCAGCCGGGCCGGATGCGACGGCGCGGTCCAGCAGGTGCGTCGCTCGGGTCTGCGACTGACCTCGCGCGAGGAGCGCGACGAGATCCGCCGCGTGATCGACGAGCGCACCCGCACCTTGAACGAGGACGATCTCCAGGTCCTCGGCTACTGGGAGTGGCGCGACAACCTGGAGCGCGGCGTCGCCGCCCACCACGCCGGTCTCCTCCCCGCGTTCAAGGAGGTCGTCGAGGAGCTCTTCCGCCGCAAGCTCGTGAAGGTCGTCTTCGCGACCGAGACGCTCGCCCTCGGCATCAACATGCCCGCGCGCACGGTCGTGCTCGAGAAGCTGGAGAAGTTCAACGGCGAGGCCCGTGTCGCGATCACCTCGGGGGAGTACACCCAGCTCACCGGCCGTGCCGGCCGCCGCGGGATCGATGTGGAGGGCCACGCCGTCATCCAGTGGACCGAGGCGCTCGATCCCCAGGCGGTCGCGGCCCTCGCCTCGCGCCGCACGTATCCGCTGAACTCGAGCTTCCGCCCCACGTACAACATGGCGGTCAACCTCATCGACCGGTTCGGCCGTGAGCGCGCGCGGGAGATCCTCGAATCCTCCTTCGCGCAGTTCCAGGCGGACCGCGCCGTCGTCGGCCTGGCCCGCGAGGTCAAGGACGCCGAGGAGTCGCTCGCGGGCTACGTCGCGGCCATGACCTGCGACCGGGGCGACTTCGTCGAGTATGCCCAGGTGCGCAGCGACCTCAGCGACCTGGAGAAGCTCAACCGCGCGGATCGCACGGCGCCCGCACGGATCCGCGACCAGCGGCAGCAGGAGATCCAGGCGCTCCGGCGGAAGATGCAGCGCCATCCCTGTCACACCTGCCCCGATCGCGAGGCCCATGCCCGCTGGGGCGAACGCTACGCCAAGCTCCGGCGGCGCGTGGACAAGGTGAGGCAGCAGATCCAGACCCGTACGGGTACCGTGGCGCGCGTGTTCGATCGGGTGGTCGACGTCCTCGTGGCACTCGACTACGTCCGGGTCGCCGCGGACGGGGCGGCGACGCTGACCCCCGCCGGCGCGACGATGAAACGCATCTACGGAGAGCGCGACCTCCTCATCGCCGAAGCCTTGCGCCAGGGACTGTGGACCTCGCTCGACGCACCCGGCCTCGCCGCCCTCGCGTGCTGCCTCGTGTACGAGCCGCGCCGCGACGAGGCGGGCCCGGGCGAGCACGGACTGCCGCGCGGCCCGTTCCGGCAGGCGCTGAGCGTGACGCAGGAGCTCTGGGCGCGGCTCGACGACCTCGAGCAGGACCACCGTCTGCCGGGGAGCGACCCGGTCGCGACGGGTCTGGCCACCGCGATGCACTCGTGGGCGCGCGGTGCGTCGCTGGACCGGGTGCTCGACGAGGCCGACCTCGCGGCGGGGGACTTCGTCCGCTGGGCGAAGCAGACGATCGACCTCCTCGACCAGCTCTCGCTGGTGGCCGAGCCACCCGTGGCGGCGACGGCGCGCGCGGCGCTCGAGTCCGTGCGACGCGGCATCGTGGTGTACGGGTCGCTGTGAGGGCACCCGCTGTGCCGCGGCCCCTCCTGCCGCTCTGGCTCGCCGTGCTGACCGCTGCCGGCGGCGGGTTCGTGCTGACGCTCGCCTTCCCCGCCCTGGCGTGGTGGCCGATGGTGTTCGTCGCCGTGCCGCTGGCCCTGATCGCCCTGATCGGCCGGCGCGCCGGCGGCGCGTTCCTGGTCGGCTTCGTGTTCGGCGCCGCGCTGTTCTTCGTGAACCTCTCCTTCACGGCGCGCTACCTCGGACCCGTCCCGTGGGTCGCACTCTCCACCCTCGAGGCCCTGCTCACCGCGGCGATGGCCGTTCCGATCACCCTGGCGTACCGCTGGATGCCGCGGGTGGCTCCGGGCCCCGCCGGGCGGCTGCTCGCCCTTCCCGCCCTCGTCGCCGGGCTCTGGGTCGCGCGCGAGCAGCTGCTCGGAAGCTTCCCGTACGGCGGCTTCCCGTGGGCGCGGATCGGTGTGACGCAGGCTTCGTCCCCTCTCGCCGATGTCGCCTCCTGGACCGGGATCAGCGGATTGTCGTTCCTCATCGTGTTCGCGTGCGCGGCGGGTGTCGAGGCCGTGCGGGGTGGCGGCGTGCGCAGGGGGAGGGCGAGGCTGTCGGGCGCGGTCCCCGCCGTCGTGGCGCTGGTCGTGCTGTTCGCCCTGCCGGCGTTCCCGACGTCCGACGCCGGTGCGATCCGCGTGGGGGCCGTGCAGGGGAACGGCCCGGCGGGCTACTTCGACGAGCGTGCGCCGTTCGACGTGCTGCGCGCGCAGGTCGCCGCGACCCGGCCGATCGAGGGACGGGACGTCGATGTCGTGCTGTGGCCGGAAGGGGGCGTCGACGGCGATCCGACGCGTAACCGATCCGTGGCCGCCGTGCTGGACGACGTGGCGGAGCGGACGGGGGCGCCGCTGCTGGTGAGCGCGGTGCGGCAGAGCGGCGACGAGTACCTGAACTCCTCGCTCGTCTGGGAGGCGGGCGAACACAATCCGACCCAGACATACGACAAGCGGCACCCCGTGCCCTTCGGAGAATATGTCCCGGATCGACCGTTCTGGAGGCAGTTCGCCCCCGATCTGATCGATCTCATCCAGCGCGAGTACACCCCAGGGACCACCGCGCCGTTCGTGACCGTCGGAGGTGTCGGAATCGGTCTCGCGATCTGCTTCGACGTGATCTACGACGACGTGGCGTGGGACGGCGCGCGAGCGGGCGCAGAGGTCTACATGTTCCAGACCAACAACGCGGACTTCCGCGACACCGACGAGAACCTGCAGCAGCTCGCCTTCGCGCGGATGCGGGCCGTCGAGACCGGACGGTCCGTGGTGAACCTGTCCACCGTCGGGACGAGCCAGGTCATCGCTCCCGACGGATCCACCATCGACCAGCTGCCCGCCGACGAGCCCGGTGCCATGGTCACCGACGTCCCCCTGCGAACCGGGCTCACGCCCGCGGTGGTCGCCGGCGGCGCCATCCAGCTGCTGCTGGGGTGGGGGAGCATCCTGTCGCTCGCCGCCGTGGGCGTCGCATCGGTGCGGCGTCGACGCCTCGGTCGCTGACGGGCCCGGACACGACGAAAGACGTCGGCCCCCGATCGAGATCGGGAGCCGACGTCCGAGGTTCGTCGCTCAGGCGCTCAGGCGCGCCGCGTCCTCGCCGGAGCCGCGCCGTGCACGCAGCAGGGCGAGGCGCTCCTCGAGGAGTTCCTCGAGCTCGGGGACGGTACGACGCTCCAGGAGCATGTCCCAGTGCGTCCGGGCGACCTTGTCGCCGGAGTGGTCGACCTCGACCACGGTGTCGCCGATGCGGCGCACCGCCTCGGCGCCGCACGTCCGGCACTCCCACGCTTCGGGGAGCTCGGCGTCGGCCGCGAACGTCATCACGGTCTCGCGTCCGCACTGCGTGCAGACATAGGTGTGGTTCGCGCGCTCATGGAACACGACGCCTTCCTCGCTCTGTAGGCTGGAAGCGCCGAGTCGGATGCCGCGCAAGCTGCGATCTGCCATTGTGTGGTCCTCTCGTCCAGTCAGGTATAACGCGTCGACCTGTGCGCAGCATCCGAACCTCCGGGTCGATGCGGCCTTTCACAGGCGATGCTCAGGACGCCCGCCGCCGGACCACCCCCAGGGCGAGGTCGGCACGGTCGGTGACCAGTCCGTCCACGCCGAGATCGAGCAGGCGCCTCATGTCGTCGGGGTCGTTGACGGTCCAGACGTGCACCTCCGCGCCGGCGGCGTGCACGAGTCGGAGGAGGCGACGGGTGACCACGCGCACGACGCCCGCCCGCTCGGGGACCTGCAGCGCGTCGACGCCGCCGAGCGCGGCGCGCACGAGCGCCGTCGATCCCGTCGTCACCGCGGCGAGCACACGAGCGACCGTCGCCTGACCGCCCGAGGTCGCGGGCCTCCCGCCCGCGGCGTGCGCCGCTTCGAGCGCTTCTCGGCGCCGGCGGTCCGAGAAGCTCGTCAGAAGTGTGCGGTCCGCGTGGCGCGCCACGATCCGCCCCAGCGGCAGCGCGGCCGCGGCGGCCTTGACGTCGAGGTTGAAGCGCAGCGTCGGGAACGCATCGAACGCCTCCGCCGCCGTCAGCAGCCCGCCGCGGTCCGCCATGATTCGCGCGAGCTCTCCGTGCCGCACCGCCGCGACCGCGCGAGGGTCGCCCGTCACGCGGGAGAGGTCGTCGTCGTGGAACAGCACGACGACGCCGTCCGCCGTGAGGTGGCAGTCCGATTCGACGTACTCCGCGCCGACCGCGTGCGCGGCGGCGACAGCGGTGAAGGAGTTCTCCACGGCGCCGTCGGACGCTTCATCCGGAGGCAGGAAGCCCCGGTGAGCGAGGACGCGGGGGCGGGAGCGGGAGAAGTAGGGGTGTCGTGCCGCGGACACCTCAGGCGTCGCCCGGGCCCGATGCGTCGCCGGCGAGCGGCGGCACGATGGCGTCCACGCCGGTATCGGTGGCATGGGCCGCGCTGGCGATGTCGTCCGCCGCGGATGCCGCCGCACGGGCCGCGGCGACCGCCTCACTGGCGGCGTCCGATGCGGGGGCCGTGGGCGCGGTCGTCGCCGGACGCGGGGCGCGGGCACGTGCCGCACCGACATCGGCGACCCGGCCGCCCAGCGCATCGCCGATCCCGTGCAGCGCCTCGGTGAGCTCGCTCGGGATGATCCACAGCTTGCTCGACGGGCTCTGCGCGATCTTGGGCAGCGTCTGCAGGTACTGGTAGGCCAGCAGGCTCTGGTCCGGCTCGCCCGCGTGGATCGCGTGGAAGACCATCTGGATGGCCTCCGCCTCGCCCTGCGCGCGGAGCACCGCCGCCTGCTTGTCGCCCTCCGCGCCGAGGATCGCCGCCTGGCGACGACCCTCCGCCTCCAGGATCTGCGACTGCTTCGAGCCCTCGGCGGTCAGGATGGCGGCACGACGGTCGCGCTCTGCGCGCATCTGCTTCTCCATCGAGTCCTGGATCGAGTGGGGCGGATCGATCGCCTTCAGCTCGACGCGCGACACGCGCAGCCCCCATTTGCCGGTCGCCTCGTCGAGGACGACGCGCAGCTGCCCGTTGATCTCGTCGCGGCTCGTCAGCGCCTCTTCGAGGTTCAGCCCGCCGACGACGTTGCGCAGTGTGGTCGTGGTCAGCTGCTCGACCGCGGAGAGGTAGTTGGCGATCTCGTAGGTGGCCGCGCGGGCATCCGTGACCTGGAAGTAGACGACCGTGTCGATCGACACGACGAGGTTGTCCTCGGTGATGACGGGCTGAGGCGGGAAGGACACGACCTGCTCGCGCATGTCGACCAGGGGGCGGAGGCGGTCGATGAACGGCACGAGGAGGTTGAGCCCGGGGGAGAGGGTGCGCTGGTAGCGGCCGAGCCGCTCGACGACGCCGGAGTACGCCTGCGGGATGATTCTGATCGATCGGAAGATGACGACGATCACGAAGACCGCCACGACCACGAGCAGGACGATCACGAAGATCTGTCCCGCGAAGGCTCCGATGTCGACCATCAGTCTGCGCTCCTGTCGGTGAGGGGAGTGGGGGAGGAGGGAGGGGCGAGCGGCGCCGGCGCGATCTCGACCATGGCGCCGCGCACGGCGGTGACGACGATGCGCTCACCGACGGGGATCCGGACGCCTTCGGGCGTCGCCGCGACCGACCACAGCTCGCCGTTGTCCAGGCGCGCCGAGGCGACGTCACCGGTGAACGGCGCGACCAGTCGTCCGCCGAGGCCCGCGATCGCGTCGACGTTGGTCGGATGCAGGGCGCTGGAGCGATGGAGGGCCCGGAGCAGAAGGGGCCGGATCGTGAACAGGAGCAACGCGGAGACCGCGGCGGCCGCGAGGACCTGGAGCCACCACTCGCCGCCCAGGAGGTTGACGCCGAGACCGCCGATGAGCGTCCCGCCCGCGAGCATCAGGAACGTGAACTCGAGAGTGAGCAGCTCGATGATGATGAACAGGAGCGCGAGGACGAGCCACGCGATCCACATGTACTGCGTCAGATCCGGAAACATGCTCGGCTCCTTCGACACCTCTGTCCGCACTCTAACATTCCGGATGCGGACCGAGCCGGTTGGTAGGGTCGGAGGGTCGTCGGAGCCCGCCCGACACCTCGTAGCGATGTAGGAGCACGCATGTCCCAGCCCATTCCCGCCGGATCCCTCACCGGGAAGACGGCCCTCGTCACCGGCTCGTCGCGGGGCATCGGTGCGGACACCGTCACCTACCTCGCCCAGGCGGGCGCCAACGTGGTCATCAACTACCGCAACAAGGCGCCGCGCGCCGAGAAGCTGGCGACGCAGCTGCGCGAGCTGGGGGTCGACGTGCTCGTGGTCGGAGCGGACCTCACCGATCCGGCATCCGTCGCCGACATGATGACCCAGGTGCGCGAGACCTTCGGACGTCTCGACCTGCTGGTGCTCAACGCCTCCGGCGGTATGGAGAGCGGCATGGGGGAGGACTACGCCCTGGTGCTCAACCGGGATGCGCAGCTCAACGTCCTGGATGCCGCACGTCCGCTCCTGCACGACGGATCCCGCGTCGTGTTCGTGACCAGCCACCAGGCGCACTTCATCCGCACGACGCCGACGATGCCGGAGTACGAGCCGGTCGCCCTGTCCAAGCGCGCCGGCGAGGACGCGCTGCGCGAGCGGATCCCGGCACTCTCGGCGGAAGGCGTCGATTTCGTGGTCGTCTCCGGCGACATGATCGAGGGCACCATCACCGCCACCCTGCTCGAGCGCGCCAACCCCGGCGCGATCGCCGAGCGCCGCGAGTCGGCGGGCAAGCTCTACAACGTGTCGGAGTTCGCCGCCGAGGTCGCCCTCGCGGCGGTCGAGCCGATCCCCGCCGACAACACGCGCCTGGTCGGGGACGTCAGCTCGTTCGGCGGCGCCTGACCCGCAGACCACGACGAAGCGCCCCGCGGCCGAGACCGCGGGGCGCTTCGTCGTGACGGGCTACTTGCCGAACGAGAAGGCGCGTCCGATCTGGATCGCACCCAGGACGACCGCGCCGATGCCGAGGAGCCACCACAGCGTCGCCGCTCCCCAGATGGGGGAGAACAGCAGTGTGAGGCCCGCGACGATCGAGATGATGGCGAAGAAGATCGTCCACCCGCGCGAGGCGGCGAGTTCGAGCGTGGACAGGGCGACCACACCTTCGACGATCCACATGATACCGACGAGGATGCCGAGGAAGGCCGCGAGCCACAGGGTCGTGGCGCCGAGGTTCGCGAACGCGACGATGCCCGCGATCACGAACAGCACGCCCAGGAGCACGTGGCCCACGCGGGACCACCCGCCCTTGCCGACGGCGAAGATGCCGATGCCGACGTAGACGAGTCCGGCCGCGATGGCGTAGATGGCGACGATGGCCGCGACGACCATCGCCGTCTTCGCCGGCCACACGAGGATCAAGATGCCGAGGATGATGGACAGCACGCCGCCGATGCCCAGAGCAGTGCGGATGCTGCTCTTGGCGGCCTTGCCGAAGTCCGTGTCAGCGGTCATGGGGGAACCCTTTCTGGTAGACTGCTGTGAACTGTGTCACGATCACTGTAGACCCCCGACGTGTCGGCGCGTGACACGACGCGCAACATGCGCGCCGCGGTGCTCAGCCCAGGACGAGCGTGATGCCGAGCAGGACGGGCACGCAGCCGAGCGTCGTGAGGAACACGCTGTCGCGGGCGATCGTCTCACCGACATCGAAACGCTGGGCGTAGTTGAAGACGTTCTGCGCCGTGGGAAGAGCGGCCAGCACGGTGACGATGAGCACGTCGTGGGCGTCGAGGCGGAACAGGAACGTCGCGACCGTCCACGCGACCATGGGCATGACGACGAGCTTCAGCCCGGAGGCGAGGAGCACGTCACGGCGTCGGCCCGGCGCGCCGAGCACCCGCTGGCCGTGCAGGGAGATTCCGTAGCCGATCAGGAGGACGGGGACGCACGCGTTCGCGATGAGCTGCAGCGGATCGATGACGATGGGCGGCATCCGCCAGCCCGAGAGCGACACGAGGACGCCGAGCACCGAGCCCACGACGATCGGGTTCGTCAGCGTCCGGCGCAGGATCGGTATCGGACGTCGCTTTCCCGTGGAGATCGACTCGAGGATCGCCATCGCCACGGGAGTGAACGCCAGCAGCTGCAGAAGGATGACGGGCGCCGGGTAGGCGGCGCTGCCGAGCAGATACAGCGACAGCGGGATGCCGATGTTGTTCGAGTTCACCTGGCCGGCGGAGAGGGTGCCGATGAGCGTCTCCGCGATGCCGCGACGCCAGACGAACCGCGCGATCGCCGCGTAGACCGCGAACACGATGACGGCGGCGATCGCCGAGACCGGGAGCAGTGCGGAGAACAGCGTGTGGACATCGGCCTGAGCGAGGACGACGAACAGGAGGAACGGCGACAGCACGAAGAAGGTCAGGCGGCTCAGCACGTGACGGGCGTGCGGGCCGAGCAGGTCGATGCGTCCGAGGACGTAGCCGACGGCGATGGCGACGCCCACCACGACGAACCCGGTCAGCGTCTCCCACATGATTCGACCCTATTGCCGGTGCGGGAGGCTCTCCCACGTAACACCGATAATGCACATTATGTCAGCTTAAGTGGTCATTATTCCATCGGATGCAATTCAGCCGCTCCCCGACGAGCTCTTGAACCTCAAGGTAGTGCGCGGCGCCAGTTGGTGCTAATGGCGCACTCCTGACCTCCGATGCGCGCGCACCCGCACAGCGCCCGTTGATGCCAACCCTTAACCTCTTCCCCGGAGCCCGCGCAGGTCGTCACGTAACGCGTGAACAGCTGAAGAAGGAGCTCAACGACCTCGGAGTGAGCATCCTCGCCGGTAAGAACACCGCTCTCGACGAACTCGTTGCATCGATTCCCGGGCCCGTGGTCGCGGATAGCTTCGGGTTCAGTTACACAGCGATGGGAGCGCACGAGCACTACACAAATGTGAGATACCGCGGGTACGTTCACGGTCGTGTGGATGAATGACTCTGCGATGAGCCTGCGTGCCTGGAGCACCACCACTCCCCCGCCGATCCGCGCGATGCGGCCACACGCCTACTTGGCGGTCGAATCCGGCACCTGAGACGGAACTACATCTAGCTGGCTGATCCTCATGAAAGAGGCAAGGCGTTCGCTCGACGAAGGAACAATCATGCTCAAGGCGCCTCTGAAGTGTCAACCTCGCGGCCGAGCCCGAACAGTCCCTTTCGTTTGATGGGGTACCCGAGCTTGCGAAGCGAGTCCTCGGCCTTCTTAGCGACTGCGGGGAATCTCCCTCCAGATTCGACCATCGCTTCTCCCAACCTCCTTCGGACCCCGCTGGGGATGGGCTTCCCCAACCGAACGGCGTACTCGAGAGCGATGTCGGCGGCCGACGTGTTCAACGACAGCATCGGCGCAATCACCTCGAGCAGGATGCGTTTGCGCGCGGAGGGAGTTGAGAAGTTGGCCATCTGCGTGATCTGCAACACCGCGCGGCGACCCTCGTTGTTCGTGCAACGGCGATACCGGTCGACAAGCAACGACGCGACGCTCGACTCATCCACCTCGTTGAGTCCCACCGCAGAGAGCAACCGGGCGGATTGAACGGCCGCTGCTTCACTGGAGATGAACGACTCCAACAGCGAGAACTGTTCGGCGGGAGCGAGCTTCGCGCGCCAAGTAGCGACGGCGGACAACAACGAGGACGACGCGGTCGGAAGGTCGGGCCTCAGCACTGCGAGTACGTCCGCGAGCGGAGCGTCTGTACCCTTCAACCATCGCTGCTCAAGATCAATGAAGGCGGGCCCGGTTAGGTCCGCGCGGCTCGCTGCCACCGCGTCAGCAGACACAGGAGGAACAGTCGCGACATCGAGTTCGGGGTGCTCAAGGAGGCGGACTCGAAGACGAGCTTCATCGGGCTCGCTCAGCCAGGTTTCGCCGGACCCGGCAGCGATGAGAGACGCCAGCGCGTCTTCAGCCAGATCAGAGTCGAGTAGCGACGTGACCTCTTTCAATACCCATTCCGCCAGTTCTGACTCAGGCTCCTCCTCAACAAGATCCTCACCTAGCGCAAGCGTGAGAAGTTCCGCCCGCTTGGTGTCAAGAGCCAATCGCGGGATAACCCCGGCGCGCACGAATACGTCAGCGACTGCCGTACGATGCTTGTGCGCGGCGAGCTCATCGTCGCTCATAGGAACATCATCGAGCGCGACGATGTCTACCACCCGGGATCGAAGTTGCGCGTTGCAATAGTCGAGCAAACGCGCGACTGAGATCGCTCCGGGCATCAACTCCTCTTCATCGAGAGTGTTCACGTCCACCGCGGCGCGTTGCCACATCGTGTCAACAAGCGCCAGGAGCGCCGTCTCACTACGGGAGTCGTCAGCAAACTCTTCGGCGGGCCACGAGTCCAACCACTTCGGCCAAAGACGAGTGACGCGCCAGTGTGCCTGCTCCAGTACTAGCGCAGCGACCTCGCAGTCTCGAACGAGAGAAGCATTGAGGTGCCTCTGCACGATCTCTCGAGTTTTTATCTTGTCGACCTTTAGCAGGATTCTTAGAACGACTGCCGCGCTTTCGTTTTCTGGACTGACAGACTTCAGCAGTCGGTCCAGAGCGGCGAGGACGTTCACCGGGTCGTAGGGTTCCTCAGAGTCGTCATCGTCGGCCGGGGCAGCGACTGCTCTGCCTGCCGCACGAGCTGCTGCTGCTTCTTTCTCGCGCTTTTCGCGGGCAGCCTTTGCTGCCGTGAACTCAGTGATGGCCTCGGCGACCTTTGCAACGAGAGCCTCTTCGCTGGCAACGAGGACGGCGGTTCGTTGAGGGTCCTCTGCGCTGAGAAGAGCGTCGACGAACACATCGGGATCTTCCACCATGAGGCGATGGGTTACTAGCTCCGAGACCTTCTTGGGCGAGAGCGTCACCGACCGCGCTCCAGAACGTAGAACACGCTGGAGAAGGTTGTCGTCTGTGGTGGCCAGGTCGCTCGATAGCACCAGATGGCCCAGGGCTTCAGCTTCAGGTCGGCTACCGACCGTTGCAACCTCCCAAGCGCCACTAGCTGTGACGCTCGTGAGGGCAGCCGCTTTGTCGCCGAGGGCGGTCAAGGTCACGAGAGCAATCTCGTTCGCGAACGGCCTCGCGACTTCTGGATCCGTTGCCACTACGGCCAACAAAGCAGAGGCAACGTTGGGCGCTTCCAATCCGACAGCGGCGCGAGCCTGTTGAATTAGAAGCTGAATGCCTGCCGCCTTCGCGTCGGATCCCAAACCGGCGAACGTTTTGGTGAGGGCAGCCAGTGAAGCATTCTGAGCGTCTCGCTCAAACTTCTCGGCAACTGCTGCAGGGAGCCCGAAAAGAGGCTCTGCGCATTCTGGGTGGGGTGAGGCGCTCGGGCGTGGCGTGACGGGGTGAGGTGGGTCGAGGCCCGGAGGATCGGTAGCGACCAAGCAACCTGTTCGTCCGGAGACC